>JAHDDN010000120.1 GCA_020629335.1 Chitinophagales bacterium | reverse complement strand
GATGAAGGTTTAAGTAGGATAAATAAGTAATGCTTAAAAAAAAGCTGTTTCCCGATTGGAAAACAGCTTTGAAGGTAGTTAATTTCTTGAGCATAGTCAAAAACACTCTGCTCTTTTTATTGGCTAAGGCCTTATTTGATTTTGAAAGCCTTTTTGATCTTAGCTACATAATCTAACTTTTCCCAAGTAAAGGTTTCGAAGGTTTTCTTCTTGCCTTTAACGGTAAAGGTGACTTTGCCAGGTTTTCTACCCATATGGCCATAAGCGGCAGTAGGAGAGAAGATTGGGTTCTTAAGTCCTAGTCTTTTGATTAAGTATCCTGGGCGAAGGTCAAATAACTTCTCAATTGTTGCTGAGATTTCTTGATCATTCATATCAACATTAGCAGATCCGTAAGTATTGACGTATAAACCTACTGGTTCGGCTTTACCGATGGCGTAGGCCACTTGTACCAATACTTGATCACATACACCAGCAGCGACTAAGTTCTTAGCAATATGGCGAGTAGCGTAAGCAGCAGATCGATCTACTTTAGAAGCATCTTTACCAGAGAATGCACCACCACCGTGTGCTCCTTTACCACCATAAGTATCTACAATGATCTTACGGCCTGTTAGGCCAGTATCACCGTGAGGCCCACCGATAACGAACTTTCCAGTAGGATTGATGAGGTATTTGATTTTGCTGTTGTCGAAGAATTTAGCGATCTCTGGAGATAGGTGTGCTTTCACTCTTGGTATAAGATGAGTTTTGACATCCTTTAAAATCTTTTTCTGCATATCTGACTCACTTTTGAAGCAGTCATCATGTTGAGTAGATAATACAATGGTTTCTATTCGTTTCGGCTTATTATCGTCTGTGTATTCAATCGTTAATTGAGATTTAGAATCAGGACGAAGATAAGTCATCACTTTCCCTTCTTTACGAATCGCTGCTAACTCTTCTAATAGTAAGTGAGAAAGTTCTAATGAGATAGGCATATAGTTGTCAGTCTCATTAGTGGCATAGCCAAACATCATTCCTTGATCACCTGCTCCTTGATCTTTTAAGCTGGTACGTTCTACACCTTGTCTGATATCAGGAGACTGCTCATGTATAGTTGAGATGAGTCCGCAAGAAGCGTAGTCAAACTGGTAATCAGACTTGTTATAACCAATTTCTTTAATTTTTGAACGTACGATTTGGTGTACATCAATATAAGCTTTGGTGTGTATTTCGCCACCTACTAATACTAAGCCTGTAGTGACGAAGGTTTCACAAGCTACTTTAGAGTTGGGATCTTGAAGCAGAATAGCATCTAATACAGCATCAGATATCTGATCAGCTACTTTATCTGGATGTCCTTCAGAAACAGATTCTGATGTAAAAAGATATGGCATTTTTTATTTTTTGTTTTTGGTATTGTAATAACTTTTAGATCAGTTTTCTACTAATGACTTCATTACCAATAGAAAATGATTGCAAAGGTAGCTATTCAGGAGAATAGAACAAACAATAACTCTAAAATTTGATCTTTAACTCCTTATTATTGTTTAGTGGAATACTCTTTATCCCTTTTTTTATTTGAACTTGCTCTGTATTGGGCTCTCCAATCTTTATTGTATAGCTTCCTTTTTCGAATACTTTGGGTTGAAAACTGTTGCCTTTTATTCTAATAGAGTATATATGCTCTTCATTTTTTTCATTAAAAACCTGCACTACAGGATTATCCATTCCACTAATTATTAGCTTAGGAAGTTGTTCTACCGCTTGACGTTCATAATTTTGGAGTTGATTAATAATGATAGGCCAACCATCACAAGCTTTATTACTTCTATTATTAGGGTCGCTTTGACGAGGCCAGACTTCCATTTTTATGTTGCGATTGATTTTATCGAAAGTACAGACGGCGTAACCAGTGGCTTTATCATAGAGCTTACTCGGCTCCAAGTTGGTGATAAAAGGATTATAAGCAGCGAGTACACTTACTTTGTTCCCAAAGCCATCGAGATAATCACCAGTATATCTTGGTGCGTTCCTTAGAGCATTAGCGCCTATCTGAGGCGGAAACCAAGTACGTATATAATGATTGGAGGTAGATGGAATAGCCAGAGCATAACTGGCATCTTTCCATTGGTCCACTCCATATTGTATACTTAATCCTAAATGTTGATCACCAGCAATATGAAAAGCAAATCCTTTTCTGATGAGCTTTAAAGCTTCATTTCGGGGAGTTTGAGGCCATCCATTAGTATCAAAATCACGAGCAATTTGATGGGTTGGATAAATCTCTTTTGCCAAGGGTTTGGGCTTACTTTCATTAACAGGAGCGGTAATCAAGTTATTGAAAATCGTTTGAGATAGGACCACTTTCATCCAAGTATCATTTTCCCAATCCTGTGTCCAATCTTCTAAGAAGCTTAGTTGTCGATCTCCTAATAAAGTTAGTCCCTCTTTATCAGTATTACCACCACTTGCTCTATCAGTATTAGACAAGCTGAATGGTCCAGATTTAAATTTACGATCCTCTAAAATAGCAAAACTAATCCCCCCATAATTCATGTCAGTATAATAGACATTAATGCCTTGCTTGATTGGCTTCGGATCATAAGGATCAGGTAGGTGAGAAGTTTGAGTTCTCTGAGCCATATTAACCCACTGAGGAGGCATCAAATAGCCTCCAGATTGTTCTTTTTCGTACTTGCTCTTGCCAGTTGCTTTACGACCACCAGCGCCCCATAGATTTCCTTGAAACACATCGTGATCATCCATAATGATAACCGTAGGTAAGTTAGCGGTCAATTTTCGATAAGCCCAACCAAAGAGATACCATTTACGCAGATAATCTAAAGTAGAGATTTCTAAAGGGGCATCCCAATCAGCATTGTGATACCCTCCATCTGGTTCATAAAATTGATCACCAGCAAAGAATAGCAAATCAGGTTTATGAGCCTTTACATGAGTACTTATATCAGTATGAGGAAAAGCATAATCTTCACTGCAAGATAGCCCAACCAATTTAATAGATGATTTTGCAATTGGATCTCTTTTAATAATACCATACAAATACTCTGTTTGTATACTATCCCCATTCAAGAAATTATAAGCTAGCCTATAAAAGACATCTTTAGTATCATCCCACTCATCAAATCTAAAATGAGCAGTTCTTGCAAGTGCGTGTAGTTTTGATTTTTGAATACTTTCCCAAGCATCGTTCTCCGTTCGAATCTGTAAATCCACTAGCTGTTTTTCAGGCTTATTCACAGGCACAACTTGTGCCGTCATTTTTAAGATACCTTCATCTAAGGTGTACAAAGTATTGACTATTGGCCCAAATCTCTGTCCAGGTCGAAGCTTTATTTTATGACCACTAAGTGCCCAGTTATTAAACCAAAAGCTTGGATCTCTTCGGACATTTCCCAATTCAATATTCTTTCTTTTCGGAAAATCACAAGTTAAGGAGAGCATCCCACACAAATCTTGATTGGCAATAGTCTTTGATTCTATTTGCCCCAATAATTGGCCTGTTAGGTCATAAGCGGATAAGATGACTTGATAATAAGCATTCGTACTAGGCTGCACTTTCAATTCTAATCGGATGCCGTCCTGATAATTGGGAATATTGACCTTCTTGAGTCCCATTTTGGTATCGCCAATGAACAAATCACCACTTATAGTAATACCCGCATTCATTCCTTTCCCCTTCAATGCCGTATCCCTATAGTCATTAAACTCTCCTTTTAGCCCGATAGTAAAGCCTACCCAAGCAGAAGGATAAGGAGATTTGATAGGCAAAATACTCCCCAATTCCACACTAGTCACAAATGCGCCTTTCTTCTCTATCACCTCATAAGGTAATAAGCGAATATTGCGATTCTTTCTTCTCGTTAAGCACTCCAAGCGCCCATTATTTAATTGCCAATCCTGTAGAGGATTAGTCCAATACTCAGGTCCAATCCAGGTACGAGTAACATGACCAATATGCCAAGTACTTTTAAAATTAACACTATCTGCAACAGTATTCGACTCCCCTTCAATCGGCCAATTTACCTCCTTGCTTTCTGTTGGTAAGTTCACTTCTATATTATCTATTGGCAGCTCTAAATTAGAATCCGAATCCGATGATTGCACACAAGCATTAAATAAAAGCAATGCTGTAATAGAACAAATAAGTTTTGAATAGTGAATAAGCATTTTTACTATTTATTAAGATCGTCTATTTTCTGGGGCTTACCTTTCCTCATTTTTCATTCGACCAGTAGGGGCGCTACCTATGCGTGCGCCCTCGAATGAAAAATGAGGAAAGGTCGGGCTGTCCGCTCTTATGTGGCTATGCTGCTCCAAGTCTGCTAAGTGCTGCTTGTCTCTTATTGGAGCCTGCGCATCACTAAGCGCCCTAAGTCGCAGCATGGCCGCCACATACCACTCCCATCCCTAAGCCATTGATTATTAGCTAAAAAGTAGTAAGAGTAAGTCCTTATTATTGGTTGATGATTTAGGAGATACCAGTGTTTACTTTGTTGATTTGGAACCACTTAAAGAGTATCCACACATACTCTGACTCCCAAGCGGCTACGTAGTCACCACTATTTTCACCTTCCGCAATGAAGGCGTAAAAGTAATAGTTAAACTCTGCAAAAGCGATATAAGCAAAGTAGTTTGGGTTAAAAAGTCGTTCATTTGCCTCAGAAGACTCAGTTGAGAGAATATCTAATCGATCTGTTTTTAATTTTTTCGCCCATTTTTGCCCTTGCTGATCAGAAACAGCAAGATTACTAACGACTATTTTTTCAATAGTATCATAATCAGGAAAATCTGCCACAAAGGATTCATGATGTTTAATCACCTGATTCATTAAGTTTTGTTTGCCAATAAAGGAGAAAGTAAGTACTTGCAAGAGCAGCAAGCTAAGGATTAGTAGTAATATGGATTTAAATATTCTCACGTACAGGCGAAGATAATAGACTTCTGGCGATACTACAAATTGAAAGCACGGATACTAAACTATTAGAAAAATAAAATAATAATTGTAACTTGTAATCCTATTAAATGTTTTTAATAATGAAAGTATTGTCGTTGTATTCTGGTGCTGGAGGCTTGGATGAAGGCTTAAAACAGGCTGGTTTTAAAGTGGTCTTTGCCAATGATGTTGATAAAAATGCTTGTAGTACATACAAAGCAAATCAAGGTGACCACATTAAATGTGGTGATATAGATACTTTTAAAGACGAATTAAGCACATTTAAGGGAGAGATAGATTTATTAGCTGGAGGTCCGCCATGTCAAGGTTTTTCTGTTGCTGGAAAAATGGACCCTGATGATCCAAGAAGTAAACATGTTTGGACATTTTCTAATATGGTAGATTTGATTAAACCCAAAGCATTCATCATGGAAAATGTGAAAGCATTGGGTACACTAAAAAAGTGGGAACCATTAAGAAATGCTTTGCTTTCAAATTTTAGAAAAATGGGCTATGCGACCAATTATATTGTACTAAATGCTTCAGAATTTGATGTTCCTCAATCTAGAAATAGAGTGTTTTTTATAGGATTTAAAACAAATTCTAAGCTTATACCAGATCTAAATTTAATGTTAGAGCCTTATAAAAAGGAAGGTTCCACAGTAAGAGACACACTTTCTGTTTTAGATAAAGCAGGAACTGGTAATAATACAGGAGTATGTAATGCAAAAATATCAATTGCTTCTAATCCAGTTATGAGAAAATCACCCTATGCAGGAATGTTATTTAACGGTTTAGGAAGGCCTATAAGAATAGATGGTTATTCGGCTACATTACCAGCTTCTATGGGCGGTAATAAGACACCAATTATAGATGAATTAGAACTTTATGAACATAAATCAAGCTGGGTTGAGAAATATCATAAGCAATTATTGAATGGAATGAGTTCTTTGGAATTGAAAGAAGTGCCAAAAAGATTAAGAAGGCTAACCTATCAAGAAGCAGCTTTACTACAATCTTTTCCTTTAGATTATATTTGGTGTGGTTCTCAATCGTCTATTTTTAAACAAATTGGAAATGCCGTTCCCTGTAATCTTAGTAAAAGAATTGGGGAGATGGTTAAAAATTGCTTAATGCAAAAAGAAATTGATAAACTAGTGATTTCATTACCAATACAATTAGAGCTTATAGATGGCAATTTCAATTGATATTAATGATGCCGAAGAGGTGTTATTGGCAGCATTTAGATCGAGATGTACGAAAAATGATAGGCTTTCGAGCCAAATTAAGGCTATTATAAACGGTACCCACAAAACGTATAAATATATACTTGTTAATGGCTTATTAGCAAAGGCAACTAGGAATGAAGTTAACCCTTTAGCTTTACAGGCTGGTTCTAAGTTAGTAGGAGCATTTGATGCAAGGAGCTTATGCCATAAAGTATTAGTACCTTTTGAGAGAAACTTTTTGCAAAATGCACTTGGAGGATCAAATGAACCTTTCTTAAATAAGCCTGCCCGTTTTCCAGAATTAAGTAATACAAATGCTGTAAGAAAAGGAAAGGATAAAGAAACACTATTATCTATCATTGATATTTTTCAAAATGTTTTGTCCTCTGAAGATGCATTGGCCTATTTAGCTTGTGCATTAGAATTCTTAGAGGAAAAAATCAAAAAGCTAAAATTACTTGATAATAGCAAAATTTCTTATAATCCAACTATTATAGAAGTTTATGAATTTATCTTAAAATTCATCTCTAAATCATTTGAAGGTGAGACATCCGTAATTGTCATCGCAACATTAGAAAAATTATTTTATACTCAACTCACAGATAATTATAAAGTTATAGTACATAAAGTGAATCAAAGTGGTTCATCTTCTAAAGAAATTGGAGATATTGATGTTTATTATAATGACTTGATTTATTGTGCTATTGAGGTGAAGGATAAAACATTTACTTCTTTTGATATTGATCATGCATTTAGGAAGATGGTTGAGAATTCTTGTCAAAAAGGGCAGTTTATTTATGGTATTAACGCTTCCTTTAAAGTTCAGGAAATAGAGAATAAATTAAAAGAATATGAAAGTAAAAGGTTTTTTACCTATTTCGAGTCTATATTACAATATTCAAGAATAGTCTTATTCAAAATCAACATTTCTAATAAGCAAAAATTTGTTGAATTATTGATTGAGTCTGCTAAAGAAATTAATGCAAAACAAGCCACTCGTGAATGGATACAGCAAGTTTTAAAAGAGCTTTCTTGGAAACATTAGGTATCACATTTATGGTGGATCGCGATAGATAAAATATAAAGAAATTCATTGTTAAAAACGGCTTAGGGATGGTAGCGGTATGTGGCGTTTATGCAGGGACTTACGGCGCTTAGTGATGCGATGGCTGGCTTTAGCAGACAAGCAGCACTTAGCAAAGTAGGAGCGGCATAGCCACATAAGAGTGGACAGCCCGACCCGAAGGGGAAGCCCATAATAATTCTAATAATTCAACAGTTCCTCTATTTTTTGGCTCAATTTTTCAGCATTAGGGAGCATGGCAGCTTCTAAAGATATATTGAGCGGTACGGCTGGAAGATTAGCCGCACCCATAATTTGTACTGGTGCATCTAAGTCTTGGAAACATTGGCTGGAGATTCTACCAGCAATACTTTCTGCGAAAGAATTTTCCACTTGTTCCTCTGTAAGAACGATGCACTTATTGTGTTTTTTGACTAAGCTATAAATGGCTTCTTCATCTAATGGGTGGAGTGTGCGGAGGTCTAGTATTTCTACAGCTCCTTCAAATTTTTTGGCAGCATTTAAGGCCCAATGTACCCCCATCCCGTAGGTAATAATACCAATTGATTCCCCATTTTGTACTTTTTCTTCCTCTGCTTCTAAAGCGATTCCGGCTTTACCTAATGGAATAATATAATCTTCAGACGGCTCTATGTTTTTAGCAGCATCAGTACCAGGTACTTTAGACCAGTATAAACCCTTATGCTCAAACATGACCACTGGATTAGGGTCCAAGAAGGCAGCCTTTAGGAGGCCCTTCATATCAGCAGCATTGGATGGGAATACGACCTTAATGCCTCTTATGGATAGTATGCTGGATTCTACACATCCTGAGTGATAAGGACCGCCACCACCATAAGCCCCTATAGGTACCCTAATGAGTGCTTGAACAGGGCATTTTCCCATTGATAAATAACAGGACTTAGATAGCTCACAGACTAATTGATTCACCCCTGGCCAAATATAATCAGCAAATTGAATCTCGACGACTGGCTTACAGCCCACCAATGACATTCCTGCGGTAGAACCGACTAAATAGGCCTCTTGAATGGCAGTATTAAAAACTCTATCGTCACCGTATTTTTCGGCTAAAGTGGCTGCTTCTCTGAATACCCCTCCTAATCGGCGTCCTACATCTTGGCCATAGAAAACAGCTTCTGGGTAGTTACGCATGATTTCATCCATGGCAAAAAGAGCGGCATCTACCATGACCACTTTTCGGCCTCCTTCAGGTGCTCTTTCTCCTTTTTCCTCTGTAATGGAGGTGGGTGCAAAGACGTGATTTTCTAAAGACTCAACCCTTGGATCATCGGAGGCAACTGCTTTATCAAAATCATTTTGGATTGTTTGGGCTGCTTCCTTTTCTAATTGATCTAATTCTTTGGCTTTAAATCCTTTTTTGAGTAAAGCCTTACGAAGTAATACGATAGGATCACGTTTTGCATGATTGGCTAAATCTTCATCAGGGCGATACCATTCCTTGCGGACTCCACTGGTATGATGGCCTAATAAGGGAACTTTAGCGTGTATCAAAATAGGCTTACGCTCTTTACGAACGTAACTAATGGCGTCATGTAGGCAGTCATAAGATTTCTCAAAATTACTGCCATCTACTCTCACTCTTTTAATTTTTAAGAAGCCTTGGATATACTCATAAGCATCCATACAACGTGCTTCCTCAGAAGTAACAGAAATTCCCCAATCATTGTCTTGTATTAAGTAGATGATAGGTAATTCTTTCAGCGCTGCAAATTGGAAGGCTTCAGATACTTCTCCTTCTGTTACCGATCCATCGCCTAAAGAACAGACGACTATGGGATTTTTATCCGTGTTTTTAAGTAAGTTTTTTTGTTCTAAGTATTGAATGCCTTGAGCCATTCCTGTTGCAGGAATAGCCTGCATACCTGTTGCACTGGATTGATTAGGCATTTTGGGATAGTCGGGATGTGTAGAGGCGGGATGATTGTAGTAGCTTCTACCACCAGAGAATGGATCATCCGCCTTGGCTAATAATTGTAACATTAGCTCATAAGGAGTGAAGCCCATACCCAAAAGGAGTGATTCGTCTCTATAATAAGGGCTACAGTAATCTTCGGGAATTAGTTGCATACCCAAAGCCAGTTGGATGGCTTCATGTCCACGAGAGGTGCTGTGGACGTATTTGGTAATAGGGCGATTTTCATCATAAGTAATGGCCATATATTTGGCTGCTAACATCTGTTTATAAGCAGCTAATTGGATGGCTTTCGTGGCTTTAGTACGTTTTTTCGTTTTAGAAACAGTTGTTCCACTCATGATTCCCTATTTGTTGTTTTGTCTATTAAGTAATGATGAAATTTTATCATCACTACTTACTTAATGTTGCAAGTTAATAATTTCTCGCCATTTAGATATCCTGTTAGTAGGTCTCCTTTGGCAATTGGTCCGACACCTGCGGGGGTTCCTGTAAAGATGAGATCCCCTTTATTGAGTGTAAAGAAGCTAGAAGTATAACTGATTAACTCATCAAAGGGGAAAATTAAATGTTGGGTATTAGAAGCTTGAACCTCTTCCCCATTTTTATTCATAGAGAAGTCAAGCTTACTAACATCGGCAATTTCTTCAATCGGAATCCAACGACCGATAGGAGCAGAATTATCAAATGCTTTTGCTTTTTCCCAAGGATGTCCTTTTTCTTTACATTTTCGCTGAATATCTCTGGCGGTAAAATCAATTCCTACTGTGATGGCATTGTAGTATTTATGCGCAAACTCTTTTTGGATAGATCGCCCATGTTTATTGATTCGAAGAACAATTTCAATTTCATGATGGATTTCTTCAGAGAAGTCGGGATACCAAAAGTCTTTATTATTAATCATTAAAGCGGTTGAGGGCTTCATAAATAGCAAAGGCGATTTAGGCACAGGGCTATTCATTTCTTTTGCATGATCAACATAATTTCTACCAACGCAAATAATTTTCATGCCTTTAATTTAGTTTTTGTTAAACTGATTCATTGTTCTTTCAATACCAATAGTTCCAAAAGCCAAAGTGGTATCTACTGCATGTTGAATAAGGAATGGGAGTTCTTCGCTTTCTTTTTTAGTCCATTTTCCGAGTACATAATCCACCTGTTTACCCTTTCGGAAATTATCTCCAATTCCGAATCTTAGGCGTGCATATTTATTATTTCCTAAGAGTTGAGTAATACTTTTTAGACCATTATGTCCCCCATCACTACCTTTAGCTTTTAGCCTGATTTTTTCAAATGGTAAATTTAAATCATCTACGATTACCAATAAGTTTTCTTGAGGGATTTTCAAATGTTGTAGCCAATAGCGGACAGCTTTTCCGCTGAGATTCATATAAGTGGTGGGTTTGATAAGATGAAACTGACGACCTTTATGCTTGAATTTAGCATAAAATGCTTGCTTGCCTAACTCAAATTCACACGCTTTAGTCTTAGCTAACTCATCTAATACTTCAAAACCAATATTATGGCGAGTATAGTCATAGTCACGGCCTGGGTTCCCCAAGCCTGCAATTAAAAAATTCATAGTAGGATCATTAATTTCTTCTTCTAAGACTTTTTTATCATCATCAGAAGACGATTTGCCAAACAGTTTTTTTAAAAATTCAAACATAATTCTGATTTTATCTATCTACAAAAAAGGCACCACAAACTAATGAAAAATTAGTTTGCGGTGCCTTCAATTTGTAAAGATTTTGTAGGAAGATATTATTCTTCAGCTGCTTCAGTTGTTTCGCCTGCTGCTGCACTATCTTCTTTAGAAGCTGCACTCTTTAATGCTCTTGGTATCTCAACTGTTGCTACAGGAATATTTTGAGGTGTCAAAATCTCTAAATTTCCAGCCTCAATTGATGAAACTTTGATTGATTTTCCTAATTGTAGTTCCGTTACGTCTAACTCTATATGATCTACCATACTTTCTGGAGTCATTTTTACTGCAAGTTTACGTAGATTCAAAAGCATTTTACCACCAGCTTTTACGCCTACCGCTAATCCTGTTAACCTTACAGGTAATTCAGCCTTGATAGCCTTACCTGGCACTAATTCTTGAAAGTCGATATGTAAAAGATTATCAGTTACTGGATGAAACTGTAAATCTTTCATTACAGCATTATAAGCTTGTCCATCCACTTGAATCTCAGCGACTTTAAAATCAGGAGTATAAACTAATGATTTTAATTCTTTAGACTTAGCTAAAAAATGAACAGGCTTTTCACCACCATACATTACACATGGTGTTAAACCTTGTTTTCTAAAACTTTTCGTTGCCTTTTTGCCCAAGTCTTCTCTTGGGGCAGCACTAATTGTTACTTTTTCCATTGTATATTAATTAAGATTCTATTTTTTTATTGTTTCTCAACTGATTAGTTGAGCGATGCTTTAAATAAACAAAGACGATATAGAACGGTGTTCATGTACATTTCTAATGGCTGTTGCAAATAAGTCAGCCACTGTAAGCACATTTATTTTATCAGATTGTTGCTTTAAAGGAATCGTATCACAAACAACTAATTCCTTCATAACAGAAGCTTCTATTTTTTCATAAGCCTGACCTGACAATACTGGATGCGTACAAAAACATCTAACGCTTTTTGCTCCTTTAGACATCAATTTTTCGGCCACTTTACAAAGCGTATTGGCTGTATCCACAATATCATCTATGATAATTACGTCTTTACCCGTGACATCACCAATGACGTATATACCAGCTACTTCATTCGCTTTTTTGCGATATTTATCACAAATGACCATATCACGGCCAAAATATTTAGAGTAAACTCTTACTCTGGGTGTACTACCTAAATCTGGCGCTGCGAAAATGGTATTATCTAAATTTAAACGCTTGATATAAGGAATAAACACAGCAGAGGCATCCAAATGATCTACTGGAATATCGAAAAAACCCTGTATCTGTGGGGCGTGTAAATCCATTGTAATAACACGGTCAGCCCCAGCAGCAGTAAGAAGGTTAGCTACTAATTTGGACGCAATAGAAACACGAGGTTTTGTTTTTCTATCTTGTCGAGCTAAACCAAAATACGGAATTACAGCAACTATATAATCTGCGGAAGCCCTCCTTGCAGCATCTATCATCATCAATAACTCCATCAGATTATCTGATGGAGGGAAGGTTGATTGGACAAAAAAAACAAAACAACCACGCACAGATTCTAATATGGTTGTTTGGAACTCCCCATCACTAAATCGCTCTACTTCCAACTTACTCAAAGGTTTGTCATAAGCCAGTGAGATTTTATCAGCTAAATATCTGGACTTAGTACCAGAAAAAAGTTTTATTTCTGAATGCACAGGTATAG
>JAHDDN010000119.1 GCA_020629335.1 Chitinophagales bacterium | reverse complement strand
AAAATTAGTCGAAATGGATATTAGCTTGAAGAAATGGGGAGACCAGGCACTCTATGCAGGAATGCGCAATAATATGGTCGAATTTATAAGAGAGAATGGGGTCAAAGATGAACGAGTTTTAGCTGCTATGAAACGTATTCCTCGCCACTTATTCGTGATCAAGGGTATGGAACAAAAAGCCTATGAAAATGCGCCAAATGCGATAGGTGAACAGCAAACAATTTCACAACCATTGACTGTCGCTATCCAGTCTGAATTATTAGAACTCCGCCCTAATTTAAAGGTATTAGAGATCGGTACAGGATCTGGTTATCAAGCAGCTGTATTAGCTGAAATGGGAGCAGATGTTGTTACTATAGAGCGCATTAAGGTCCTTCATGATCGCTCTAGTAAATTATTAAAAGATCTTGGTTATACTGATATTAAGTGCATCTATGGAGATGGACATGAAGGAGCTTTGGAGCATGGTCCATTTGATAGAATTATTATTACTGCCGCCACCAGTCATATACCCAAAGCCTTGTTAGATCAATTGCAAGTGGGAGGTAAATTAGTGGCCCCTGTAGGCGATAGCAGCATGCAACAAATGCAATGTCTCACCAAAATTAGTCAAGACAAAATCAAAATAGTCAAACTACAGAATTTTAGATTTGTTCCTATGTTAAAGGGGAAAGTTGAACGTATGGATTAGTAATGAGCAAAAACCCTAAATTATTAATTATCACTTACTACTGGCCGCCAAGTGGTGGCGCTGGTGTACAAAGGTGTCTCAAATTCAGTAAATACTTAGCTGATTTTGGGTGGGAGCCTATTATTTTTACTGCTAAGGATGCTGATTATCCCATCATAGATGAATCTTTAAATGCGCAGGTAAAGCCTGGTACGACTATAGTCCGACAAGAAATATGGGAACCTTATGATTGGTATAAGAGGTTTGTTGGTATTAAAAAAGAGGATAAGGTACAGGCTGGGTTCATAGAAGAAAAAGAAAAAAATAGCCAACTCCATTCCTTAGCTACTTGGGTAAGGGGAAATTTTTTCATTCCTGATGCTCGTCGTTTTTGGATCAAACCTTCCATTCAATTTTTAAGTGCCTATTTAAAGGAGCATCCTGTGGATGCTATACTGAGTAGTGGGCCACCTCACTCGGTTCATATGATTGCCCAAGCAATTCGCAAAGAGACAGGTATTCCTTGGATAGCTGATTTCCGTGACCCGTGGACGAATATTGATTACTACAATCAATTAAAGCTCAGTAAATGGGCTGATCGACAACATCACAAAATGGAAAAGTCGGTTATTAAAAATGCGGATGCGGTCGTAACTGTGAGTTGGCATTGGGCGGATGAGTTTAGAGAAATGGGAGCTAATAACGTTCACGTAATCACCAATGGTTTTGATGAAAATGATTTTGCTCAACAGGCTCCTGAATTAGATCAAAAATTTACTATTAGCCATATTGGTACGACTACTAAGGATCGTAATCCTCAGCATTTATGGGAAGTATTGGGGGAGTTAGGAAAAGAATTGCCTGATTTCTTGGATCATCTTTCTATACAGTTTATTGGCAAGACTGACTTCAGTATTTTTAGTAGTATGGCTAAGAATAGCTTAAAAGAACAAACTGTTAAAATTGATCATTTAGCTCATCGGGAAGCTTTAACGAAAGTGGCTTCTTCTCAATTACTTTTATTATTGGTGAATGACGCACCTAATTCTATGGGGCGGATTCCCTTGAAATTGTATGAGTATTTAGCTGCTCAACGTCCCATTTTATGCATTGGTTATCCGCAAGGGGATGCAGCTCGAATTATTCGAGAACAAAATGCGGGAGTGGCTTTGGGGTTTGAGGATAAGGATCTTTTAAAAGAAAAGATTAAGGCTTATTATGAAGCCTTCTTAAAAGGTGAATTGGTATTGGATGGCCAAGAGGATATAAGCGTGTTTAGTCGGCAGAGTTTGACTGGAGAGCTAGTTGAATTGTTGGAGGAATTGACGGCTTATTAAGGTCAAATTGCCAAAGGTTATTTAGTATATATAAGGGAGAGTATAGAATTCTACAGGCTTCAAATAACTTCGTAGTAATAAAAACCAACTTTGAAAAAACCGCTATTTTAGTTATATTTGTATTATGAATTTTATATCATTATTTTCTGGTGCTATGGGCTTAGATTTAGGATTAGAAGAGTCTGGATTCAAACCTATAATATGTGTTGAAAATAATAAAGCAGCAGTTAAAACAATAAGAGTAAACAGACCTGATATTAAGGTATTTGATAAGAGTATTACAGATTTTGGAATCCAAAACATTAGAGATTTTGGTGTTTCAGAAAATGATATTGACTTAATTGCAGGAGGCCCTCCTTGTCAGGCGTTTAGTGTTTTTGGGAAAAGGTTAGGTGTTGAAGATGTTAGAGGTCAAATGACATTTGAGTTTTTGAGGGTAGTAAATGATGTTAAACCTAAGGTTTTTTTGATGGAAAATGTGAGAGGGATTTTATCTGTGCCGCTTGTACCAAAGAAAAATGCTTCTAAGGATATTGATAAACTATTTCTGGAAAAAGGGTCACTACTTAAATACCTAATCAAAGATTTTAACAAAATTGGTTATCATGTTGATTGCTATGTTGTAAATGTTGTTAATTATGGAGCTCCACAAGTTAGGGAAAGAGTACTATTAATAGGAAATAAATTTGGTTGTAAATCAGATTTCCCCAAGCCTATATATAGCAATAGACCTATTGATAATTTACCAAAATTTAAAACTTTAGGTGATGTTATAGGGCCAGAGAGTGGTTTTAAAGACCCATATCCTCAAGTATTGAATTTTAGCCCTAGAAAACTAAAATATCTAGCCATGATACCCGAAGGTGGAAATTGGCGAAGCCTCCCTATTCCTATACAAAAGGAATCTATGGGAAAGAGTTGGTATTTAAAAGGCGGTAGAAGTGCTTATTGGCGAAAATTATCTTTTGATTTTCCATCTCCCACTGTAGTAACGATGCCTAATCATGCAGGAACCAGTATGTGTCACCCAACAGAACTTAGAGCAATTACTGTTGGGGAAGCTGCTGCCATTCAAGAATTTCCAATTAATTGGGAATTTCAAGGAACAACCTCTGAAAAATTTAAACAAATTGGAAATGCGGTGCCTGTAAGATTAGGACAAATTGCAGGAAAAGTAATAAAAGAATTACTTAAAAAAAGTAAACATCTTAAACCTAATTTAAAAGTAAAGCAAGATTTTGTTATTACTAAAATTAGGCCACATGTAAGAACTAGAACATTTTGGAAAGATGGTAAGGCATTTTCTGGTAATACTTCATACTACTCATCTTTAGACAAAACCTCTACTAATAATATTCAATTAGAAATCCCCTTTAATTCAGATGTTACATAGTGTCAATCGCTGACTCTAAGAATTGATTTTTTTTAAGAATTCAATCCATTTTTCAGGGCTATCTTTACCGAGTGTAGATTCAAATCTTTGTCCAATTACACTTTTATATGAATCCAATAATTTTTTATTCTCTCTTTTGATGTTAGCCTCTTCAATTGCATCAACAATACCTTTTAAGACTAAAAACTGAGTATTTTCATTGCCATTACCTAACCAAGTCCAAAATTCTTGTCCAGCATACACTCTTACATTTTTTGTCAAATCATTAACATGATGCTCTGCCCCCCTATTTATTCCCCTAAGTATATCATACTTATCAGTAAGAGAATCTGAATTACCATAATATACTCCTACAACAATTTTATCAAATGATTTTCCATAAAATTTCAAAATATCACTAAATGACCTATTAAGTTGAATAGCCATAGATAACTGTATTGTCCATTTTCCTGCTTTTAAAGATAAAAGTTCAATAGCCCCATCTGTACGTGTAATAAGGTGATCAATTTCATTGAAAGCACTATTTTCAAGTGGAGTATTTGCTTCTCTGTATTTTTTATCAAGTTTTTTTGCTCCAAATACATTAGGAAGGAATTTTTCATCAACAAGTTTTCCGAATCCTGTATTATGCCCATTCATTAAGTGGCTAGCTAAAATAAGGTCTACAAAATCTTCAATAGAATTAAGATTGTGATAATCAAATAAAAAGGGAGTAATAAATGGATTTAACGACATTGTATTTGAAAGCTGTCTAATCAATTTGTTTCTCCTTTGTTCAATCCACCACATTGTCCATTCCTTTATACCATTTACCAATTCATCCTCTTTCAATTCCATAACATATACTTTTTTGTAAAAATAGTTATAAATTTATCACTACACAATATTAAGTTTCAAAACGCTATTCTCTTTCTGGATTTAATTCGCTATTGGCTTAGGGATGGAAGTGGTATGTGGCGTATATGATGCGACTTATGGAGCTTAGGTACGCGATGGCTGGCCCGAAGGGCAGACAAGCGGGCCTTAGCGGAATAGGAGCAGCATAGCCACATAAGAACGGACAGCCCGACCCATTTCTGTTTTTTCATTCGTGGGCGCACACATAGGTAGCACTAAGGGCGGACACACAGGTACCGCCCCTACTACGGTCGAATGAAAAAACAGAAATGGGGAAGCCCCTAATTGAGTGTATTAGTTAATTGGTGTATTAGATCAAGAATCTACTAATACACCAATTAACTAATATACTAATTAACCCAATAACTCTTTTGGAAGGAAATAGCTGAAGGTATCCCCTCTTAGTCCTAAGCGCAAAGTTTCCAGTGGAATCACATCATTGGGAGCGATATTACCTAGGTTGACATTGCTTCCTAATAGTTTGATAAACCAGACTTGTTGTGCTTTTTTTGGTGCTTCCCAAAGGATCTTTTCTTTTGGAATTTGGGTTAAGATTTCTTCTACTAAGCCTGAGCGGACTTCACCTGTTCCTCTGTAGATGCCTACGGTACCGCTTTCACGGGCTTCTGCTATAACCATCTCTGCACCAGCTTCCAGTTCTGCTTTCATGAGTTTGATCCAGATGTAGGGAGGCATAATTTTCTCTGCATCTTTGGAGCCTACTTCAGAAAGGACTCTGGTATGTTTGGCGACTTCTGAAATATATTGGCACTTGCGATCATGCTCTAATTCCAGGGAGCCGTCAGAGACTTCCACATAAGTTAGTTGATGTTTGTCTATTAAGCGCAGGTAGTCATCAAATTGATTTCTGACGATAAAGGCTTCAAATAGTGTACCGCCGAAGTAATAAGGGATATTATTATTGCGGTAGAATTGGAGTTTTTCCTCCAATTTAGGATAGATTACCGAGGTACCAAAACCCAATTTGATGATATCAATATAATCTGCTGAGACAGAGAGCATATCTTCTGCTTCTCTAAGGCTAAGGCCTTTGTCCATGACCATATTGATCCCATCTTTTCTGGGCTTTGTGGTACGTTCAGGTAAATGTGTTAAGTTAAAATTCATCATTGCCGTATTGTTCAATTACGGCGCAAATATCTTTATTTTCTTCTAAACGAGGTAATAAATCAAAAATAAGTGTGTGAGAAGGATAATCTTCTAGCAGTGCTTGTTGGAAACAAAGCATTCCCTCTTGAGTATTACCCATCGCAAAATTACTGGCAGCTTCATAGTAATAAAGCGTTGCATTATAGCCAATTAAGTCTATTGCTTTCTCTATACATTCTTTTACTAAGGGGTACATTTCTACATCCATATAGCAGTCCATTAAGCCCATCCAATATTCCATTGGATTATTATCCAAATTGATGGCTTTAATGAATAAATCCTCTGCGGAAGCATGATCTTCAATGTAGAGGTATAATTTCGCTGTGATATAAAGATACTCATGATTAGTAGGTACTAATGCAATGGCATTTTCATAAAATGAGATCGCTTTAGTATAGGCTCCTTCATAGCTAAATATATTGCCTAATAAAAAGAAGGCTTCATCACAATGAGGGTCCATTTCTACTGCTTGTTTTAGAAATTTGATCGCTTCATTTATTTCTTGTAAGGCATACTTGCATTTAGCGATGGCACAACAAAGGTGATCGTCTATTTCATAGACTTGTGCAGCATCCATATAATACTCGGATGCTTTCTCATATAGTTCTAATTTAAAGTAAGCATCTCCACATTCTCTAACTGCGATTTCAAAATCGTCCTTAATGGCGATTGCAAATTCGTAAGCGTCAATGGATTCTTCGTATTTTTCAATGGCAAAGTAAGCATTGCCTAAGTTAAACCAAGCCACATAAGAGTATGGTGCTTTGTCTAACATTTTTTCTAGAAAAGGAATTGCTTGATACTGAAGCATATTCACATCTACACAATATAGATAACGATTTAATGCATCTTCACAGAATGGATCTGCTTCTATGGCATACTCAAGGTATTCCATTGTTTCAGCAGGGCTTTCCATATCCTCATATACCTCAGACAAAGCGATATATATATCTTTATGTTCGTCTTTATCTGCTATGTTCAACGCAGTTTCTAATGCTTCAAGCGCATCATCATAACGTCCAGTATAAGTATAGATTTCTGAGCGTAAATAGAATATACTTAGCTCTGAACAATCCAATACAATGGCTTTGTCTAATAGTTCTAATGCTTGTGCATCTTGTCTATCTTCGAATAAGAATTGTGCTTTTTTAATCAGGAAGGAGGCAGAGAAGGGATGTTGTTCTAAAGCATACTCAACGACTGAATGCGCTTTGTCAAATTCAAATTTCCCTTCATAATATTCTATGATGCGTTCGTAGCTACCAAATTCGTAGAAGAAACTCTCATTATTAGCTAGTTTATCTTCAAAAGCAACCACTAAGGCTTCTAATTCTTCTTTACCTAGAAACTCATCATAATTTCTATCTCTGTAGGCCATATTTTCTCAAGTTTATAAGCCATAATGGCTTAAGTAAATTAATCAATAAAAAGACTGTTTTGAGTTAACTCGACTTAGCCTGTTGATTGATTATTCATCTTGATAAATGGCGTTAATGGGGTTAGTATAACTGTTTTCATAAATTAAGTTTTGGAACTTGTTTAGCGAAAAATGGGTGGACTTTTCACAAACGAATTACTAAGTTAAGTCATTATGACGGAATTATCCAATCAATTTTGACGAAATCCCGTATCTTGCCCGCATTAAGCTCCTAAAAATGGGAGAAATCACTTAATTATTCCAAAAACATCCTAAAATAAGAGGATCATGTTCAAATTCATTCAGCTTAACATTCTACTACTCGCACTTTCTTGTATCAGCTTATTTGGTCAAGATAGTTATACTGCTGATTATTGGCAGCAAGAGGTTCATTATAAAATTAATGCCACTCTCAATGATACATTGCATACATTGGAGGCTGATTTGGAGTTAGCATACACGAATCATTCGCCTGATGATTTAAGCTTTATTTATATGCACTTATGGCCAAATGCTTATTCGGCTTATAATACGGCATTTGCAAAGCAACAATTAGAGAATGGCAGTGCTAAGTATTATTATGCTCCTAAGGAGGATAAAGGCTATATATCAGACTTAGCTTTTGAGGGAAATGGTAAATCTTTGGTTTTGGAGATAGATGATACTCATCCCGATATTGCGAAGCTGATATTGAATGAGCCGCTTAAGAGTGGAGAAAAGATTAGTTTGACGACTCCTTTTAAGGTTAAAATTCCTAAAAGTTTTTCTCGTTTAGGCCATGTCGATCAATCCTATCAAATTACGCAATGGTATCCTAAACCAGCAGTGTACGATAAAGATGGCTGGCACCAGATGCCCTACTTAGATCAAGGAGAATTTTATTCGGAATATGGATCTTTTGATGTGACGATTACTTTACCTAAGAATTATGTGGTTGGGGCTACTGGAGTCCTTCAAAATCAAGCAGAATTAGATTGGCTAAGTGCGAAAGCTGAGGAAACCGCCAAAATAGAAACATTCCCATCAGATAATAGTTTTCCTGCTTCTGATAAAGAAATGAAGACGATTCAATACAAACAGGATAATATACATGATTTTGCTTGGTTTGCGGATAAACGTTTTCATGTATTAAAGGGAGAAATTACGATGCCTTCAGATAGAAGAGTTACTTCTTGGGCCATGTTTACTAATGAAGAAGCTGACTTGTGGAAAAAAAGCATCGAATATATTAATCACGGGACATTAGCCTATTCCGTTTGGATAGGTGAATATCCTTATGAGCATGTTACAGCTGTACAGAGTGCATTGAGTGCTGGAGCTGGTATGGAGTATCCAATGATTACGGTCATTGGCAAATCGAGAACGCCTATTCTTCTGGAAACAGTCATTGTACACGAGGTAGGCCATAACTGGTTTTACGGCATCTTAGGCTCTAATGAACGGGATTTCCCTTGGATGGATGAAGGCGTTAATTCACTATATGAGGCTCGATATTTAACAGAAAAATATCCTGATAAAAATACCGTAGCTGAATCAATAGGCGGCAACGAGCAATTAGCTAAACTAATCGGTTTAGATGGTTTTAGTAGACAAGATTTTAATAGAACACAAGCTCTTTTAACAGAGCGAAAAAATCAACATCAAGCACTTCAAGCTCCTTCTGCTGACTACCTAAATATCAACTATGGCACCATTGTTTATGGTAAGGCTTCTCATTCACTTTATTATTTAGAACAATATTTAGGGCGAAAAGAATTTGATCGAATTATGCAGCAGTATTTTAAGTCTTTCAAGTATAAACATCCTCAACCTGAGGATATTAGAAATGTCTTTGAAAAGGAAAGTGGAAAGTATTTAGATTGGTTTTTTGATGAGTTATTGGATACGAAAAATCATGTTGATTTTCATATCTGCAAAGTGCATAAAAAATCTAAAGATATTGCGGGTAATCCTTACGATGAAATAGAAGTAAAAACGAAGGTCAAAAATATTAAAGGACCTTATTCGGTATCAGCGATCAAGGATGGAAAGATAGTAGAAACGCTTTGGTATCCGCCCTTTGGTGGCAAGGAAAAAATCCCTTTCCCAAGTGGCGATTATGATGCTTATGAAATAGATGCTATACATGCAATGCCTGAGTATAACAGACAAAATAACAGCATCAGATATAATGGCTTATTTCCTAAGATGAAGCCCCTTAGATTCCGTCTATTGGGTGAGTTAGAAAGAGAGGATAGAAACCAGATATTCTTCTCTCCTATCGGAGGTTGGAATTATCATGATTCTTTTATGTTGGGGCTGGGTTTTTATAACTCAGTTTTCCCTAGTAAAAAATTAGAATATACCTTAGCTCCTATGTATGCCTTTGATAGTAAAAGTTTAGTCGGCACAGGAAATATTGCCTATAATATCTATCCAAACAAAGCATTTGATAAAGTCAAAATAAAAGTGGCCGCTTCCTCTTTTTCTGAATTCTACAATGAACATGGGATTAAGGCAATCGATTCTCTATCTCAAGATAAAGTGGTATTGGATCGAAAAGCCATCAGTTATTATAGGATTAACCCAAGTGTAACATTTGAATTAGCAAAGCCTTATGCACGTTCTAAAGTGAGTCGAAGCATCACTTTGAGTCATACCCAAATTTTTAAAGAAAAGGGCTTAGCAGTTTGTGACGAAGCACTCACTGATCCTACACAATATTGCTCAAATGGTGCTCATAATAATCCTTCACTCTATGCTAATTACTACATGAATGAACTTAGATATGAGCATCGAAATAAAAAGCTGCTCAATCCTTTCAGTTATAGCCTTTCACTACAACAAGGGGATGATTTTTTGTTGACAAGCTTAGAAGCCAATTTGCGTATTAATTACGACCGCCAGAAAAGTATGAATATTCGCCTATACGGAGGCTATTATCCTTATAATAATAGTGTGCAAGGAAAACGCATACATCAAATCGGATTGAGCAAAACTGCCCGAACTGATTATGCTTACGAGGAGCTTTATCTACATCGAACTACTGTTCCACATAATGCGGAAACTTTTGGGGAGCAATTTGCACTTAATCAGGTCATACAAGAACAGGGCGGCTTCAGAATGAATTTGCCCATTGCTTCTACACACGGACTTTTCGCCTTGAATCTCAGTACGCCTATTCCAAGCTTTGGTATAAAGTCTGGGAAGGTGAGTGTGCCTAATTTCATTAAGCTATTTGCGGATGTAGCCTATGTGTATGAGCCAGATATCAGCATTGATTTATTTAACACATTCCAATGGGATGCGGGAGTCTCGCTTGAATTTATTCCGAATCGCCTAGCACTTCACTTCCCAATTGTCTATAGTGATGCATTGGAAAATACAGTCAAACTAAATCGAGGTGAATGGTATGAGCGAATCTTCTTTACCCTTGATCTAAGAAGCTTCAGCATATTAGAGCAATTGAGGAATTTGAGTTTTTAATATTCTATTGCTTCAACTTCAGTCCAACAAAAAATGTTCGAGGCTGAGCTGGACCATAGACAAAATTACTATCTCGATTTTTGCCTATATCAAACTCATCTTGGTAGGCATTGAAAATGTTTTTGATACCTGTATAAAGCTCCATGTTTGATTTTAGCTTGGGTAAGTTGATGGTATAGCCTACTTTAGCACTCAATTCATGGAACGATGCTGTAGTGATCATTTCATCTAGCAATTGATTGGGAGCTCCTGCAAAGTGAGGCAGCTTCATTTGCCCAGTATAAACATAGTTGATATTAGCATTCAATTGAGGATTAGGAGTAAAGCTCAATGTCGCAAAACCATAATCTTTAGGTGTTCTGATAAATTCATTAATGCCTGCTATACCTTCTATATAAACTACTTTGTTTTCAAATTGACTTTGTTGTAAGGTGAAGCCTGTTTCCAATTGCAGCTTTCGGTCATAGTTGGCTCTTAGTTCTAAAGTAATGCCTTGGACAGTAGCAGCTTGACCATTCTGTTTTTCAAATAACTCTCCAAACTCATCTTCTCCTATAGGTTCTAAAAAGAAAGCATCATTTAATTTGGTATAAAAGCCTTCCAAAGTAAATCCTGCTACATAACGCTCGCTTACTAAGTCGTAATTAATAGAACCACTCAAACTTTGGGAGTTTTCAGACGATAATTCTGGAGAAAGTAATACCCGAGAAATACCACCGCCAGCAAAGGCAATATGTAAGTCTGCATCAAAGGCTTGAGGTGCTCTAAAACCAGCCCCATAATTCAGTCTAAATTGCGTATTATCTTTCCATTTATATAATAAAGAAGCTCTTGGACTCCACACTAAATGATCCACCAAATTATGCTGATCCATTCTAAGTCCTGTTAATAATGTCAGTTTAGGAGTAATTGCCCAATCACTTTGTAAGAATGCTCCTAAATTTTGGGTCGTTTGATCTATTAAATAATTGTAAGCTGGAATATCATCAAATACTTGATCCACTACATACTCGGCCCCTAATGTTAACACATTCGTGCCCAATAAGCTATGCTTCAAACGATGATTGATTTGTAAGCCAATATTATAGGTACTGACATCAGAAGTACCATAAGGCGGATTCTCAAAATGATTTTCTAAGTCCTCTCCCCCATCTGGAATAATACCTGTATAATGCTCTCTATCCGTATTTTGCCAAGCGAGATAAGTAATGATAGAAGATTGATCATTATTAAAATTAATTTGATAATCTGCATTCGCCATCCATACATGATGGGTTCTTTCTTCCGATTGCTGTGCTAAATGAGCTGGTCCATCGGTCATTTCTCCACCAAAGCGATATTCATTGAGATTACTGACACTCAACTCCAATTTCTGATTCTCTTTAGGTAGGAAAAATAGATTAGCTCCCAGAGAAGTATTCTTAATCAAGGGAATTTCAGAATAATTATCGGCATTATGATCATAAAATCCTCTATCTCTTCTATTCAAGAAAAAGGAAACACCTGCATTATCATTTTTATTAACTAAAGTGGCATTGCCTAATATTTGGTTATCGCTCGTTTGACCATTGATATTTTGATAATTATAATTGAGTTCATAACTATTCTTTTTCGGCAATTTAGTAATGACATTAACCGTACCACCAATTGCACTTGAACCGTAAAGGGAAGAACCGCCCCCTCTAACCACCTCAATTCGATCTATCAAATTCACTGGCAATTGCTCCATTCCATATAGGCCAGTCAAGGGACTAAAGATCGGACGACCATTCACTAATATTTGGGAATAACCACCTGCTAAGCCATTCATTCTTAGCTGCGTATAATTACAAGTCTGACAATCCGTTTCTACCCTTAAACCTGGCTGAAACTTTAAGCCTTCCGATAAATTACAAGCCTGTACATCGTCCAGCGTTTCACTATTTAGAATATTGACAATCACTGGAGAATTAGTTTGTCTCTTAAAGGTTTTAGTACCCGTCACCACAATAGCATCTAAATCCATTGTTTTTTCGGTCAAGCTAAGATCTAAGTCTAATGCCTGCTTTTCAGCACTAAGTGTAATCGTTTGCTCAATAGGTTTATAGCCTACATAAGAAGTCAACACCTTATAGTCGCCATAAGGAATATCATCAATGCTAAAGTTGCCTTTTTGATTAGTTAAAGCACCAAAAGAAGTGTCTTCTAAATAAATAGAGACGAACTCCAAAGCGCCTTCCTCCGTTGTTACAGTCCCCTGAATAGAGGCTGTTTGAGCAAAAGAAAAAAGACTAAATACTAAAAAAAATCCTGCTAAAAGTGTGTGTTTGAATGACATAAGTATTTATTGATATAGAACTTGTTTAAACAAAGATAAGTTTTTTAGACGAACCTAAAAATATTTTTAGATTCATTTCACAAATTATTTAACAAAGCCTAAATCAATATG
>JAHDDN010000118.1 GCA_020629335.1 Chitinophagales bacterium | reverse complement strand
ACTACTTTATACCTACTACTCAATACTAAAAAAGCCACATACCGCTACCATCCCTAAGCCATTGATTTATCTTAACTTAAGAATGCTTAAAGATAGAATAAATCAAATTGAAGTTAAAAAAGAGACTACGGAATTGATCCTTGATTTGATCATTCGTATCGTTTAAAGGAGTGATACCACTTTCAATTTTAAAATCTAAAGCTAATTTTGGGAATAGTTGATATTGGCTTCCTAAAGTCCAACCAAAATCAAAATTATGCAGTAAAGCACTTTCTTCAAACTCCTCGATAAATTGATCGAATATACCAGTATCTCCCACAATGACATCACTAGTACCATCAAATTTTTTGTTTAATAAATATGCAACTCTTGGACCCGTACTGATGCGCATTCTTTGACCAAACTGGTAATAAAAAGAAAGTGGGACATCTAAATAATCAACCCACATTTGTCCATCAACTTCAGCTCTATAGGTAGCAGGGACTAAAAAATCCATCCCAGAAACCGTGATCGTCCACATGGTGTCTTGCTTAGGCAAGCTGCTTTGAAATTTGACGCCGCTACGTACATATTGTAAGACAGCTTCCAGACCAATTTTTTCACTGATTGGAATAGCTGCACTAATACCGACCAATGGCCCAAACTGTGCTTGGCCTGAACTGCCTTCTTCTACAGGCGCAATGAGTGCTCCCATATTAACACCCGCCTTTATTCCCCAATCAATAGACTGGCTAAAAGTAGTAAAGCTAATCAGACTTAAGAATATGATAAAAAAGCCTCTCATCGAGCAATTTCTATTTTACCACCATCTAGTAATTCGTCTTCCTGAAAAAGTTGATACAGATAAACACCACTAGGCAGATTACTCGTATCCAATTGATTTTGGATAGGAGAGAGTTGAGCTTGTTTGACTAATGAGCCATCGCTACTAAAGAGTCGTATTTCTACTGCTTCATCAAAGTCAAGATATAATATTTGATTAGCAGGATTAGGATAAAGATTTAGCCTTTTTTCAGGCATCATCGGGATTGCCACATCCTCATAGCTCAAATTGACACCATCAATATAAAGTGTACTTCCAGCAAAGGCAATTAATTCGTTTGCATAGAGACTGGGGGTGAATACGACCACGATGGTATCGGGTGTATCCTCTGAATAATATTCAAATTCCAAATCAAAAAGAGTGTAAGAATCGATGGTTTCTTCCGTTGTAAAATTGGCTTCTGCTATCGTATCTCTTTGCCCTAAAGCCGTATTGTATTTAGTCAGTTGGGCAGTGATGGCACAAGCATCATCGCCTTCTGGCAAGTATTGATAATACCCACTAAATTTGGATGGCTTATCAGCGAATGGCTGTCCTAATTTGATCGAATTAGTCAAGTCGTCTATATCAGGCTCAAAAACCCCTGTACATAAAATGGCTCCAATAGGAAGCAGAGCTAAGTTACCAGAAGTCAAACGCACGGCATAATCGCCTTCCCAAACATCATTGCTTTCTTTGAATAGGGTAGTAGGGGCTAATCCGCTTAGTAGGCTTAATCTGTTGAGATGAGCCCAGTATAGCGTATCGCCATTAGGGCCTAAAGGTTCCTCATAGCCATTGATAGTGCGCCATTCTTCCATCTCTCCGTTGTGAATGGGAGTTTGGGCATATAGTATAGAAGTAAGTAAGCAGCTAAGTATAAATAGTGTGAATGTTTTCATGTTTTAGTGTTTTATGTTGGGGAAGCCCCTTAAGCATCTTCGTTTTCCCAACCTTTGGCTCTTTCTACGGCTTTAAGCCAGCCTTTGTAGCGTTTTTCTTTTTGTGCTTCTTCCATTTGAGGGGAGAAGGAACGTTCTTTTTGCCAATTTTGTGTGATGTCTTGCAGACTAAACATATTGACTGCTAAGCCAGCTAGATAGGCGGCTCCCATAGCGGTTGTTTCTAATACTTTGGGACGATCTACTGGAACACTTAGGATGTCTGATTGGAATTGCATGAGCAAATTATTGGCGGCAGCTCCACCGTCTACTCGTAATGATTGGAGTTGGATAGCTGCATCTTTTTCCATGGCATTGAGGACATCACGTGTTTGATAGGCCAAGGACTCTAAAGTCGCTCTAACCAAATGCGCTTTAGAAGTACCTCTGGTAAGCCCGAAAATGGCTCCTCTCGCGTACATATCCCAATAAGGAGCACCAAGGCCAGCGAATGCAGGAACGACGTATACACCATCTGTATCTTCTACCTGGCTGGCAAAATACTCTGAATCAGGAGCAGTATCAATGAGTCTGATGCCATCTCTAAGCCATTGAACAGCTGCCCCTGCAATGAATACGCTGCCTTCTAAGGCGTATTCTACTTGACCATTTAGCCCCCAAGCTATGGTAGTCAATAAGCCCGATTTTGATTTGATTTTTTGAGGCCCAGTGTTCATTAGCATGAAGCAGCCAGTGCCATAGGTGTTTTTCGCCATACCTGACTGAAAACAAGCTTGACCGAATAAAGCGGCTTGTTGATCGCCAGCTACACCTGTAATCGGAATACTCACGCCATCAAAAAGGCTGGCTTGTGTATGACCGAATAGGCCGCTGGAGTCTTTGACTTCTGGAAGCATCTCTTTAGGAATATTCAATTCTGTTAAGAGTTTCTCATCCCATTGTAGTTGATTGATGTCATAGATGAGCGTACGAGAGGCGTTGCTATAATCGGTAGCATGAGTCTGTCCACTGGTCAACTTCCACATGAGCCAAGTATCAATGGTCCCGAAAAGCAAAAGTCCTTGTTCTGCTTTTTTTCTGGCACCACTGACATTATCCAAGATCCACTTAATCTTAGTCCCAGAGAAATAAGCATCAATGACTAAACCAGTCGTATCTCTTACATAGTCATTCCAAGCATTATTTTTTAGCTCATCACATATAGATGCGGTCCTTCTATCTTGCCATACAATGGCATTATGTATGGGTTCGCCAGTGCTTTTATCCCATACTACTGTTGTTTCTCTTTGATTAGTAATACCTATTGCGGCAATATCGGAAGGAGAGATGTTATTTTTTTTGAGTACTTCTTGGGCGACTTGTAATTGAGTACTCCATATTTCCAAAGGATCATGTTCGACCCAACCCGCCTTGGGGTAGATTTGAGTAAATTCTTTTTGAGCAACCCCTATGATATTCGCTTTTTGATCGAATAAGATCGCTCTTGAACTGGTGGTCCCTTGGTCTAAAGAAAGTATATATGGCTTCATCTGATTTTAAAATTTGCTCCTAATATCGGAATTAAAGATCAGAATTCGCATAAAAAAAAGGGGATATGTAAAAAACACACCCCCTTCAGTTAAAATTTATCGAACTCATTTAAAGTTTTATGATGATGCTGAAAATGAGCTGTTTTTTTGTTATTCAAGGCATTTTTGAGGTGCATAGCAGCGCTACGGACCGATAAAATAACGCAGAAGAACGAAAAAACAGCCATTTCCTAAGCCAGCAGAAAAACTTTAAATGAGTTCATCTTGTTGATTTAGTATATCAAAACCTTCTCAGTATAAATATCGCTATTATTCAATAACTCAATGATATAGACTCCTTTACTATAGGAGCTTAAATCTATCGTTTGATTTTGTGCATTGATTACTTCCTGTTTAATGAATTGACCACTTGCATTATAAATACTTAACTGTCCATTTTGAAATACCTTAGGTATTTGTAAGTTAACTAGACCATTAGAAGGATTAGGGAATAAGTTGACAAGATTACTAGAAGATGTTTCTATTGTAGTAGTAGGGTTTTCGCAATCCTCTACAGTGATGGTTACATCAGTACTGCTTTGGCAACCTTCAGGAGTTGTTACAGTTACAGTATAAGTAGTTGTTTCATTAGGATTAACATTGGTGTTTTTAGAATTAGGATTACTAATACCCGTTGTAGGTTCCCATTGATAAGTTGTTTCAGCACCACTGAAGTAGATTGCTGAAAGGAAAGTTGCATCTCCTTTGCAGATCGTTTCACTACCCACATTGATTTGAGGTGCTTGAATCGTCTCTACATGTACAGTAACCGTTTCAGAAACATCGCAACCAGACAGGTCAGAACAAGTTACGGTATAAGTAGTTGTTTCGGTTGGATTAGCAAAAGGATTTGCAATATCAGTTGCACTCAAGCCTGTTTGCGGTGCCCAATTATAAGACAATCCTCCCGTAGCTACTAACATAGTATTTGTGCCTAAGCATATAGTTTCATCAGCAGCGAAAGCAAATAAACTACTTTCAATGAAGCCAACTTCTTGCTCAACAGATTTAGCACACCCATTTTGATCACTTACGATTAAATTATAAGTACCAGATGAAATACCACTTAAGTTTTCTTCTGTGCTATTCACACCAGGGCCATTCCATTGATATTGATAAGGAGGTGAGCCACCATTAGGAAATACAAAGATGTCTCCATTAGCATCATCTTGGCAAGCATCATTTACGATAAAGTCAATAGATATATCATCAGCTTCCTCTACAACTACTTGTTCTACTACATCACAACCTGCTAAGTTGGTAATCGTAACATTATAATTACCAGCTTCTAAATTATTCACATAACCAGAGTTGAGACTTGTATTAGGCCAAGAGTAAGTTAATGGCCCAGCATTAAGGGTTGGAGTAATAGCTACAGAGCCATCTGATTGGCCAAAGCAACTAACATCATTTATATCAATATAATCAATAAAGTGAGGAGGTTCTTCAATTACTACTGTTGTATCTGTGAAGCATCCAGATGGATGTGTTATTGTAACGGTATAAGTACCCGCAGGCAAATTGATGGCAGTGTGAAACTCTTGTCCATCACTCCACTCAAAGGTACAGCCACTAGACATGCATTCACACTCAGGTGTACTCACTGTCGCATTACCATTAGGTAAGCCTGGGCAAGTAACGCTATTGACGTTTACTGATACGGGCATAAAACAGTCATCACCCTGAGCAAAGCCTACTAAGGGTAAAATCAGCAAGAGCGCAATCATAATGTATTTACAACTTAATCTCATGATTGTCCTAATTTACAGAAAAAAAACAATAGTATAAAAAAACACATAATATTAGTAAAACAAAAGCTTATATCTCACTAATATTCAATTTATTGCAGTGTTATTAAGCGTTTTTTAGTAGTCATCATACAGAGTAATAACGAACTTTAGACGCTACTTGCTTAATGAAACACTACTTATGAAGGAAACAAAAAATGTACCAATATAAAGGGGGTATTGGTATGGTAGACACATATGTAAAAGTACCCACTCAATCTAAGTCGACTGAGTGGGATATTTAAACTAAATACGTTTTTTGACTAGTAAAGGTTGCAAGTTGTTAGGAATTATTTGCAAAATAAAGCAATTACTATGCTTTTGTAATGAATCAAATAGATAAAAAAGGTCTAACTCTAACTTACATTTGCTATAGAATACAGCCTTATTTGATAAGAGAAAGCTTCTTAATGATTTGCTGATTTTCTAAATTTAATTCTAATAAATAAAGGCCAGTACTATAACTGCTTAAGTCGATTTTAATTGAGTTGCCATCGACCAATGAATTAGCTTTAATTACTTGCCCACTAATATCTATAACTTGCCATGAAATCAGTTCATTATTAGCAATGTTCACCTCAAAAATGTCTTTACTTGGGTTCGGATATACCTGAATGTTATTTGGGCGCCAGTCATTGTTAGAAACGCCAAATTCATATGGAACTTCAATACTTGTACTTGATTGGCAGCCTAAAGAATCTGTTACCGAAACAGTATAAACTCCTGCGGGTAAGTCATAAGCAGAATTAGTTGTTTGTCCAGCCTCATCATTCCATTGGTATTCATAAGGAGGGGTACCTCCCAAGGCATAAGAAGATAGAACACCATTAGCAGTAGAATCTTGATGAGTTTCACTCTGAGATACATTTACAACAATACTAATAGAATCAGGCTGTGTGATCGTGAAGTCAAAATTGATAGAACAATCATTGGCGTCTAAAAATTCAACACTATAATCACCAGCAGCAAGCCCACTGAATATGACAGGGTTTGAGCTTGTAGGATCAGAGGTAATACCATTCCAGATGTATTTGAACGGGCCAGTACCACCACTTAAGTCAACAGCATAAGAACCATTTTCCTCGTCGTAGCAATTATTATCTTGTTGGATCGCTTGTCCAGTAAACTCTTCAGGCTGTTCTATTGAAACAGATACTGCTTCTGTCGCACAGCCATTTTCATCTATTGCAGAAACCATATAATCACCTGCTACTAGGTCTGTTAATACTAATTGCTCTACATTATCAGTAGTATCATTCCCTACAATATAAGTAAAACTACCAGACCCACCAGCTGCTGTAGCTGATAAAGAACCATTATTACCACCAAAGCAATCAACATTGAATTGATTCGTTTCTAAAGCAATTGGTGTAGGATCAGTAATCGTAAAGTCGATAACTTGTTCACAAGCATTTGCATTGCTAATCGTTACATTATAATCACCAGCTGTTAAGTTTTCTAAGGATAACTCTTGAGTTGTATCAGTAGGAGCTGTTGACCACAAATAAACATAAGTTGTATCACTTTCTATATTAGGATTCATGATTTCTGCCATACCACTTTCGCCAACACAACTAGGATCAGATATCGCTAAATCTACTACTGCTGGTTCTTCAACCATTACTCTCGAAATCATCGTACACATACCTGGATCATCATGCGTAATAGTGACATAGTGATAACCTGCACTTAAATTATAGGCATGTTTAGTAGAGTCCCCATTATCCCATAAATACTGACACTGACTAGCCATACACGGACACTCACTAGCATTAACCGTAACAGTCGCATCTTCTGCACCAGCACAACTAATCTCAGAATTGATAAACATATTGAAGAAGTTAGCCTTATCATCAGCACAGTCAGCCATACGATTGTAGTATTTAGCATCGTGATCATGTCCCATATAACCACCAAATGAAACCACCAAACTGTCTGGCAAAGAAAGAGAAACTTTATTAATCGTCACCCCATCTTCAGAACCAAAAGCCATTTCATCAGTATTGTGAATATAGATCATATCCAAAGAATCATCATCCCCTAAATCACCAATAAAAGGCGTAGAGAAAATATTGACACCTGGCAATTCACCAAATAAGGAAGTTTGTGTGTCATCATTGAAATCTATCACTAAATATTCATGGGAGTAAGGAGGCTGAAAATTACCAGAGTGATAATTAACACATAATATAGCCTCATCAAAACCATCATCATCCATATCTAAAGCATTGGAAGTACCAAACTGAGTAACACCCATCATTTCCTCATACACAATCTCACCAGTAGCTCCATCTATCATAACGTGAACGAAATCACTAAAGGAAGGCGCAATACCAATACCAAATGTGATAAAAATATCTGGAACCGCATCATCCGTAAACAATCCTATCGTTGGAGAAGCACTGGTCTCAGAATTGGCTACCTGAATCTCTGGCCAAATAGGCTCATAAGTTCTACCATCAATTGCAAACAAAACTCCTCCAAAAGAGACGCCTACAATATCAAAAACATTATCTCCCGTCAAATCAGCTAAAGTAGGAGGCGCTATAAAACCTTTACTTTCTCCAGAAGCCAATAAAGTAGCTCCACTCAAATCCCCAGCTAATACTTCATCAATAGTAGCAGCATACAATCCTCCACCAACAGTCTCCCCACCAGTACCAAATATGACTGAATACTCTCCATTACGATATGGATCAACCACCAATGGCGACATATAAGTCTCCTGACCATCTGTTACCTCAGCTTCAGCAATCACACTACCATCCACACTACTAATAATCATGATCTTCCCAGGCGGACGACCATCCTGTTGAAAAGAAGGAATCGTCTTATCTCCACCATTCGCTACTAATAAATCCCTTCTACCATCACTATTATAATCACTCACCAACTGTGAAGTGTAAAATTGATAATAACCATTATCTCCCGCAGTACCCAACTCATTATCTGGATAAAACTCCCAAATAATCTCACCCGTAGCACCATTCAAGGCCATTAAATTAGCATTACGACCACCAATAAACACATCCTTCTTTCCATCAAAAGTAATATCATAGAAAGTCGCACTACCAAACATCTGATCATTGGCCTCCGTATTCCACAATAATGTGCCATCAGCCCCATCAAATGCCATCACTCCATAATCACTCAAATTGAATTCAAACTCCCCATTAATATTGAAATTTGACTCAATACCACCACCAACAACGATATCCATAATTCCATCACCATTTAAATCAGTAACACGAGGTGAGGAAAAACAAGTCGTCGCTCCAGTTTCAGTATTCCAATCCTGAGCATTCATCAAAATTGGAAAACTAATGATTGCTATTAAAAGTAATATTTTTTTCATAATAATATAAGTTGTTTATTAACTGCGCAGGCAACAATAATTCTTTTCTAACAAAATTAAAACATATTATTGACACTTGGGTTGAGAATAATCAAATTATCCTCTCCAAATCCCAAAAAATAAGGCTATTTGTCTTATATATCCAAGATATCTAAGCGCTTTTCTGTCTTAAAAAACATTAAAGCACCATATATAAAAACAATAAGGATATTGAAATAATAAATTGATCCTTTTATACGCAGGAAAAATAGACAAGTATAAGGCGCAAAAGTGAAGCATAGCAGCGCTAAGTGAGGTTTTTGCAACGCAATAGTTGTTTATTTTTACCAGTAGAAAACATCAATTTATTGTTTTAGTATCCCTAAGTATGCCCTTTTTTAAGCTAACTCACTGATAATATTTGTATTAAACCCACTTTTTGTGCAATTTTGGTTAAATTATCAGGAACTTCCTTTATGATTTTGTTGATGAATATACTAATATATTGAATTAGGGGCTTCCGCCTGCGCTCGTAAGCGAAGTGCGTAGCACGAGCCAAGTATTACACATTCATCATTATGCATTTATCATTGCAAGCGAAGCGCAGCCGTCGGGCTGTCCGCTATTATGTGGCTATGCCCTTCCTATTCCGCTAAGGTGTACTTGTCTGCCTTTCAGGCCAGCCTACGTCCACCTAAGCTCCATAAGTCAGTGCATGGCCGCCACATACCGCTACCATCCCTAAGCCGAATGTTTGCTTGGTTATTTCTATTAGTGGTTCAGTTTATAAGCTTCTGACAGTTAAGTTGTAGTATTTTTGCGATTATACAAGGCGTTTTTGAGGCCCATAGCAGGGCTACGGAACGAAAAAATAACGAAGTAGAATCGTAAAAAGACAAAACTTGGGCTGTCAAGGACTTATAAATTTAACCATTAGATTAATTAACTAAACACTCGCATGCAGGTCAAAAATTTGTTTGACCAATCGAAAAACAATAACAGTCATGAAAATATTTAAATCAATAAGCTTTATGTTATCACTATCCCTAATCTGCTTAGCATCTTGTAGCAATAAAATCTACACGGCTGACCAACTTCCCGAAGAAAAATTTGTCATCGGTAAATCAGGCGGTTTCGCAGGCTTGATGAGCCAATTCATCCTCTTAGAAAATGGACAAGTATTCAGAGAATCCAGCACCTCAGAAGGAACAAATGAAGCTTTCAGACTCGAAAAAGACGAAGCAAAAAGCATTTGGAAACAAATGATAGATCTTGATTTAGCCGCCAATACTTGCAATGAGCCAGGCAATATGACCTATTATATCTCCCACTTCAATAAAGAGAACGAACATAAGGCCGTATGGGGTGGCCCCAACCAAGCACCACCTGATGCAATCAAAAAAGCCTATACCGATTTCATGCAACTCGTTCTAACACATAGTATCCCTAAAGAAAAAGAACCAGCTCCAAAGCTAGAAGAAACACCAGCCGAAGCAGATAGCCTAAAAGTAGATCCAACAGACGTTCCCGTCCTAGAAGAAGATCAACGCCCAACTCCACCACCCGTTTTAGAGACACCAGCAAATCCAGATGCGCCTCAGCCTCCAACAGATAAGTTAGATGCACCAAGTCCAGATGGAGTGGAAGGCCAAAACAAAGAACCTAAAGCCCCTAAAGGCTTAATGATCGATCCAAACGAAGAAGAATAGTATAATGTAAAATAATTGAGCATTGAGTGCAGAAAATAAAAACATATTAGCCACTCCCATAGAATATTTGAAAGGAGTAGGCCCGAAAAAAGGAGAAGCATTACGTAAAGAATTAGAAGTACACTTCTTTTATGATTTATTACATCACTACCCCTTCCGCTACATTGATAAAACAAAACTGAATCGTATACAAGATATTGAGGAGGATGCTACTCATGTCCAGTTAAGGGGCAAAATATCGGGTATGTCGATCATAGGAGAAGGTCGAGGAAGAAGAATGGTTGCGACCCTCTATGATGGAACTGGCAGAATTGAATTAGTCTGGTTCAAAGGAATCAACTATATGCGCAAAGTGATCGAGATTGGGAAAGAATATATGGTATATGGCAAACCCAATTTTTACAACAGAAGAGCGAGTTTGCCTCATCCAGAAGTAGAAGTAATAGATGGCCCAGTTTCTCTACAAAATAGAATACAACCAGTCTATCCAAGCACTGAAAAACTCAAATCAAAATACCTAGAAAGTAAAGGGATTTATCGCCTGATGCAAAACCTCTTTCTTCAAGTAGGTAGAGAGCATCTACCCGAATATCTACCTGATAGTTTAATACAGGAATTTGGACTCATGTCTCGCTATGATGCCCTAAGAAATGTACACCTACCAGCCAATGAAGATGCCGTAAAACGAGCTCGTAATCGCATCAAATTTGACGAACTATTCTTTATACAGCTCAAACTCCTTCACGAAAAAGTAGGCCGAGAAACGAGTATTAAAGGATTTGAATTTGAAAAGTTAGGGGATAATTTCCATAACTTCTTTGAGCAAAAACTACCTTTTGAACTAACAGGTGCGCAGAAAAGAGTATTAAAAGAAATCCGTCGAGACACTCGATCAGGAAGGCAGATGAATCGTCTACTTCAAGGAGATGTCGGTAGTGGTAAAACCATCGTAGCCCTTATGAGCATGCTCATGGCATTAGACAATGATTTCCAAGCCTGCATCATGGCTCCCACCGAAATCCTCGCCCAACAGCACCTAACCACCATGACAGAATACTTGGAGGGCTTAGACATACACGTGGAGATACTAACAGGCTCTATTAAAGGGAAAAAGCGTCGGGCTTTATTAGATTATTTAGAGTTGGGTATCATCAAGATACTGATAGGTACTCATGCATTGATAGAAGATACTGTTAAATTTAAAAATTTGGGTATGGTGGTGATTGATGAGCAGCATCGTTTTGGAGTAGCCCAAAGAGCTAAGCTTTGGCAAAAGAACATACTTCCACCACATATATTAGTAATGACAGCCACCCCAATCCCAAGAACCTTAGCCATGACTTTTTATGGCGATTTGGATGTATCTGTCATTGATGAATTGCCACCAGGCAGAAAGCCAGTCCAAACCCTCCATATGAAGGATAACCAACGCTTGAGAGTGTTCGGATTCATGAAGCAAGAAATCGAAAAAGGAAGACAAGTTTATGTCGTTTATCCGCTCATATCAGAGTCGGAGCATTTTAATTATAAGGACTTAGAGGATGGCTATGAAAGTATTAGTAGAGCCTTCCCTGATAATGCAGTCAGCATCGTACACGGACAAATGGCTACCATTGATAAGGATTACGAAATGCAGCGTTTCTTGGATAAAGAGACAGATATTATGGTCGCTACTACGGTTATTGAGGTGGGGGTAAACGTACCCAATGCCAGCGTCATGGTCATAGAAAGTGCCGAGCGATTTGGCTTAGCCCAATTACACCAATTGCGTGGTCGAGTAGGTAGGGGAGCAGACCAATCCTACTGTGTCCTAATGACAGGAGATAAGCTTTCCAATGATGGCCGCAAACGTATCCGAGCCATGACAGAAACCACAGATGGCTTCAAAATCGCTGAATTAGACCTCAAGCTAAGAGGCCCTGGTATCTTAGATGGTACTCAACAAAGCGGCATCCACAAACTCCGCATAGCAGACCTCACCAGAGATACGATCTTACTTGCGAAAATACGTTCCGCCGTGGAGGATTTAATGGAAGATGACCCCAACTTAGATAAGCCAGAAAACAGAAGATTAGGCGCCTATATGGAAGCCCTAATGAAGCAACAAGGCAAGAATTGGAGCCGAATTTCATAGCGCCTTCGGCGAACGATGAATGATGAACTATAAATGATGAATTTTTTATGTTGTATATTACGTTTTTACAAGCGCATGCTAAGCCCCTAATATAACAGCTATTCTCATTTTAGTATGCCACAAACACCTGTCATCCCGAATGCCGTAGGCATACAGGGATCTATTACGACAAAACTCAAGGATTTGGGAGGCTAAAATAATAGGAAGTAGCGTTTTTACCATTGAAATCACAGCTCTGTAGTTGAGTGTAGTCTAAAATCACCTCTATCGCTCAAGTCTCTATAGACTCGGTGATCGAAAGTGCAGGAAATAGATTCCTGTGCGCTAAAGCGCTCGGAATGACAGTTTTTTGAGTGAAGTTGGCTAAAACGAATAGCTGCAAAAAAAATAGAAAAATGGATAAAATAAAGTATGTAGAATATATAGAAAAAGTCCTTCAAAAACATGCCAATTTTAAACCTATAGGAGAATGGTATGAATATGAAAATCAAATTATTATTGACCAAAAAAAAGAGCATTTTCAATTAATGAGAGTCGGTTGGAAAGGGGCTGATAGAATGCATCATTGTGTTATTCATATTGATTTAAAAAAAGACGGTAAGATATGGGTGCAAGAAGATCGAACAGAAGCAGGTGTGGCTAATGAGTTAGTTGATTTGGGTGTTC
>JAHDDN010000117.1 GCA_020629335.1 Chitinophagales bacterium | reverse complement strand
TGATACAAAATATTTAGCTGCAAATGCCAATCTTATTTTTTAAACGTTCCTTAATAAAACACTTTATTAGGAATCAGTCCTTTTTTATTATTAATTTGTTTTACTTCTCCCCTTTTATTCTTCTCCAAAGTATACCAAACCAATCAGAAGTGTTTTCTGGTATTTCTCTTACTTCTCTGAAACCGATCTCTCCATTATCCTCTTTTACAATCTCAAACTTAAATACATAGGCAGGTTCCTCTCCTTCTGAAAATGGATTCATGGTTCCAAACAGCAAATTATTGAAGTACAACTTACCGTCTTTATTAATTACATTATAGAAATCTCGACTAAACCATTTTAGCCGATCTATGGCATAGGCGTCCTCTATCGGAGCAATCAGCTCCTTATTGCTGGGTAAAAATTTGAATTCCACCTCTTCGTCTTTATCAAACAAGGAGTAATAAGCTAATTGATAGCCTTCTTGGGTCTTAAAAATGCCATACCAAAGGAAGTTATTTAGGGGCGTAGGAGCTGTAAAATACTTTTCATAAGGTATATTTTTTTGCTCAATAGCATGTGTAAATACCTTATTAACGGTATATTTATTGACTTGAGTCCAGCATAGGTAAAGTGTACTCACCCCCAAACCCAAATAATTAATCGTTCTTCTAAGTTTATTTTCTTTGGCTAATCTCCAACAAATGATAACGCTAATTAGAAATGGAACGGTATAAACAGGGTCAACAATGAACACACTACTCTCTGAAACCCTAAAATCACTGAACGGAAGAAATAATTGAGTCCCATAAGTAGTCAGAGAATCTAATAATGGGTGAGTGATTATGCTCCAAAAAAACAATTGTGTCCAGCCCCAAAAACTGGCCATTTCTTTTTTATAATAAGAATGCAGCAAATACCCTAATATAGGCGCAGCTATAAAAGGGAATAAAAGAGAGTGAGAAAAGCCTCTATGCAGGGATAATTGTTGTACTTCTGTCGCAAAAGGAAAGAAAAGAATATCTAAATCAGGTATTAAACCCGCTATTCCTCCCCATATAATGGCTTTATTTCCAACTTTCCTACCTAATACAGCCTCTCCAACCGCTGCTCCTAAGGTGATTTGTGTGAGTGAATCCAATGAGTTGTATTTAATGGTATGATCAAACTAATAATTCTAACAACACAAAAGCAGCAAAAATAACACTTGCTACTCCATTCGTCGTAAAAAATGCTAAGTTAACTCTACTTAAGTCATCATAGCTAACTAAAAGATGTTGATAAATTAATAAGCCTATAAAAATAAAAGTACCACCCCAATACCACCATCCAAAATTACCAATATAAGCGGTATATAATAATAATCCTGCGCAGAGTACATGCAATAGCTTAGATACCCAAAGCGCTTTTTGTTTGCCTAATAAGGAAGGAACAGAATGCAGTTTATTCTCCTGATCAAACTCTTCATCTTGTAGTGCATAAATAATATCAAAGCCACTTACCCAAAATAAGACAATAAAGCCCAATAAAACAGGTAATAACTCAAAGTGTTCGGATACCGCTAAAAAGGCACCTAGGGGTGCTAAGGCTAAGCCTACGCCTAATACAAAGTGACATAAGGACGTAAATCGCTTAGTATAACTATATCCCAATACAACCGTTAAGGCAATTGGTGATAAATAAAAACAAAGTGGATTAATAAGGTAGGTTGTTACTACAAATAATACACAGTTTAGCAACACAAAAAACAAGGCAGACTTAGCTGGAATAAGACCTGCTGGAATTTCTCTTTGCTCTGTACGTGGATTAATCGCATCTATATCTCGATCAATATAACGATTAAAGGCCATAGCAGCACTTCGAGCAAAAATCATACAGAGTATGACATACAAAAGTTTGATCCATTCAAAGGAATAACCAAAATGATGGGTAGCCAAAAAGAAGCCTATAAAAGCAAAAGGCAAGGCAAAAACAGTGTGGCTAAATTTTATGAGCGAAAGATATTCTTTCATATTCATAATAACTTAAAACCATGCTAAACTGTTCAGCCTTGCCTCAATAAATCGCTAAGAAAAATGTTTATTTCTTCGCTTCGTCTTTATTTGGATCTTTTGCTACTTGAGCCTTGATTGTCAAACGAGTTGGGTTTGGATCTGTATTTGCGTGGATCGTAACCGTTTTTGTTTGCTTACCTGGCTTGTTCTTAGAGTTAAATTCTACTTTGATCTCGCCGTCACCACCTGGTGGAATTGGCTCTTTTGGCCATTGTGGAACCGTACATCCACATGAACCTTTTGCACTACTAATGATTAATGGCTCATTACCAGTATTTTTGAATGTAAATACGTGATTAACCTTATCCCCTTCATTGATATCACCGAAATCATGTGTCATTTCAGCAAACTCCATAGATGTTTTTGGTGTATCTGGATCAGGATCATTAGCTGATTTTGCAGCATCTTTACTGGCTGCCGCTTTATCTGCTGCTGCAGATGTAGTTGTTGACTTAGCATCATCAGCTTTTGTAGTCTGAGCAGATTTGCTGCTACAGCTAGCTAAAAGAAAAGAAGCTAATACTAAAGTCATCACTAAAGAAAAAAGATTTTTCATCTTAAAATGATTATTTTTGTTATTAGAAATAAATGTTGTTTTCAAATTACATTACAAATATAAAGGCTTTTAACTTAATTTCAACTAATTCTTTAGTTAAATTTTTAAAAATTTAGTTAAAGGCCACATAATTTGACGTTTTTACGTCACTTTTTAATGAAAAAATAGGCCTAAAACCAAAAAAACCCGATTAGTTATTCACTAATCAGGTCTTTCTTCTCTTTCAATTTATTTATGCTTCCTCGCTGCTTTCAGCAGGCTTTGGAGCTGGAGTAACTGGCGAAAGCTTCGAAATCGCTTCCTTCAACTCAGCTACATTCATTACTTTATGCCCTGGTGGAATCACAGACACAAATTTACGTCCTTTCGCTTTCGTTTCAAATTGTACAGTACCATCCACTACTGCATATATAGTGTGGTCTTTACCCATTTTCACACCAGAACCTAGGTGAAATTGAGTTCCTCTTTGGCGAACTATAATGTTCCCATTGATAGCCTCTTGACCACCATAGATTTTTACACCTAGGCGATTACTTTGAGAATCTCTACCGTTTTTCGAACTACCCGCCCCCTTTTTATGAGCCATTTCTTTAAAATTTTAATATCAATTATAGAATACTGTCCACCTTAATCTTCGTAAGGTGCTGACGATGACCGTTTTTCACTCTGTATCCTTTTCTTCTCTTCTTCTTGAATACGATCACTTTATCGCCTTTTAAATGCTCAACAACCGTGGCATTTACCGTTGAACTAACTGTTGGTGTCCCGATACGTACCGCACCACCATCATTGACCATTAGTACCTTGTCAAAAGATACTTTGTCACCTTCGTTAGCATCTAAACGATTAACGAATATTTCTTGGTTTGGCTCAACCTTAAACTGAGCACCACCGATTTCTACTACTGCAAACATTTTTTTATCTTATTTTTCAGTGTGCAAAGATACTTACATTAGTTTAATAATCCTAATAAAATATTAATTTTGTGGGGCTTCCCCGATTTGTTTTTTGGCCAGCGGGCGGACACACAGGTCCGCCCCTACATGGGCTGGCCAAAAAACAAATCGGGTCGGGCTGTCCGCTCTCACTCAGCTATTCAGCAGCTACTCCACTAAGCTGTACTTGTCTGCCTTGCAGGCCAGCCTACGTCCAGCTAAGTTCCGTAAGCTACTTCATTACGCTGAGTACCGCTACCATCCCTAAGCCAAATCTTAACTAATAAACGTTATAACTGATAAACTGATTAACCGAAACACAGCTTTAAGCAGTTTACCAGTTTGTCAGTTTCTCAGTTAGTCAGTTAATTCAGTTAATATGAAGTACTTCCTCTACCTCCTCATCGCTCTCATCCTAATACTCACCTTAGTATTTGCACTCGGCCCACGCCCAAACTATCCAGAATTCGATGCAAAAATCCAAGCCACCTCCTTATCTATCAACGAATTAAATGATTACGTAGCCAAAAAAGATGCTAATATACCCAAACTAAGAGCAGGGAATGAAAGTCGCCTCATATGGGCCGACTCCAGCCAACAAAAAACCGAATATGCGATGCTCTTTTTACATGGTTTCTCCGCTAGCCCAATGTCTGGCGATCCCGTTATACCAGATATTGCCAAAAGATATGGCTGCAACCTATACATTCCTCTATTGGCAGGTCACGGCATAGACGATATCGAATCTTTCAAAGATATTACTCCTAAAGATCTGATAGAATCAGCTAAAGAGGCTATCGCCATCGCCCAAAAGCTAGGAGATAAAGTCATCCTCCTCTCCTCTTCTACAGGCAGTACCTTAGCCACTTACTTAGCAGCTCATAATCCCGAACTGGTTCACTCAATACTAATGTACTCCCCTAATATCGATATCAATGACCCAAATTCTAAATTATTGACTTACCCTTGGGGATTACAAATAGCTCGTAAAGTCATGGGAGGCAACCATCGATCATTCACCCTTAATCGTGGTGGCGAACAATATTGGACTACCCAATATCGCCTAGAAGGCGTAGTCGCTCTTAGAAGCCTTATAAATGAGACAATGACACAAAGTACCTTTGAAAAGCTTAAAATGCCAATCTTCTGTGCTTACTGGTATGAAAATGAAGAAAAAAGAGATATGGTGATTTCTATAGATGCCATCCACCAATTCTTTGATCAAATTAGTACACCTGAGCCACTTCAAGAAAGCGTAAGCGTTAATTCTGCTGCCGCACATTGTATGCTCTCTAAGTTTCAGTCAAATGACTTAGATATAGTGAGAAAAAAATCTTATAATTTCATCGAAAATGTTTTAAAATTGACGCCTATTACTAAAGATTAAGATTACCTTTGGGGCCAATAACAACAACAACTTTTTACACTTTTTGATGTTTTTCTCTAGTAATGACGAAATAAGAGACTTATGCAATTTGTAGATAGGCACCTTGGCCCAGACGATGCTCAAAAACAAGCCATGTTAGAGCAAATAGGTATTTCATCTATGAACCAACTCATTGATGAAGTAATCCCTGCTTCCATCAGACTTAATCAAGCGCTTAATATCGCCGATCAAATGTCTGAATACGATTACCTCAATTATATCCAATCAGTTGGAAACCAAAATCAACTGTTCAAATCCTATATTGGTTTGGGGTATTACAACTGTATACTGCCTTCTGTAATACGCAGAAATATACTCGAAAATCCTGCCTGGTATACACAATACACCCCTTACCAAGCAGAAATTGCGCAAGGACGCTTGGAAGCATTGCTCAATTTCCAAACCATGGTGAGCGATTTAACAGCAATGGAAATCGCAAATGCATCTCTTTTAGATGAAGCAACCGCCGCTGCAGAAGCCATGACCATGAGCCACGTACTCAGAAACAAATCTAAAAAGAAAGCGGCTGCTCACCGAATCTTAGTAGATCATCAATGCCTTCCTCAAACAATAGACGTACTCTATACCAGAGCACACCCACTAAATATAGAGGTAGATGTGGCTGATCCTAATAAAGAAAACAAATTAGGAGAAGATGTATTCGCAATTTTATTACAATATCCTGATGTAGACGGACGAGTAGATAGCTATCACCAATTGATTCAACAAGCAAAAGACGTCGGCGCTTATGTCATTTTTGCAGCCGATTTAATGAGTCTTTGTTTATTGACTCCACCTGGAGAGTTAGGGGCAGATATAGTAGTAGGCAATACACAGCGTTTTGGAATTCCTTTAGGTTACGGTGGGCCACACGCAGCCTATCTGGCCACTAAAGACGATTTCAAAAGAAATATACCTGGACGTATTATCGGTGTTTCTCTCGATAGAAGAGAAAAACAAGCCTACCGAATGGCCCTCCAAACCAGAGAACAACACATCAGAAGAGAAAGGGCCACCTCTAATATATGTACCGCTCAAGCTCTTTTAGCAATCATGGCCAGTATGTATGCCGTCTATCACGGCCCAAAAGGTCTAAAAGAAATCGCCCATAAAATCCACCAAAAAACACGCTTCCTAAACGATCAATTAAAAGCTTTAAATTATCAACAAATAAATGATTGTTTCTTTGATACACTTTGCATTGAAATGCCTAATGGCCTATCGACAAAAGCCCTAAAAGAACAAGCAGAAAAACAAGCAATTAATCTACGCTACATTGACGATCGTAAATGTACCATCTCTATTGATGAATCATGTACAGATGCGGATCTAATCAACTTAATTCAAGTATTCGCTAATTTTGTCGGAGCTAAAGGAATCGACAAAGTGGAGCTGTCTAATGATTTGCAAATTCCAGATACGCTAAAGCGTAGCTCTGAATTTCTCACGCATCCCGTTTTTAATAGCCACCATTCGGAGACCAAAATGATGCGTTATATCAAACAATTAGAAAGTAAAGATTTATCATTAGTGCATTCTATGATTCCATTAGGCTCCTGTACTATGAAGCTTAATGCTGCCACTCAGCTTTATCCTATCAGCATTCCTCATTTTGCGAATATTCATCCATTCGCTCCCATAGAACAGACTAAAGGCTATCAAAAAGTATTCAAACATTTATCTGATCAGCTATGCGAAATCACTGGATTTGATGCTTGTTCTTTGCAACCTAATTCTGGTGCACAAGGAGAATATGCTGGCTTACTATGCATCCGTAATTATCATCTAGCTAATGGACATAAGGATAGGAATGTCGCTTTGATCCCCTCCTCTGCTCATGGTACCAATCCTGCCAGTGCAGTCATGGCAGGCATGAAAGTCGTCGTCGTAAAATGTAATGAAAGAGGTGATATTGATTTAGAAGACTTAAAAGCCAAAACAGAAAAACACCAAAACGAACTCAGCGCCTTAATGATTACTTATCCATCAACACATGGCGTATTTGAAGAAAATGTCAAAGAGATTTGCGCTTTAATTCACCAATACGGTGGACAAGTCTATATGGATGGGGCTAATATGAATGCACAAGTAGGCTTGACCAATCCAGCCATCATTGGAGCCGATGTTTGCCACCTCAACTTACACAAAACTTTTAGTATTCCGCATGGAGGTGGTGGCCCTGGTATGGGGCCAATCTGTGTAGCCCAACATTTAGCTCCACATCTACCTAAACATGTTTATTTAGGAGGCGAGAAAGGGGCTGCGGTAAGTGCTGCACCTTGGGGAAGTTCGAGTATTTTATTAATCTCTTATGCTTACATTCTCCTATTAGGTAGCCGAGGTTTACAAGACGCTACCGAGATGGCTATCCTCAATGCTAATTATCTAAAAAGCCGCTTAGAAAAAGATTATGAAATTTTATATACTGCTAAAAATGGCCGAGTAGCTCACGAGCTAATCATTGACATTCGCCCATTTAAAAAATCTGCTGGAATTGATGCGGAGGATGTAGCTAAGCGACTCATGGATTATGGCTTCCACGCTCCTACCATGTCTTGGCCTGTAGCTGGGACTATTATGATAGAGCCCACAGAAAGTGAAGATAAAGAAGAAATCGATCGCTTCTGTGATGCTATGATAGCCATCAAGCAAGAAATTACGGAAATAGAAGCGGGCAAGGCAGATCCTAAAAATAATGTTTTGGTCAACTCCCCTCATGTATTAGAGGAGGCGGTAGCTAATGAATGGTTATTTCCTTATAGCAGAGAAAAAGCAGTCTATCCAATGCCTTACTTAAGAGCCAATAAATTTTGGCCAAGCGTTAATAGAGTGAATAATTCTCATGGCGATAGAAACTTGGTTTGTACTTGTCCGCCATTAGAAGCCTATGAAGAATTAGGGTAAAATAGTTTAATGTAAGTCTACTAAATTTCTTTTTTCTGCCCAAAAGCCTGGGCGTAGTCTCTGGCTGGCCTGTTAATAAAGAATACAATTGTATCACACTAATGTTAGCCGCAATTCTTTACCAAAACCCAATTTAAATATTCTCATTAAGGTAGACAATCTAATATCAGAAGCATTATTTTCAATTCTTGAAATATAGCTTTTAGTCGTTCCACATTTATGCGCTAATTGTTCTTGAGTCAAGCCATTTTCTTTTCTTAGGTCATGTAATAGTACTCCTAACTTAAAAGCCTCAAAGCCAACCTCATATTCATCTCTCTTTGGGCTTCCAATAGGGCCATACTCCTCTTCTAAATGTTCACGAAAGGATTTAAGGTTCTTATTTCTCATCGAAGTATTCTTTTTTTATTTGTTGAGCTTTTTGAATTTCTTTCTTAGGAGTCTTTTGAGATTTTTTTTGAAACCCATTCACTAAAATGATCAATTTACCCTTATCAAAAAAACAAAAGACTCTATAAATATTACTATTAGCTTCTACTCTTATTTCGTAAAGACCATCTGTATCGGCTAGATGTTTAAGATATCGTTCTGGAACTAATTCAATTGTTTCGATTAGATCAAGTGTCCAATCAAATTTCTTTCGGGTTTTAATATCTAAAGATCTATAGAACTTTTTGTAATGATCTTTGTACAAAAAAACTTCACGATAAATCTCAGCACTCATGAAACAAAGTTAGCTAATTAGATAACAATAGTCAAGTTTTTTATAATCAAAAATCTCCTCAATCAAAATGCTCTACCACTGTCAGCATTAGGGTCAATAGACTGGTCAACATCTGGGCACAGTCTCTGACTGGTCTTGGGGACAAACTTAATTATCTATATTATTGCTCAGCACACCACTCCAACATACTTGGATAAAGATCAGACACTAAAGTCCCTTCTTTTTTATTTTTGTACTGCTTCAATAATTCACGAGTAAAGTCACCAAACTTCGTAAAGCCTCTCCACTTTTCCATTTGGGTAATCATTCGCTCATTAATAATATCCAAATCTTCTCCCTCAAAGAAATCATCTGCATATAGGGCAAAAACGCCCCATGTCATGTACTCATTAAAAACCATATAAGGAGTACCATAAGAATCTGACCAGCTACCTACCTTAGTCCATTTTTCTCTATCGTCAAATATTTGATCAATCTCCTCTGTGTACTCGTCAGAAGTTGGATTAACATAATTATGGTCAATCTCTGTGAATACCACTCGGGTCATAAAACCTTCTTTTACCGCCTCTGAATATTTCTCCGATTCATAAGGGCCACAGATCAACATCATAGTTTGTAAGAAGTCTTCTGTGCCAAATCGAGTTGTAGAATGCGAGCCATATACTAAAGGAGAAAAGGTAACTCGATAATGATGATACCGATGAGGAAATTCCTTTTCTAACCACTCCCACTGTTGCTTAATAGGCGTTTGTTCATGCATCAAAGCAATCAATTTTTCGTAGTATTCTTTATGATCTTGATAGAATTGTCTAAACTGAGTCTTCTTAGCAAAGTCCTCCAATAAAGGAATCGCTTGCGCTAATTGATTCTGCTCTATTAAATACAAATGACCATAATTAGGATCATTGACAATACGGTCTCCATCCCAAGACATTTGGCAAGCACTCGCCTTAATATTAGGATAATTATTCACCAAACCATTATCCAATAGCTGAACAATTTGCTCCTCCTTATAAGGACCAAAATGATTGATAACATCTTGATAATATTCCCCTTCATGATTCACCAAATTAGAATCTGCCAAGCCCGTTTTAGTCAAGGCAATAATAATGTGTACTAACTCTTGTACCTCTGGCACCTCCATCGAATATTTCCCCTTATTAGCATCCTTATAAGCTTGTGGAAAATCAGGATAATTAGGCCCTTCTATCGCTTCAACTCTCTGAATACAACTATCTGTTTTGTTGAGCATAATCACAAAATCATAGCTATCGCCTGGCTTAACTGTAAATGAAATAGAATCCAAATTAGTGTAGTACACAATTTCCTTTTCTTCTGTCACCGTCGTTTTATAAACATCAGGATTATATTCTGGTGAAATGGTCCAGTAATTACTTTTTAAGTTTTTTCCATCTCTAATATCCACCATTTTATCAGAGGCATGAATAGTGGGCATATCTTGCGCCATTAAGACAGTGCTAAAAAGCATACAAATCGAAATAAAAATTAAGTTTCTCATGATTGGTATTTTAATTTTAAGGCTAATTTGTAAGTGGAACGAAGTACATTAGTAAAAAGTTACAGCCTATAAATTAAAGTCTGATAAAGGCCAAAAAAGTTGGAAAATTTTCTATTTTTTCATGATGGCAAATTTTGGGGAATTCGTGTATTAGTTGATTAGTATATTAGTTTTTTGCCCCAACTTTTGGTTCAGAAGCTATACTCTGGAGTTGAGCAATTTAAGGTCGTAGTCTTTGACTGGGCTGTTAATTTTGATATAATTCTAAGATTTTTGAATCCCTCAACATTTATGTATGAACCTGCTATATGGCGCAAGTCTTTTTGACTTGTGCCTTTCGAAGCACTTAATTTGCAACAAAAGCCTGCTAATTAATACTGAGCATTACGGTAAGTCTTTTTGACTTACATCACCAATTAGCTTGCCACTGGAAAGTAAAACAAACGCAAGACTCAGCAGGCACAAGTGAAAAACACTTGCGCTATAAAGGTTGGTGATTACTTATCATAAGTAGCTAAAGTTAATTATTTCGGCAGTTCTGATGGCCTCTTTTTAGCTTATCCTTCGTTGCTTTTCTTAGCAATAGCCCTGCTATTAAGGCGAAAAGCGCCTTGGCTAAGCTAAAAATAAGCTCATCAAGAATGCACGAATAACTACCTTCAACTACTTAATAAAACTTGCAGGAATTCACCCCCTGCAAATTGGTACAAAATTAACACGCCAGTCAGAGACTACGCTAAGAGCTTTTCTCTATGATCTTCAAAAATGTCCAGTAGTATAGTCATAGATTCCTGTGCGCTGCGCGCTCGGAATGACCGTTTTTTTTAGCGATAAATGATAGCACGTAACTTTTTATACTCATCGCTCATCACTATCCCCCTCCGGCCTTCGGCCACCTCCCCCAAGGGAGGACAGGCTTAGGGATGGAAGTGGTATGTGGCGTCTATGGTGCGACTTACGACGCTTAGTGATGCGATGGCTGGCCCGCAGGGCAGACAAGCAGCACTTAGCAAAGTAGGAGCGGCATAGCCACATAAGAACGGACAGCCCGACGGCTGCGCCTTTTTTAATGTGTAATGCGTAATGATTAATGCGTAATTTGGGGGATAGTAGTGTATTTGCCTTTGCTGGCGCAGACGGAAGCCCCAGATTTAACTTTATAACTGAAAAACTGAAAAACGCTTCTAAGAAAATGGTATTTAAAAATAATTCATGCATAAATCGAGACAATTTGACTTAATTATTTGACTTTTTGTTTGTTTTTTTAGACTAATTGAGACTAAAAGTTTAACTCTTTATTGGACTACTATGTGTAGATAATAATTTCCCACATCAAAGTATAGCTATTCTTAGCGTATAGAGCAATGATAGTAATTGGTAAAAACGCTTATATCCTACTATTTTAGCCTCCCAAATCCTTAAATTTTGTCGTAATAGATTCCTGTGCGCTGACGCGCTCGGAATGACATCTAAACTATTGGTTTTAGTCGATATAAATATACCTTTTAGCCAAGTACCACATACTGAATGCTCTGGCTAACATGAAAGTTACTAAAGCTAACCAAAGGGCATGATTGCCTATGCTTGATTCCAATAATAAATAGACGGGAAAGAAGAAAATGACAGAAGCCAATAGCATGGTATTACGCATGGCTTTGCTGGCAGTGGCTCCTACATAAATACCGTCCCAGATATAAGCTGCAGCCGCAGGAATCGCTAAGACTACCAACCAATAAACATATTTCATAGCGGTATCAATGACGGCTTGATCTGAGGTAAATAGGCTTAATAGCCATTCTCCACCCAATCCATATAAGATGGCAAAACCACTTGCAAAGGCAAAGGACCAATAAAAGAGGTATTGGATGCTCACTTTTAGTTTGCTCATATCTTTGGCTCCAAAATATCTTCCGATGATGCTTTCTGCTGCATAGGCAAAGCCATCTACGGCATAGGAGAATATCATTAGATACTGGATGAGAATGCCATTGGCTGCTAAGATGAGGGCATCTACTTGAGCGGATTTGGCGGTGAAATAAGCAAAGACTAAGTTGAGACAGATGGAGCGAATGAAAATATCTCTATTGACATTAAAGAAGCGGACTAAGGCAGCTCCTTCTGTAATCAGCTTAGTAGAGATTTCTTGTAAAATGGGGCGATAGCTATATACTAATAGGCTTAGTGCTAAAGTCAAACCTCCATATTGAGCCATCAAGGTGCCATAGGCTACGCCATCTGACTTCATGCCCATCCCATTGACCAAGGCTATGTTGAGTACGACATTGAGTAGATTGACTAATATGGTGATGATCATGGGGTAACGAGCATTTTGCATCCCTAAGAACCAGCCATTTAATACATAGAGTCCTAAAGTGGCTGGAGCTGCCCAAATTCTTATTCGAAAATATTCTTTGGTGTAGTCGATGACTTCTTCAGTGGGAGCCATCAAATAAAGACTCAACCACTCAATAAATACTTGAGAAAGAATGAGCAAAACGGCACCTGCCAAGGCTACTGTAGCGGCTTGGGCTAAGACTTGCGCACTCGCTTTATCGTCTTTTTGACCATAAGCTTGAGCCGTCATGCCAGTTGTTCCCATCCGTAGGAAAATAAAACCCCAATAAAGAACGTTAAATATTGTTCCTCCTACAACTACCGCTCCTATATAAATAGGAGATTCCGCTTCTAATTGGCCCATTAACATCAAATCTACTACTGAAAGTAGAGGTACCGAGATATTACTAATGATATTCGGAATGGCTAATCTGATGATTTCTTTATTAATCTGCAAGTTTGAATATTAAAAGTTCATTCATGTCAGGAATTGCCAAAATGTTCATCTAAAACCAATTTTTCTTTAGATTTTCATTGAATTATGGCATTTTTGCAAGGTAATTTCGTTCGCTCACTTTAAGTTTTTATG
>JAHDDN010000116.1 GCA_020629335.1 Chitinophagales bacterium | reverse complement strand
TCGTTATTAGATCTTCTGTTGTCGTTATTAGACCTTCTGTCGTTATTGGATCTTCTATTATCGTTATTAGATCTTCGGTTGTTATCATAAGCACCTCTTCCACTTCGATCTCTATTATCTCTATCGTTGAATCTACGGTTGTTATTACTACTTCCTCTTCGATCTTGTTGGTAGTTCTTATCTTGGTAAGGACGAGTGTAGGTTTCTTTTTTAGTTGCTTGATCTGGAGTGAGTGCCTCTTCGGATAAGGTTAATTTACCATCAGAAAGAATCTTTAAATCATTGAGAATAATTTCATCATTGATTGCATAATCGCGATTTCTGTTTCTGTAGATCATTTTCATGAAGTTTGCAATGACTTTCACAAAAGCTTGTTGCTTATGTTCATCCTCCATTGCTAATGCTTTCTTAACTAAGTTCTCTACATTTTTTCCATAATGCCTAAAACGCACGGTGTTTTTAGGATAGGGAAACTTTCTCGGCTTAGCCCCTTCAACTTCCTCCTTGATTGGTGGTGGGTAAGGCGACTTTAGTATAAGTTGATAGCCTGACATGATGTATAAATGATCCCAAAGCTTATGTTTGAATTCTTCAAGATTGCGAAGTTGAGGAGAAACTTGTATCATAAGATCAATGATATGTTCTGCAAAGGCCGTACGTTCGTCAATATCTTTGATTGTTAGTGTATGTTTAACTAACTGTTGAATATGACGACCATATTCTCTAAACCTCAATTTGGGTTTTGTTGTATTGTATTCCATAAAATATAGTAAGTGAAACTATACTCAAGATAAAGGGAGCTACAGCTCTGATAATGCTGATATACCTGAGAAGTTTCTATTGTTTGTTATTTCTCTAAAAAAATCAATGGCGGTATTCTATTACTGCAAGTAACAGGGGTGATTAGATTATTTTGCCCTAGAGATAGTAATTATTGATTAAAATGAGTTTTATATTCCAACAAGCGTGCATAAACGTATTTAGGCTATTATGCTGTTATCCAATGTATCAAATACTTTATTTTAATTTAGAGAAGCAATATTAAAATGCGAGTAAAATAAAGGATGCGAGGTCTTACCTTTCGGTAGTTAAGGACTATAAAATTAGCATTGTCGGAGAAAATACGGGAAAAATAATAACCAAAGATAACAATTCAATTGTGTAATCAATAAATTTAAAGTCATTCTTTTGACTTTTTACCTATTTTAACAACAAAATGCATCAAAAGTTAAGTTAAATAGGACACTTTTATTACTATAAACTAATTAAATAACGTACCAAGCCATCTTTTATTGTTAATATTAGCACTTGTTTGTCTTTTTTTGGCTTAGGGATGGTAGCGGTATGCGGCGTCCGTGAAGTGGCTTACGAAACTTAGCGATGCGATGGCTGGCCCGATAGGGCAGACAAGCAGCGCTTAGTGTAGTAGGCACTGAACAGCCGCATAATAGCGGACAGCCCGACCCTTTCTAATTTTTTATCGGAGGGCGCACACATAGGAACGCCCCTACGATCCGATAAAAAATTAGAAAGGGGAAGCCCCATATCTATTTTACGTTAAATTCAGTTAGAAAGTTGCGTGAATTACCCGATTACTTCTAATTTGGCAAATTTTAACATAATTCGCTTTTCTCCAAATTGGTGGAAGTGAATCGTGGCTACTTTGCTTGCGCCACCCTCAATTTGCACAATTTCTCCTTCGCCAAAACGAATATGCCTTACTTTGGTACCGACTTTCAACTGGCTTTGATTGGCAGCTTTGAAATTGCTTGTACTTAGCGGTGGTACGTTGGTAGCCTTTTTTGAAGGCTTTGTATTGATTTTTTTCCACTTTGAAGGCGGTGGAGTACTTGAGCGAGCTCTTTGAGGCTTTTTATCGAAAGCATAAGATCGCTGAACGGGTTTGGCTTGATATTTAGAAGTCATTCCTTTGATGTCCAAGTATTGATGATCTATTTCATCTAAAAAACGACTGGGGCGGCCATATTGCAATTCTCCATAGCGATAACGACAGACGGCAAAGGATAGATTTAGCTTCTTTTCTGCTCTGGTAGTGGCGACATAAAATAGTCTTCTTTCTTCCTCTAAGCCTTCCCGAGAGTCCATGGATCGTTTAGAAGGGAATAATTCTTCCTCCATGCCGACGACGTATACATTCGGAAATTCCAATCCTTTAGCGCCATGAATGGTCATTAGCATAACAGCATTATCATTGTCTTCTCCTTCATCCAAACTGGTCATTAAGGATATTTGTTGTAGATAAGAACCGAGGCTGTTGTCATTAGGTAAGCCCTCCGCTGTTTCGTAAATAGGCTGCTCCGAAAACTCTTTAATACTATTCAATAGTTCCTGTGTGTTTTCATAGCGACTTAAGCCCTCCACCGTCTTATCATTATATAAGGTAGTCAGCAAGCCACTTTGTTTGGCAATTTGGTGAGCGGCTTCATAGGAATTGTGAGTGCTTAAGAAATAAGCAAAACTCTTAATCATGGTCGCAAAATCGCCTACAGCTTTAGCGGCTCTACTGCTTAAAGGATATAACTGAATATTAGAAACCACCTCCCACATAGAGTTATTGGTCTCTTTGGCAAAGGTGGCCACTTTTTGAATCGTTTTAGCGCCAATACCACGAGTAGGATAATTGATGACTCGACGCAAAGACTCCTCATCCTGATGATTGATGACCAATTTTAGGTAGGCCATTAAATCCTTGACCTCCTTACGATCATAGAAGGATAAGCCGCCGTGTACCTTATAAGGAATATTCTTCTTACGCAATGCCTCCTCAAAAGAACGAGACTGCGCATTAGTACGATATAATATGGCAAAGTCCTTATTGTCGAAATGATTACGCAATCTCTCTTCAAATATTGAATCAGCGATTAGTCGGCCTTCATCATTATCACTACTGGCTCTGATCAACTTGACTCTTGATCCTTCTGGATTATCCGTCCAAATCGTCTTTTTGATTTGCTTGGTATTTTTGCCAATGATCTGATTGGCAACTTGTACGATGTTTTTAGTAGAGCGGTAATTTTGCTCTAACTTAAATGATTTAGCATTGGGATAATCATTCTGAAAATTGAGAATATTGCTAATACTCGCCCCACGGAAAGCATAAATACTTTGTGCATCATCTCCCACCACACAAATATTCTGATGCTGGCTCGCTAATATCTTAATGATTTGATACTGCAAAAAATTCGTATCCTGATACTCATCCACCAAAATATGATGAAACTTCAATTGGTACTTTTTACATAAATCTGGATGCTTGGTGAGTAAGTGATACATCTTTACTAATAAGTCATCAAAGTCCATCGCTCCAGCACGTAGACATCTTTCCGTATAAATACGATACACTTCGCCTGTCTTAGGTCGTCCAGCGCTATCATCTTCTGCCTGAAGATTCACATTTCCCAAATAAGTATCGGGTCCAATCAAGTTATTCTTCGCCAAGGAAATTCGATTCTGCAATATCGAAGGCTTATACTGATCGGGATTAAGTTGTAACTCCTTAATAATTGTCTTAATCAAACTCTTAGAATCATTGGAGTCATAAATCACATAATTCCGAGGAAAGCCAATCAATTCTGCCTCCACTCTCAATACCCTCGAAAAAACCGAGTGAAAAGTCCCCATCCAAAGATTTCTCGCTTCATTCCCCACGATCTGTTCAATCCGCTCCTTCATCTCCCGAGAAGCCTTATTCGTAAAAGTCAAAGCCAAAATACGAAAAGGGTCTACCCCAGTCTTAATCAAATGTGCAATCCGATAAGTCAATACCCGAGTCTTACCAGAACCAGGCCCAGCAATCACCATGACTGGCCCGTCTGTCGTCTCCACCGCTTGTCGTTGCGTATCATTTAATCCATCCAAGTAATTCATGCAAAATATTTTGACCTGCAAGATAAAGAAAAATGTCATCTCTGGCGATCTTCATTTACACATTCCATTAACAAATGGTTCAGATGTGAGACCGCTTCGCTGTCAGACGTCAGATATTGGATAGTAAAAACATACATCCCTTAGAAGGCGTTGCATTGCAATGTCTTATCAGACCGCTTCGCTGTGAGATGAGAGATTGTCCGCTTTGCGGACTGTCAGATATGTGGTTAATACAGCTCTACAACCTTGTACACTAAGCCAGTGAGCTAACAAAGCGCTTTTTTTTTCATTATTTATTGCATTTGTCAAACATTGTTGCTATATTTATGGCACCTAAATTATATTAGTATAAATTTTTTTGTAAAATATTATTAGACATAAGTCGCTTGTTATCTTATGTTTGATTAGATACGCTATAAATAATATTCAAGTGATTTTTGTCAAAGAGAGTAGTAACATTACTGTCAAACACCTGCCCAAAAATATTAAGCGTGGGCCAGCTCTCTATAATAAATGTTAAACGCAACAAATTATTTAAAACCTTATTAAATGAAGAATCAAAGAATCAAAGAATCAAAGAATCAAGCCTATAAACTGCTTATAGGAGTCTTATTCATTTTTTTAAATTGTTTAGTGGCTAGTGGTCAACAGTATATTACTTCTTACACATTTGATAGTGGGGAATATAATGGAATATATGTTCCTCCATCTCCTAATTTAACGACAAACCCTTATTTGGCTGGATTACCTGAGACTGATTTTGTTATTACTTATATTGGTAATGTTCCTGAAGTAGCGAAACCAGGGATAGAGAAGGCAACAAAACTATGGGGAGGGATATTATCTACTGAAGTACCGATTGCAATATCGATATCTTTTGATACTCAGGTTGATGGACAAATTTTTGCAAATGATATTTTGGCTTCAACAGGTACAAATATAATCAAAGGTAGCGATTTTGATGCTAGTGGTGATGAGCCAACACCCTCAGATACTACTTTTTATCCTACAGCTTTAGCTAATAGGATTGCTAATAATGATGCGTATATTAATGATGTTGATATGCATATGACTATTAATTCTAATGCTCATGCTAATAATGTGTTTAACTATGATACAACAGCTCAAACAACAACATTAATTGATTTTACGACTTTAGTATTTCATGAAATAGGACATGGGTTAGGTGTTGAAAGTTCACTTTTCTTGGATAGTAATGATGTTAAATTAGGTTATCAAGATATTAATGATGGAATTTATTATCCGTTGATTTTTGATAGGTTTGTAAGACATATTGTAGAGACTAAATTTTTAGATGAATATCCTAAAAATACAGCGTCAATAGAACTAACAGAATTTGTGACATCAGATAGTTTAATATGGGGAGGTTGGCAAGGTATTTATGGCTTAGATAATGCTTATCCTAATTCACCTACGAAACTGTATGCGCCCAATGATTTTTCGGAAGCCAAAAGTGTTGCTCATTTAGACGAAGATACATATATGTATAATGATTCTATGGGTATTGCTTCTGTTGATAACCACTTGTTAATGACAGCTACTTTAAATCCAGGCGAAATAATTCACTCACCAGGAAAAAGGGTAGCAGGTATGTTAGCTGACATGGGTTGGGAGTTATCATTAGGTGGTACAGGGCCATCAGATTATTTTTATGCAATTGGCCCATCAGAAGTAGATATTGATACTGGGTTTTCAATTGGTTTTGGTCTGATTGATGAAGATGATACAGGAACAACAATGGGAAATTGTGATTGGAAATTAGAATTATTATTAGAAAATGGAGAAACCTATTCTTACACAACAGGAGAGTTCTTTGGCTTTTATCAGTCTCAAGAATCTTATACAGAAGGAACTACGAATGTAACAGTCAGCTCATTGCCAGATGATTTGGATTTTGTACGAAATACTAAAGGGCAATTAATAGCGAAATTGACGGTTTCAGGAAATGATAGTGATACGTATTTCCAAACTGATAGTAAACCTATTAAAATTAATGTAGCGCCTGCAACTCCATCAGTTAGCCATAGTATTGTCAATAGTAATGGTTGTAGTGCAATAGAACTAAGCTTTTATGCAGCAGGAGCTGATACTTATAGAGTATATTATCAAGGAGAAGATGATTCCTATCACTATCCTGCTTTTGTACCAGAAGGTCAAAATACCTATATATTAGACAATTTGGATCCAACTATAGACTATGATATATTTGTGGGGGCTTATAATGAAATTGATGAGTCTTTTAGTGCATCCTTTGTGAGACCCAAATGCCAAATCTCCATAGAGGTATATCCGAACCCTACGGTTCAATCAATTGATATTGATTCAGATTCTGTGATTGATCATGTAGAAGTTAGAGATATTGTTGATCCAAGTATAGGCTTGAATAAGACAGGAGATGGTTCTTCTTCTGATATTAATGTGAATATTGACAATTTACCAATGGGTACTTATAGTGTTAAAGTAGTCGATGAAAATGGTAATATGGTTACTAAAACAATTGTTAAGTTTTAGTAGATTTAAAATAACAAGCTTGTATACTATTTTGGTAGTACGCAAGCTTGTTTTTTTATGAAAAAATAAGCTCAAAATGAAAAAAGTACTCTTAATCATAGCTACTTATCTATTATTTATTTCCTTAAACGCTCAAAGCTTTGAACGCTTGGAGAAAAATAGTCTCTGTTATGGGTATGAGGATCAAGAGGGCGATTTTTATATATTATCTTATGTAGATAAGGAGAATCGTAATGTCTTGAAACTTTCAGCTAAAGGGGATTCTTTATGGCAAATGAGTTATCCAGTGCAAAATCAGTGGAGTTGGAATGATCCTATTATTGAGGGTCTAAATGGAGAACTATTAATTTTGTACAGCCACTATTTTCGCCATAATATGCCTTATTGTTATATGAGGATATGTTACTTAGAACGAGCCTCAGGTTCTATCATAAAGCATGAAAATGTACTTTCTAATATTCCTGATCCTCAAAAAGTAGAACGAATTTTTGATTTTAAAGTAAATGATTCAACTTATCAATTATTATATGAAAAAGGCCATATCCCCACAGACATAATTTCTCTGAATCTTAGTGAAGATTTGGAGGTATTAAGTGCAGATACTATAAAAAAATATCATTTTGGCTTTTTATCAGACTATGAAGATATAATCTATGGCTTAGAATTCCGACCAGATGAGAAGGTATTCAATAAGTTAAACTATAAGGGGGATGTATTGGGTAGTTTAGATTTAGGGAAGATGACCCCTGCTAAAAGTGGTAGATACAAAATAACAGAAAATCAAGATTACATAGCCATTGTACAGCCGTCCCTTGAATTAGATCAAGGAGCTCATATTTTTGTGATTGAACGAGAAGAATTTAAAGTAGTTCAATCTAAGTATTTTGCCAATCATAAGATTAAGGATATAAAACTATTATCTAATAATCAAATTATAGGTGTAAAAGGACATATTGGAAGCCCAGAGCTTTCTCTAGAAAAACCAGTTAAGGTGATGTTATTAGATGAGGAGCTAAATATCATTAAAGAAAAAAACTATGCTTCTCCTAGAACAAGTGTTCTATATTTGGGTTTGACAAATGACCAAAAAGGCTTTTATGTTTCGGGTTATAGGTATTTTGAGAAAGAATCCTACTTCCTCAAAGACGAGTTCACCAACTTAGAACCCGTCTATCGCCCAATGGATGAAGCGCCACTTGGGGTGAATGTATTTCCTAATCCTACGAGTGGCTTAGTGAAGATCTTGATTGATCCAGCAGTAAGTCTGCCAGTAGAGCTTCGCTTAGTGAGCACTGCTGGTCAAGTGATGCAAGAGTTGGATGTTACATCGCATACATTGAGCTTAGATTTATCTGCTTTGCCGATAGGTGTATATCATTTGGTCTTAGAGTCGGGGGAGGAGTCTCGTACAGAGAAGATTGTTAAAATGTGGTAGGTATGCGGCCCTGATTGAAGCGATATGCAGCGTATATGGCAGTGCTTACGGAACTTAGGTAGACGCAGGCTTGCCCGAAGGGAAGACAAGTATACCTTAGTGAAGTAGTACAGACATAGCTGCATACAAGCGTAAAGCAGGAAATGCCGCCCTAAAAACAAAAAAATAATTGCTATTTTGGCGGGTATAACTGATATTGATCCTATGTCATTCAAACTCATATCCGATTTTAAGCCCACAGGCGATCAACCCCAAGCGATTGACCAATTAGTAGCAGGCTTAAGAGAAGGCGAAAAATTTCAAACGCTCCTAGGCGTAACGGGCTCAGGAAAAACCTTCACGATGGCCAATGTCATCCAAGAAGCCGAGCAACCCACGCTCATACTCAGCCACAACAAAACCTTAGTTGCCCAATTATATGGCGAGTTCAAGCAATTCTTTCCCGATAATGCAGTGGAGTACTTCGTATCCTACTATGATTATTATCAACCAGAAGCCTATGTAGCCGTAACAGATACCTTCATCGACAAAGAATTAATGATTAATGCCGAAGTAGAAAAGCTTCGCCTAAAAGCGACTTCTGCCTTGCTTTCTGGTAGGAGAGATGTGGTCATAGTAGCCTCTGTATCTTCTATCTATGGTATTGGTAATCCAGCAGAATATACCAATTATGTCATTCGACTAAGTGTTGGGCAAATGTTGAGTATGCGTAGCTTTCTTTATGCATTAACGGAAAGCTTATACTCGCGCTCAGACATTGAATTTGAAAGAGGGAATTTTAGGGTGCGTGGTGACACGGTGGATATATTCTTGCCCTATGCAGATTATGCTTGTAGAGTCACCTTTTTTGGGGATGAGATTGAGGATCTTGAACTCATAGAGCCAGATACAGGCAAGCGAATAGAAAATAGAAAAGACTTTGCGGTATTCCCTGCTAATTTATACCTGTCGCCTAAGGAGCATTTTCCACAAATGATACGAGATATAGAGGACGAACTCTATCATCAAATACAATACTTTGAAAAATCCAGAAAACCATTAGAAGCCGCTCGACTCAAAGAGCGGGTTACTTTTGACTTGGAGATGATCCGAGAATTGGGTTATTGTTCTGGTATTGAGAATTACTCTCGCTTTTTGGATAGGAGAGAGCCAGGTACTCGGCCATTCTGCTTATTGGATTACTTCCCTGATGATTATTTGATCATCATAGATGAGAGTCATGTTACCTTGCCGCAAGTTAGAGGAATGCATGGAGGAGATCGCTCCAGAAAATTGACTTTAGTAGAACATGGCTTCCGCTTGCCATCTGCCCTAGATAATCGTCCACTCAATTTCCATGAATTTTTAGAGTTGAGTAATCAAATGATTTTTGTGAGTGCGACGCCAGGCGATTTTGAGTTGGAACAAACAGAAGGGGTTGTGGTAGAGCAGATCGTGCGACCTACGGGTTTATTAGATCCACCTATAGAAGTCCGCCCAAGTATGAATCAGATTGATGATTTGATAGAAGAGATTCACCACCGCATCGAAAAGGATGAAAGGGTATTAGTGACTACCTTGACCAAGCGAATGGCAGAAGAGTTAGCTAAATACTTAGATAGCTTGGATATTGATTGTCGCTATATTCACTCGGAGGTGGATACTTTGGATAGAGTAGAAATTATCAGAGACTTGCGTCTGGGAGAGTTTGATGTATTGATTGGGGTTAACTTGCTTCGAGAGGGTTTGGATTTACCTGAAGTATCCTTGGTCGCTATCTTGGATGCTGATAAGGAGGGCTTCTTGCGTAATGAGCGTTCTCTAACACAGATAGCAGGGCGTGCCGCTCGTAATGTCAATGGCTTAGTATTGATGTATGCGGATAGGATAACGGATTCTATGCAGCGCACCATAGATGAAACAAGTCGCCGTAGAATGAAGCAAATGCAGTATAATGAGGAGCATAACATTACTCCACAAACCGTGAAAAAAAGCAAAGAACAAATCATGAAACAGTCGGCTGTTTTGAATATCAAGTCTGATGGTGGAAATCAACCTAAAGCTTATATTGAGCCAGAAACGACTAGCTTAGTAGCGGACCCTATCATAGAGTATATGAATAAGGAGCAATTAGAAAAAGCCATCAAAGATGCTAAGCAAGCGATGAAGGATGCTTCCAAAGAACTCAACTTTATGGAAGCGGCCCGCTTAAGAGATGAGATGTACGCATTAGAGAAATATATGAAAGGCAAGTTTGACTAAACCCCTTCCTACCATATTAGTGGCCCCATTAAATTGGGGCTTAGGTCATGCAACTCGTTGTATTCCTATTATTAAGGCATTACTAGCGCATAATTGCCGAATGATACTGGCTTGTGACGGGCGTGCTTTGACTTTGCTCCAAAAGGAGTTTCCAGATTTAGAGTCCATACAGCTAAAGAGCTATGAAATTCGATATCAGAAGAAGGGGAATTTCGTTAGTACCGTCTTATCCCAAGTTCCTAAAATTCTAAAAAGCATTCGCCAAGAACATCAAGCATTACAGCAGTTGGTGGAGGAGTATGATATAGACATCGTACTATCGGATAACCGTTATGGTCTATGGTCTCCCAAGACTTATAATGTTTTTATGAGTCATCAACTATTTATCCGTATGCCAAAAGGCTTGCGTTTTTTAGAACCTTTGGTATTCAAGGTGAATCATCGCTATATTGCTCAATTTGATGAATGCTGGATACCAGACTTTGCAGATGAATATTCTTTAGCAGGAGACTTATCTAATAGAGAAGTCTTAGACCCTAAGCGATATCATTTTATTGGCCCCTTGTCTCGTATGGAGCAAGTGGAGGTCGATTTAGAATGGGACTTGGTGATTGTATTATCTGGCCCCGAACCACAGCGCAGCCTTTTTGAAGAGAAGTTGATCCAGCAAGCTCAAGAGATACCTAAAAAAACATTGCTGATAAGAGGGGTTACCGAAACAGCTAATACCAAAAAAATTAACGAATGGCTAAGGATTAAGGATCACTTGACTTCCGCTGATTTGAATAAGGCAATACTAAGTGCTAAGTTGGTTTTAGCTCGTTCTGGCTATAGTACGGTCATGGATTTGTATCGCTTAAATAAGCCTGCGATACTGGTTCCGACCCCTGGTCAGACTGAACAAGAGTACTTAGCAAGCTATTTAATGCAGAAAAAGTACTTTTTTTGTGTAAATCAGGAACCATTTCAGCTTTCAGAAGTATTAGAAAAAGTGGAATCTTTTAACTTTGTGAAAAATTCTAAGGAAATGGCTGATAATCATCTGAATAGAGCTATAGAACTTTTATTAGAAAAAATATAGTATTCTTACAGAACGGAACAGCCCTTTCATTCATTTCATTTATAGGACTCATTTAAAGTTTTATGATGAAGCTGAAAATGAGCTGTTTTTTTGTAGTTTAAGGCATTTTATCGGCGCATAGCAGCGCTATGTGCCGATAAAATAACGCAGAAATACAGAAAAAAAGCCATTTTCTAAGCCATCAGAAAAACTTTAAACGAGTTCATAGTAATGATGAAATAAAAACAAAAAGATAACAATCTCATTAATAAAGGAATCCCTTGAAAGACAGGGAGGCCAATAACTCAAAAAATTAAACAAACATGGGTTTATTTTCATTTATCAAAGATGCCGGAGCTAAGATATTCGGTAAGAAAAAACCAGAGGCACCAGCAGTAGAAAATACTGTAGAAAGTGCGCCAATGTTAACTCAAGAAGAGTTAGATTCTCAGAAAGCGGATGAATTAATCGCACTAATTCAGAATTTAGGCTTAGAAATTCACAGTCTTTATGTAGCTGTAGAAGGCGACTTAGTAACAATTGCAGGTAGCGCAGCTACGCAGTCAGAAAAAGAAAAAGCGATTTTAGCAGTAGGTAATGTATCAGGCGTTGCTCAAGTAGATGATCAAATCAGAGTAGATAGCCCAGAGCCAGAACCAGAGCCAGAAGCCATCTTCCACACAGTGGTAAGTGGTGATTCTTTATCAAAAATTGCAGGGAAGTACTATGGTGATGTGATGAAGTATCCAGTGATCTTCGAAGCAAACAAGCCAATGTTAACTGATCCAGATAAGATTTATCCAGGTCAGGTATTAAGAATTCCTAGCCAAGGCTAAGCAATACAAGATATAAATGAAAAGAAGGGAGATTCAGACTATGGGATCTCCCTTTTTTTATTCTATTCGACTATAGGTCCTATTAGCGATAGTAATTTGATGTTTCTTTTTGTCAGCTCCCACCTCTAATACAAAATTTGGTTTGTCTTCAAATACCCCTTCGTTTCGGTGTTGTACATTAATCATTTCGATGACTAATAGGCTTTCCACTTCCTTAAGGATGCGGTAATTCCCCTTCGCATAAAAGCTCGGATCGCCCACCATCTCAAATTGATCCTTTTTAAAGCGATAAGTAAAACTCCAAGCTCTTCCTTCTTCATCTACTCCTTTCCGTTGCCAAGTTCCTTGTATATAGTGCTTGAAAAACAAAATCTGCTTCCTACTCAATACAGGCAATAAATACACAAAGTTCATCAGCAGAAACAAAACTGCCAATGAGCCAATAAATAAGTAAACTTGCTGATATAGTAACATCTATTTGAGTCGGTTTGGTGAAAATAGTTATCAATCGCTTATATTAGATAAATGAAAAATAGGGATTTGGGTTCGCTTGTTAGGATAGAACTCAAAGTACTAGTCAGAAATTTGAGCGATTAATTCTTTAATGGCTTGATCGGGGATATTCTCTTGATTTGATTTATCGTAAATAGAAAGTAGGTATACATAAGTTTCTTTAACTTTTAGATAAGTGATTACTCTTGCCCCTCCAGACTTACCTTTATCTTTTGATGCAATTGCAAGTCGTATTTTATAGCTGTTATTTCCAAGAGGTGTTCCTTTTTTTGGATTTTGTTCTAAATCCTCAATGAGCAAAGTTAAGTCGTGCTTGATAGAAGGGTATTTTTTAGCAAGCTTTTTTAATTCCTTTTTAAAGTTTGGGATAACAAGAACACTATAATTCATCTAAAAAATCTTTAGCAGGAGTAGCTTGTAATTTCCCTTCGTTGATTAACTTCATTTCTTCTACTGCTTGTTTTATACTTTCTAAAACTTCTGTTTGATAAGATTTTGTATCTATTGAATTGACCATGTCTTCTATTCCTTCGTATTTTTCCTTTAATAATTTCCATTGGTCTATTGGAATGAAAATCCCTGCTGTTTCTCCTTGGCTATCAGATATATATTGTAAGCTCATATTATCTTCTTTAAATTTTACTACAAATATAAAGGAAATCAGTTTATACGACAAGGGTGAATTATTGAT
>JAHDDN010000115.1 GCA_020629335.1 Chitinophagales bacterium | reverse complement strand
TCGACCTCAGCATTCAATTGCAAAAGCTTCAAATCATTGGTAATCAATGGCTTGAGGCTTTTTTTTTAAAGATATGTTTGAGAAAATGGCTAAAAAAGCCTCGAAATGGCCTAATTGTTTCACTTATGTTTCACAAAAATGGGGTGTTTCACCTTAAATAATCTCCACCTTCTGATCTTCCACCTCTATCATTAGCGCAATTTTAGCCTTTAGAGCATCAAAGATCTTTACAATAGTACCAATAGTAACATTACTGGCCCCATTTTCTAATTTAGATATTTGCGCTTTTTGTACGCCTATTAATTCACCTAATTCTGATTGAGTCAAGTTTCTTTCTTTGCGTATATTTTTAATCATATCGCCAATTAAGGGGTTTGGAAATAAATAAGCTACCCAATTTTAGGCAGCTAATTTTTTCTTAGACAAGGCAGAAAACGAAGGCGATGCAGCGCATCGGTGAGGCTTTCTAACACAGTATAAGAGAAAATTAGCCAGTAAAAGGGGGAGAATATTTTTTCCCTAAGCCCTATATCTAATTTGAGTTCCAACTCATATTGATCTCTTTTAGGTGTTCCCATCTTTCCAATAAATTCATCTTTGACCGCTTCTAAGGAAGTGGTTTTTAAGGCTCGTTTTTTTGTCATGATTATAGTTTTATTGTTCCAAATCTTGGTGCGTAGGGAAAGTAGTAGGAATTACTATATTTTCACTTAAATCATCTATTTTCTCAACTGTGAATAAATTATTCGCTTTGACATATTGATAAAGTGCTTCAATGATGTCTGTTATTTCAGCTTTCAAAGGTTCGTTAGGTTTAGGAATTTCATAGAGAGGGTATATAATATGAGCGTGCTGTGTTACTCCATCTTCTGGGCAAGTTTCAAATTCACAATTTAAGGTTAGAGGTACTTTAATTTCAAAATATGCTAAGCCCCTATAATTATCTTTGAATATGTTTATAGCATTATTTCTTGCAAATTCTACATTGCTATAGTTAAGCCGATGAACAGAAACTCTATGCTCTCCAGAATTTGGGTATTTAAATGGATAAAAAGCCTGTCTTTTTAATTTGCCTTTTTTAACTCCGCCACTGGATAAAAATCTGATAATTACTTCCTCTTCATGAAATTCAATAGGAATTAGTCCAAATTGATCGTCATAATAGTATTCTGCGTCTTTTTTCGTAAACATTTGGTTGGGGTAGTAGGGTTTTGAATGTAAATATTTTGGTAAAGATAGCTACTTAGTAATGATGAAAAAATAAGATTGACATTTGAAGTTCAAGATTTTGTACTAAGACAAGGCATTTTTTGCAAGTAATAGCGTGCTATTGCTAAAAAAAATAACGCAGTATTAGTGCAAAAGATGGACGCTCAAATGGCGGAGTTATTATTTTATCATTACTTAAGTTGGAGAAAGAGATTTACTGTTCAAGCCTTCTTCATAAGCTTTTAGCGCACTTATTATTCTCTCCATATTTTTATTATTGGGGAAGTCCAAAGGAATATTTTCATCTTGGCTAATACGTTTCCCGTTGACTCTATACTGCCAGTTACAGAGAGTTTTACCTATTTCAATATGGAGATAGTATTCATTATCGGTTTCTTCATTTTCAAACTCAAATGATGTGGTACCATAGTCTCTTTTAAAGAAATCGAAATCATTGATGAGACTTGGATATTGGGCAAATATTTCGTTGAAAATGAAAATACTATTATTCAAAATTTTATCAGAAATATCAGACAAGTTTGATAAGTTAGATTTGAATTTATCAATTTGATTTTGGTGCTCTATTTTTCTTTTATCTAAGTCTTGTTGAAATGGTATATTGTTTAAATCAACTTCCAACTCCTTCTCATCATAATTGACTGGAATTTGTCTTTTCCCCAATTCATTTTGAAATAAAATACGATTCATATTAGCCATTTTGCTGGCTTTTCCCATTGATAATTTTCCTTTGGCATATAATAAAATGGCAATTTCTAATATTAACTCTTCTTCAGTAATATTAATACTATTAAGCTCATCTCCTTCAATTTTTAAAGTCATAAGTTTAAATTTTTTTTAGCTTACCTAATTTACAATTTATTCAATGATTCTGCAACTATATTAATTCGCTTTACCTAATTTATAAAATTCCAAAATAATGTACTTAATCTCTTATCATATCCAATACCGCCTAAAGGCGGTTAACAATAGCAGAAACATATAGCTTCAGCTATATTCTGATCTGGTAACCCACGAATTCTATTCGTGGGCGGAATAGGAAGATTAATTATTGAAATGTAATGAAAAAAATCCACCAAATCCTCAAATCCAGATTCAGACAAAAAGGACAAACCTCCAAGCCCATAAGCTGATTTTAATTAACTTTACCATCCCTAACTGCTATGCGACTTAAATCTGTGTCTCTTTAAAGAGTCGCAAAGTTGTAGCCTTTTTATTAGCCAAAAGTTGATCAGGCCTTAAAGGACAAATGTCAGCGTAATCTTAGTTCTGCATTAAATTATTAAAATCGTGCCGAAGGTACATAAAAGCGTATAGCCCCAGATTTCAATCTGGGGTTAAGAAAGCGATGTTTTTACTAGTGCCGAAGGTACTTTATATTAAGTACCTTCGGCACTAGTAAATGATCCTGATTATCACCACACATTAAAATGTGCGGTGATACACTCAATTGTGCTTTCAGCACATTTTTACAATCAAAAGACATTAGCCTGGCCACTAACCCAATTAATTCCCATGCTCAAAAACACCACTTACACAATCATCAGCTTACTCAGCATCAGCTGTAATAACGAAAAGCCCAACTTAGACTATTGCACTATGCTGGACAATGACCAAAGCCATATTAATTCTGATAAAAATTCCCCGACTTACCAATCAGATAGGGAGAAAAGAAACGACATTTATTTAGAAAATTTCAATCAAATTATTGAGTATTCAAAGAAATATGGTTTTCCTCAAATAGAGCGAAAGCAAGCAATGAGTGATTCTTGTAAATACAAAACTATTTCTGCTACATTTGTTCATATAGCTCAGTCTAATATCAATCAGTTTTTTATAGAGGAAGTGAAAAGCTTTTTTCTCGTAGAAAGCAAAAAAAACACTGAGCTGAAAAAAATAATTGGACAATCTATTATAGTTACTCTGAATACAAATGATTTGTGTGAGTTGAATAAAGGGCAATTGGTTGAATTTGTAGATGAAATGGATTTAAATGATTTTCGAATGGGAGATACATTAAGCATTCTTCTACAAAATAAAGAAACAATAAAATGCATAAATACACAAAAATAACTCCCATGACCAACCACTTACTAAAAACGAGCCTCATCCTACTATGCCTCTCCCTTTCTTATGCCTGTAAAAAAGAAACACTAATTCCGCCCCCCAATATTAGCGTCAACATGCCAGCAGATACGATTTACTTAGCAGCCATTGGCGATTATGGTACAGGTGATAGCAATGAAGAAAAAGTAGCCGAATTAGTAAAGAATCAATTACCCGAACTGATCATTACGATGGGGGATAATAATTACTCTAAAGGAAAATCAAAAACCATAGTAGAAAATATAGGAGATTATTATTGCGACTATATCTACAACTTTGATGCTCCCTCAGATCAAGTCTGTCAGGGCAAAGCAGCCGAAGAACAAATCAATCGTTTTTTTCCCAGTTTAGGGAATCATGATTATGCTAATAGAAACGAAAATATCCCTTATCTCAACTACTTCAGTCTGCCTAATAATGAAGTCTATTACGACTTTGTATGGGGCCCGATTCACTTCTTTGCATTAGACAGCAATCAAGATATAGCCGAGCAACAAAATTGGTTTTACGAGGAATTAGACACAGCTGAAGAAGCCTTTAAGGTCGTTTATTTTCATCATTCTCCTTACTGTAGTGGCAAGCATGGAGAGGATTCAGAAATGCAATGGGATTTCAGTGGAGTAGATTTAGTCCTTACAGGCCATGATCATATTTATGAGCGCATACAAAAAGTAGGAGAGGAGTCACCGGTCTATATCGTCAATGGTTTAGGAGGCAGATCCAAACGCCAGTGCAATGAAAACCCCTTAGATACCAACACCTTTGACAGCTTTTGTTACGATGGAAATTATGGCGCCCTATTCATTTCCGCCAATCAGACGAATTTAGTAGCCGAATTCATCAATATAAATGAAGAAATGATTGACCGAATCGAAATAAACAAATAAAAAAACCGTAGGTACGTTGCACTACAACGTCCAATTAACCGCATCGAATTAGGCAAAAAATAAAAATTCCTAGTAACCTTATAATACTTGCGCGAGGGATAGCAGCGGTATGTGGCGTCGAGAAGTTGCTTACGAAGCTTAGGTATGCGCAGGCTGGCTTTAGCAGACAAGCAGACCTTAGCGTAGTAGCAACTGAACAGCCACATAAGAGCGAATAGCCCGACCCATTTTTTTTTGGCAATCTTCTGTAGGGGCCGACCTATGTGTCGGCCCTCTCGATTGGAATAAACTCTCTTGATTATGGCATTATCTGTATTAATTGAATGAAACCAAGCCAAAAAAAAATGGGACGCGCCCAAATCAAATTTTTGCAAGCTAAACAGAAAAACAATATCTTAGTGATATGGGAGAAAAGCAATTAGAATATTATTCCATTGAATCCTATTTGAATGTAGAAGAGACGACAGGCATCAAGCATGAATATGAAGATGGGAGGATATTTGCATTAGCAGGTGGGACACTCAACCATAGTCGTATTTGTAGGAATATTAGTGTGAGCTTATTTAATGAGACGAAGGATAGCAATTGTGAAGCATTTAATACAGAGGCTAAAGTCTTTATTGCTTCGGCTAACTCATTTGTTTATCCTGATGCTTCAGTAGTTTGTGGAGAAGTGGAAATGCATGAAAAGGATCAAAATGCAATTGCTAACCCTGTTTTAATAGTGGAGGTACTCTCTAAATCAACCGCTAAAAATGATAGAGCTACTAAATTTATTAAGTATCGTACACTGCCCTCCTTTAAAGAATATGTACTAATTCATCAAAATAGTCCTATCGTAGAAACTTATTATAAACTGGAATCCAACCATTGGGAAATATCAACTTTTATGGGCTTGCAAAGCAGGATGGAATTAAAATCAATTAACGCAAAAATTCCCCTAAAAGATATTTATCAAGATGTTACCCAATTAGAAAAACCGCCCCTCTAGTAATATTGAAAAAAAAACGTAGGGGCCGACCTATGTGTCGGCCCTCTTGAAAATAATATTTTATTCCTTGCTACCTGATCAGAGAAATATTCCCTTGACGATTCACTGTAGTACCATCCGCTAAGTCAGCCGATAAAGTGTACACATAAATCTCATTCTCTTGTAGACTACCCTTATAAGAACCATCCCAAGATTCCGTCATATCCTTCGTATGGAATACCTGCTGACCTAAGCGATTATACACGCTAAAATCAATCGTTAAGACGCCCTTTCCTTTCACGAATAATTCATCATTAAAACCATCTCCATTAGGCGTAAAAGCATTTGGCACTTCAATCGCAGCAAAAGTCGTTGCCGTGATTGTTTCACAATAAGTATCCACACAATTGCCCTCCAAGAAAGTAATCGTCAGACAAACCTCATAATCACCAATGGCTTGATAAGTATGTGCGGCATTTTCGGTAGCAGCCGTTGTGCCATCTCCGAAATCCCAAGCATAAACAGCATCCGCCTCACTCGAACCTCTATTCGTAAATTGAATCTCATTTTGAATCTCAATCTCTATTGGTTCATAAGACAAATCAGCCGTTGGATTCGCATATACGTTGATTGTTTTCGTAATTGTATCTCCACCATTACAAGCCAAAGGATCATCTGCTAAAAGCGTGATATCATAAGTACCTGGCGTGTTATAAGTATAAAAGACAGTCTCCCCTTGATCCGTACTACCATCACCAAAATCCCAATCATTGGTCTGTGCAGGTGTCGCCGCCGATAAGGTCACAGAAGCAGGAGCACAAGCCGAAACAGGATCAGTAAAGTCCGCTATCAAATCATAGCCCCCGATTGTGATAGTCGTAGTCACAGTATCTCTGGCCAAACAAGGTGGCGGGCCAGTAACAACTAAACTAATATCATAAGTGCCGCCAAAATTAAAAGCATAATCTATTACATCTTCCGTAGGAGCCGTTTGCCCATTCGCCAATAACCATTTATAAGTATAGTCAGCTGGATCAGCCCCTGGAGCAAGTGTCGTAGCATTTTCAAAACTCATGATCAATGAAGTACAATCATCTGGATAGATGACATTCATTGCTGGATTCAATTCAGGAGCGGTATTTACTTGCACAACCGTAAAAATAGTATCTGTCAAATTACATTCGGTATCAGTAGCCACCATAAAAGCCTCAAAGGTACCCTCAGTTGGATAAATAACAGGCCCTAAAGGATTCTCTTGAAATTCCTGCGGAGCACCATTACCAAATTCCCAGATCCATTCATTCGCCCCATCAGATGCATTTTCAAAAACCACTGCCATAGGCGCACAACCCACTATAGTATCAGTATCATAAAATGTATTGATAACTAAATTTCCCCCTGTATCCGTCTCTCCATTGACATTAGTCGAAAGCCCAGAAGTTAATAACTGACAATCTGTAATGTTAAATTGGAAATCTCGGTGTAGCGTATTAATCGCTTCTCCATCTCTAAATTCCGTCGCACAAATCCCTACTACATAAAGTCCCAAAGCCGTTGGCTTCAAAATTAATTGCCCCGTAATAGAATCAATCACCATTTCAGGCTCACTAGGAATCTGATAATCAGCATCATACACCCCCGTCCAAGGCACCTCTGCCCATGTCCAAGGATCTAAACCCCAATCTGGAGCCGTAGCTGGTACAGGCTGTGGATTAAAATTACTACCCCCCAACAATGGCGGACAAATAGAATAAGCAATTGAATCTGCATCTGCATCCGTCGCACTATGATCAAATACCAAAGTCGCCCCATTACAAATAATAATAGGTGGGTAATTCACATAAACAGGCGAAGTATTCACACAAACATCAGGATCTGTTTCTGGCGGAATCGTCGCATAATAAGTCGCCCCATAATTACTCGGATCAGCAATATTCAAAATTCCTTGATTTCGACAACAACGCTGCAATACAATCACATAACCATCAGGATCATTCGGTAAACTAACCGAAAACTCATAAGTACCCTGCTGGATTCCCACTTCAGGAACGGACTCAGGACAAATATTCGAAAGGTCAGGCTCTACCGTTTCAACCACCAAATTATTCCCAATTGGCACATTCAAAAAAGGCACCGAAGAACCTTGCTTATAAATAGTAACCGTCTCATTACCCAGTGGAGGCCCAATGCCCAAAGCATCACGGAATAGCGTAATCGTAACATCATATTCTCCAGGAGAAGTACACTCATACGTAATCTCTCCACCAACAATATGATTTGCATGAACAGGCGGTGAAACCCAAAATGCAATAAAAGCCAAAATAAGTAGTAATGTATGTTTCATATCAATTGATTGAAAATTATTGGGGGCTTCCCTGATTATATTTTGGCCATCGTTATGTAGGGGCCGTACCTATGTGTCGGCCCAGCCGTACCTATGTGTCGGCCCAGCCGTACCTATGTGTCGGCCCAACGATGGCCAAAATATAATCAGGTCGGGCTGTCCGCTCTCATGTGCCTATTCAGTCGCTACTACACTAAGGTCTGTTTGTCTGCCCTTCGGGCCAGCCTGCACATCCCTAAGTTTCGTAAGCCACTTCATATACGGCACATACCGCTACCATCCCTAAGCCAATGGTGGTGGGCTGTTAAGTTTTTAGTATAGATGCCTTTTCTAAGCAAAAAGCTGCAAAGCACATCGCATAAAATTACAACTATAATCAATATCAGACAAGTATTTAGCCAATCTATGGCATAACAAATACTTTCTTTTACAAAAAAGGAACATTCTGACTTAACATAGACAAAAAAAAGCCTTAGTATTTTTATATACTAAGGCTTTTTAAACGAGTTTAACTTCAAAAACAGTATTGTTTTATGAAGCGATTATTTACTCTTTGCTATCGGTACTAATTTCTTCGGTTGTTTCTGTTTTAGTGATCACAATATTATCATCATCATCTAAATCTAGTAAGAGTACATCTCCTTCTTTAAGATCAGAATTTAATATCTCTTCTGCTAAAGGATCTTCTACATATCGCTGGATAGCTCTCAAGAGCGGACGAGCGCCGTACTGAGGATCATAGCCCTTCTCAGCTAAGAATCTCTTCGCCTTATCTGTCAGCTCTAATTTATAACCTAAAAGCTCTACTCGACGATACACATCTTTCAGTGCAATATCGATGATAGAAAGGATATTGTCTTGATTCAATTGGTTGAAGATAATGACATCATCAATTCTATTTAAGAATTCAGGCGCGAATGTACGCTTTAAAGCCTTTTCGATAATGCTCTTAGAGTGAGTACCTTCTTCTTCCTTTTGCTTCGTAGTAGATAAATATTGATTGCCAGTTCCGAAAGTCTGCAAATCCTTAACCCCAATATTAGAGGTCATAATGATGAGCGTATTCTTGAAGTCAATCTTACGACCTAATCCATCCGTCAATATACCATCATCCAATACTTGTAGAAGGATATTATAAACGTCTGGGTGAGCCTTTTCAATCTCATCCAATAAAACCACAGAATAAGGCTTACGACGAACTTTCTCCGTCAATTGTCCACCTTCTTCATAACCCACATAACCTGGAGGCGCACCAATCAGTCGAGAGATAGAGAATTTCTCCATATACTCACTCATATCAATTCTAACCAAGGCATCCTCACTATCAAATAAGTAACGAGCTAATGCTTTCGCTAACTCTGTTTTACCTACCCCTGTAGGGCCTAAGAATACAAATGAGCCAATTGGTTTCTTAGGATCTTTCAATCCTACTCTATTACGTTGAATCGCTTTTGTAACCTTAGTGATTGCTTCGTCTTGTCCAATGATCATTTTTTGAAGATCAGTCTCCATACTCAACAGACGATTACTCTCACTTTGAGCAACTCTCTTCACTGGAATACTGGTCATCATTGCCACTACTTCAGCGATATCCTCTTCACTAACAGGATAACGTTTAGTACGTGCCTCTTCTTCCCACTGCTTCTTTGCTCGGTCTAATTCAGCCGTTAAACGCTTTTCCTTATCTCTAAAGTCAGCAGCCTTTTCGTACTGTTGGCTTTTAACTACTTTGTTTTTCTCCTCGATTACTTCCTCAATTTGTTTTTCTAAATCCAATACATTTTGAGGAACATGGATATTTTTAAGGTGAACTCTGGCACCTGCTTCATCCAATACATCAATCGCTTTATCTGGCAAGAAACGATCTGTGATATAACGATTACTCAAGCTAACACAAGCTTTGATGGCTTCATCATCATAATCCACATTGTGGTATTCCTCGTATTTAGCTTTGATATTCTGAAGGATATCAATCGTATCTTCTGTTGATGGCGGATCAACGATTACCTTTTGGAATCGTCTTTCTAAGGCGCCATCTTTTTCAATATACTGACGGTACTCATCTAAGGTAGATGCGCCAATACATTGCAGCTCGCCTCTGGCTAAAGCTGGCTTGAAGATATTAGAGGCATCTAAAGAACCCGTAGCACCACCAGCGCCAACGATAGTATGAATCTCATCAATAAATAGAATCACATCTCTGTTCTTCTCTAATTCATTCATGATTGCTTTCATACGCTCCTCAAACTGACCCCTGTACTTAGTACCAGCTACTAAAGCCGCTAAGTCCAACATCACAATACGCTTGTCGAATAGCACACGACTCACTTTTCTTTGTATGATGCGTAGTGCAAGTCCTTCCGCAATTGCGGTTTTACCCACACCAGGCTCCCCTATAAGAATAGGATTGTTTTTCTTACGTCTACTTAGGATTTGAGAAACTCTTTCAATCTCATTAGCTCTACCTACGATTGGATCTAATCGTCCTTCTTCTGCTAATTTGGTGATGTCTCTACCAAAGTTGTCCAAAACAGGTGTTTTGGATTTGGTTTGCCCTCTTCTTTGCTGGCTACCGCCATAAGGACGTGAACTGCCTCTTTCCGCTTCTTCTTCGAAATCTTCATCTCCTCCTGGATATTCATCTCGGAAGTTATTTTCATCATTGCTCATATACTCAAGCTCCGAACGAAATATCTTATAGTTAACATCAAATCTGGAATGTAAAACCCTTGCAACAGTATTACTGCCATCCTTTGTTTTGAGTATGGATAGCATTAAGTGCTCTGTTCCGATGACTTCACTGCCTAAAGACTTGGCTTCTAAAACAGTAATTTTAAGTACTTTTTCAGCTTGTTTTGTTAGTGGAATTTTATTCACATTATGGGGCTGTGATCTCATTCCAAAGTTGATAGCTTCTTCGAGTTCTCTTCGAAGTCTTATCAAGTCTACTTGCAATGAGGTCAAAACCTTCACTGCCATTCCATCGCCATTACGTATGATACCTAATAAGAGATGTTCTATAGATATGTGCTCGTGTCCCAAGCGCATAGCTTCCTCTCTGCTTAGGCTAATGACCTCCTTAACTTGCTGTGAGAATTTTGCTTCTTTCATAATATTGATCTTCTTTGTCAGCCAATATAGGCAAACAGTATATATTTTATTTAAATAATTTTAGTAATCAACCAACAACTGCTTAGTTATTGGGTTTTAGCTCTTTATTAAAAAGTGGCTAATGGGCAAGTGTAAATAAACTGCTAAGAATACAACAAAAATTAGGGAATTTTGCTCATTCCTAAGTAAGATTAAATACAAATATCAAACTAAATGCGTTCAGTATTACTAACTACCTTAACGCTTGATTATGATAATAGTATATAAAGTCAAAAACCAAGCCATAGCTTAATTATGACATAATTGGCATAATTAGCTGTAATTTAGTCATAAATTGTCAAAGTCGAAAGACTAAAATGGCAGAAGTTGTTAACATTTTTTAGCATTGATCTTAATGTTTGTGATAAAAACTGAAAAAAATCGCTTTTTTAACTACTTTTGTAGATTATTTTTACTACTCCTAAATTGAGAATGATATGAAGTTTACACTCGACAAGCAAGAAAAATTCACGGTTTTTACTGTATTAGATGAAAAATTAAATTCCTTAGTTGCCCCTAAGCTTAAGACAGAATTGATTTTACTAAACACAGAAGGCATTTCAAATGTCATTTTAGATTTATCTCCTGTGAGTTTTGTAGATTCATCAGGTTTAAGTGCTATTCTAGTAGCTAATCGTCTTTGTAAGAAAGGAAATGGCAATCTTTTAATCACTGGAGTAAGTGATAATGTGATGAGATTGATCAAAATCTCACAATTAGACAAAGTATTAACTATTCTTCCCTCTATCGCAGAGTCAAGAGACTTTGTAATGATGCATGAGTTGGAAAAAGAATTGAGAGGCGAACAATCAGAAGAAGCAGAAGGAGAGGGAGAAGCGGCTGCTGATGACAAAGTTTAGTGTTACTATTCTAGGAAGTAATTCCGCTGTGCCGGCCTTTGGTCGGCACCATTCTGCCCAAATTGTTAATCTTAACGACAGATTATTTTTAGTGGATTGTGGGGAAGGCACGCAAATGCGCCTCACTGATTTTAAAATCAAAAGAGGAAAAATAAATCATATATTTATTAGTCACCTGCATGGGGATCATTTCTTTGGCTTGATAGGATTATTGACTAGTTTTGAATTGAATAGCCGAGTGAATGATTTACATATATATGGCCCGTCTGGTCTTCAAGAAATTATAGATGTCCAATTAAAACATAGCAATAGTTCATTTTCTTTTCCTTTACATTTTCATCCTACTCAAGCACAATCAAAAGAATTGCTATTTGAAAGTAAGGAGCTTTATGTGTATAGTTTTCCATTATTACATGGCATAGCATGTACAGGTTTTCTTTTTCTTGAAAAAGAGCGACCTAAAAATATCCGAAAAGACAAAATCCAATCTTTACAATTAGATATAGCGGCCATCAAAGCGATTAAAGAAGGAGCTGACTATACCACGCCAGAAGGAGTGCTTATTCCTAATGATGAGTTAACCTTTAATGCACATACTCCACGCTCTTATGCCTATTGTTCTGATACAGCCTATCACGAAGCTATAGTTGAACACATAAAAGGGGTGGATTTATTATATCACGAAACGACTTTTGCTGCTGAAGAATTAGTAAGGGCTGAAAAAAGCCTCCATAGCACCACCCATCAAACCGCCAGCATCGCCCAGCAGGCTGGAGTCAAACAATTATTGATTGGTCATTTGTCTATTAAATATCCTGATCCTGCTCCTTTATTAGAGGAGGTTCTTTCCAAATTTCCTAATACACTTTATGCTACAGAAGGGGAGACTTTCCCCATTGGTTAAAATTGGTCTGTTAAAAACTAACATACTCATTAATTGGCTTAGGGATGGCAGCGGTATGTGGCGTCAATGGGGCTGCTTACGTAGCTTAGTGATGCGACGGCTGGCCCGAAGGGCAGACAAGCAGCACTTAGCGGAGTAGCAGACGCATAGCCACATAAGAGCGTACAGCCCGACCCGATTATTTTTTTGGCCAGCGGGCGCACACACAGGTGCGCCCCTACAATGGCTGGCCAAAAAAATAATCGGGGAAGCCCCAAAATTGATTAAGTTTTTTGAAAAACGAAAAGATAGTGATCGAAAAAGAAGTTTTTTTGAAGTAATAGGGTTTGTTTGGTTTGATAGCCTAAGGGGAGAACCATTTCCTCATATTCTTCCAAATCATATTGGTGAGGGTGAAGTGCGTCCACAGGCATCATGCGTAGGAATTTTTTGAAAGCAGGGAAGTTATGTGCATCAATAGTAACAATTAGGTAGCCATTGGGGGCAACGGCATCGCTGAGCCGCTTGAAACTTAAGGCCAAATCAGAAACATGATTGATGGCGTTCATACAAAATACAATATCGAAGCTGCCCTGGTCTTGGAATTCTTCTAAGGCCAAGCACTGGAAGCTAACATTGGGATAATCAGCTGGATCGAAATGAGCTAATTCTTTTTCGTATTGATTTAAGAGCGGATCAATTGCGGTCATTTCTTGATTGGGAAAATTGATGAAGATGCCTGCGGGGCCGCAGCCTGCATCTAGGAGCTTCATGTCTTCTTTGATAGGAGGGAGGGCGTCTTTAATTTGATCTAAAACGCCTTGCCAGTAGTTACGCTTCCATTGGAGGTATTCGGTTTTATCCTTTTTTTGAAGATAATTATTCCACCATCGCCATTCTAAAGATTGGGCAACTT
>JAHDDN010000114.1 GCA_020629335.1 Chitinophagales bacterium | reverse complement strand
AACTGCTGGAGCCAATAAAATAAGATTGGAAGCTTTTTCTTCTTGTTGTAGTGTGTATGCTAAGGTGGATATATTGCCGAACGCACTTAATGGAGAGTTTCTTCAACAAGGCACTTCCAATGTAGATTTTAATATGGAAATGATAGCTGCTCTAAGTCAGATTCGGAAAGGGGAGGAGGTGTTTTTTTCGGTCGGCCAAAAAGAAGTGGTATTACAAAAACAAGATAAAAAAGTAGTAGAGAAAAAAGTCTCTTTACCGGCCCGATGGATAAAAGGCATGACCACGGTTCAGTTGTTAGCTGCTGAAATGAAAAAAGTGGCGACTCTCAATAAATTGCAGATTCAATTATTATTTAGAAGCCTTCCCAATAAAAGTACTAAAGATGACTACTTCTTAAGTTTCAGAGCTAATAGGCCAGTGATCTCTCCATTGAGAACACCGAATAGTATTTGTATCGGTGCTATACATAGATTAAAGTTGGTAGATAGTATTATCCAGCTAGTCAGTTCATTAGATATTTATGCATTAGAATCAGAAAATGCGACGGCTTTTCAGTTTAATATGGAGGATATGCGTTTTAGCTTGATGCTCTCTCGAAGTTTTTGGAGAGGATTTTCAGGGGAAGGTTCCAGCTTAGAAAACTTATTGGAAGAAATTCCTGAGGAATGGATTCGTGAGTTAGATAATTTTGCTAAGATAAATGTGGAATTTAAATTAGAAGATGAACTACTGAAAGATTTATCTAAAACTGATTTTAAAAATACGGCTACTCGTCTTTCTTCAATGGGCTTGTTGGGTTATGACCTGGAAGAGCAGCTTTATTATTATAGAAAATTGCCTTTCAAGCTCGATCGAATAGAGCGCTTAAATCCAAGATATAAAAATGCTTTGAAGATTATCAAAAAGGGAGATTACAAATGGCTGAATGCTGAGGAGAGCCAAAGCGAATTAGAAGTCAAAGGTAGTGGCGTTTTTCATAGAGTAATTATCGCTGAAGAAAAAAGTCAGTGTACTTGTACTTGGTACGCGACTCATCAAAATAATCGAGGCGATTGTAAGCATATCCTTGCCGCTAAAATATTAAAAAAGAATTCAGAAAAAGAGTTAGAAGTATTGATAAACGAATTTGAATTATGAGTACTATCGTCAAGGAATTTAATGAGCGCATAGAAAATGAGAAGGTCACAGGAACTGCCAATTGGATTAGAAATAAGGACTGGGAAGAGAGAAGAGTACTAATTGAGCATTTGAAAAAAATAGATGGAGCGAAATACGAGGCCTTTAGTTCTATTCAAAAAACCATTTTTTGCATTCTGCAATACAATTTCAAACATGTCATGGATTTAACAGATATGGATCTGGATTTGCAAGCTTTAAGTGAAATAGAAATTGAAGAGCTAATTGATTTGTTTGGTTTAGAAAAGCCAAATGAAAAATATAAGGAAATCAAGAGGCGTATAGCGAGTCCTACCAGCTTTTTTACGGGTATTTCTTATCCTGTATTAATGGAGTTATACAAAAGAGGAAAGGTGCCTTATGATCGAGAAATATTTACGGCATGTTTGATCCGTTTCAATGTATGGCATGCGACTCGATTTGTGAAAGAATTTTCAGAAGAAACCCATCAAAAACTCCTTCGTTTTTTTCCTCAAGACGAATTTACTTTAGATGTATTATTGGGGGTTTTTGAAATGGAATTAGGAGTGGATGGAGCCTTTTATTTAGAAAGAGAATATAATATTGGAGCCATCATCATTAGTTTAGTAAAAGAAGGGAAATACTCAAAAGAGCAAGTACAACAAAAGATATTTGAAGCATTTAATAATCCTACCTTAAAGCAAACGACACATGGCTGGGCCAAGAATGTATATAAGGCATTAAAGCTTAGCAAAGAGGAGAATATAAAGTGCCAAGATCAATTGATAGAGCTACTAAGTAATGACAGAACACTCATCCTTAATTTTGCAGTGCAGCAACTCCAAAAAATAGCCTCTGATACCCAATTTAATTGGGAGAACTTAATTAATTCTTTAGATGCGGTTGTTTACAGAAAAAAGATCAATGGCGCTTTGAAGAAGATGTTAGCGATGCTCTTTAAACAATTCAAAAAAGATAGCACATTATTAGAGCAAGCCTGTGTTAATTTAGCACCAATATTTTTGCAAGAAGAAAATGCGGTTCAAATGGAAGCTGTAAAATGCTATCAGTTATTAGATGGAGCGAATAGTGAAGTTAGTGAAGCTTTAAGTCCTTTTGTAGGTACGATGCATAGCGAGGCAAAATCGGGATTAGGTTTTTTACTATCAGAGGAAGAGGTGTCAGCGATGGAGCTTCCTTATGAAACTTATCAACAAGCGGAATATATTCCACCCGCTTGTACCCCAGAAAATCAATTAGCTTATATTGATAATGAAAATGATTTTATTTTCTTATGCACCAAAGTTTTGAAAAGCCAAGACGGCTTGGATTATGAGCTTTTTTTAGAAGGACTCATACGTTTTCATTCTATCAAAGATACCCACAAAAAGGCCTTACAGCCTGCCTTGAAAAATGCTCGTAAAGTTGCCAATCAATATTATTTAGATATTACGGCAAGAAAGGGTATTCATCATATTATGGCAGCCAAACTAATTTGTATATGGTTGGATCCTGAACAAAAATCCATAACAGAAGAAATTGCGTATTGGGAAGGGGAAAAAAAAGCCAAAGATAAATATGTTTATACCCCCAATAGATGGCTTGCTTTTTATTATTTATTTAAAAGACTGAGCCAAATTGAAAAAATAATAAAAGATAATAAAGCCCTTAGCTTATTAAGCATCCCTACCCAAACAGATGGTTCTATTCATCCTAAACAGTTTTTTGAAAGATTGGCGGAGTATGAATTAGCTGATGAACCTATTGATGAAGCAGATTTTAATTTAGCCTTGACCAGAATTAACAGGTGGACAAAATTTAATGAAAAGTCTACGCATCAATCTGAATATCGAGATATTATTAATTATCTTTTAGATGATAAAAAGCCATTTGCTAAAGGTAAAATGAAATCTTTAGATAGAATTTGGCATACCGCTTTTTTACTTAAGAATCCATCGATGAGTATGGATAGCTTGGTCGCTTTTCATAATGAAAAAGAATGGTGGATGCTAAATAAAGATTGGGAGTGGGTAGTGGATAGGCAATATTCAGAAGATCCAAATTATAACTATAGCTGGCCAAGAATTGATTTGAAATTACAGCTAAAGGATGCGGCATCAAATAACTTTGTGCATAGCCATTTTGAGTATTATTTAGTTGATAAAGTATTTGTTATAGCAGATGTATCGCATTGGTTTTATAGAGATATTTATCAGCGAGAGCCTTTATATCTTTCCTTCATTCTAAAATGCTACAGATATCTATCAGATATAGAAGCGAGTGAAGGCAAATCCATTATGGGGGCTATCATAGAGGCTTCTAAAAATCCAGCGCCATTAGGCGAGATCGGTCATTTGTTCTTATGTTTGAGTTTGTATTGTGGCAAAACATCTATTAGGAATGCCTCTTTCGATTGGCTAAGCTTACTCATAAAAAACCGCTATTTGAATTTGGAATTATTTGCCGAGATAACAGCCAAATTAATTGCCAATGAACATCATGTGATTCCAATGAAAAGAGTCAGCGAGCAGTTTGATCAACTACTACAAATGGGCGGGGGCTATATTGATATCTTATATCAAGCCTTAGTCGCAACTTTAAGTAAAATTAATAGTGAAAACTTACCAAAGAGTTTCAAAAATATCTTGCATTACTATTATGAAGCGCTACAAAAAACACAACTGCCGATCACCGAAAGTATACAAGCCAATTTAGAGAAAATGAAGAAAGTCAATAGTGTAAAGAAAGAAGTGAAAAAAATATTGGAATTTCAGCCTAAATAAGGTGTTTTTATTTGGGCGGCTAGTCCCGCTATCCACTCTTATGTGGCTATGTCAGTACTACTCCACTAAGGCATACTTGTCTTCCCTTCGGGCAAGCCTGCGTCTGCCTAAGTTCCGTAAGCACTGCCATGTACGCCACATACCGTTTCTATCGGGGCCGCGTTTAATGCATAATGATTGATGTGTAATGATAAATATCACTTCTGTCGCAAGCGTCTCGCTTGTGACTTTCTGAAATGACATATCTTATCGAGCCAAAGCAATTACCTTATGATTAAGGTAGTTGTAGGACTTGGTGATATGTCATTTCTTGCTTTTTCAGAGAAAGAAATGACATATCACTTTACGAATAAATTGCTGATTTATTAAGATGGATCGCCCTTAAGAATAAGATATGTCATTTCATCGTTTTTACCCACTACCCAAAAATTGTGCAAGGGATAGGAGCGGTATGTGGCGTCCATGGGGCTGCTTATGGAACTTAGCTGGACGCAGGCTGGCCCTGAAAGGGCAGACAAGTACAGCTTAGTGGAGTAGCAGACACATAGCCACATAATAGCGGATAGCCCGACCCTGCGCCTTCGGCGAATGATTAATGCGTAATGTTTAATGATTAATTTGATTCGTGCTGGGCACTTGCTTTTGCGATCGCAGGGATGCGCCCTCCTAAAAAAGAACGACTCCTTCCTTAAACAATTTCCTTCTTTTAGCATTAATAGGATATGAAAAACTATCTCATTATTGGTGCTTCTTCGGGAATAGGGGAAGCCCTGACTCAAAAGTTATTAGATCAAGGCCATCAAGTATACGGAACCTATCAAAAAAAACTAATAGAAGCGCATTCTCCCAATGCCAATTTTTATCATTTAGATGTGATGGAAGAAACGCCTGATTTAAGTTTTATTCCTGCTGAATTAGATGGCTTGGTGTACTGTCCAGGAAGTATTAATTTGAAGCCATTTGCTAAGATTAAAGCTGCTGATTTTAAGGCGGATTTTGAATTGCAAGTAGTGGGCGCTGTGAAAGTTATGCAAGCGGCTTTAAAAGCACTAAAAGCTGGTGATGGAGCTTCTGTAGTCTTCTTTTCTACGGTGGCTGTGCAAATGGGTTTTAATTTTCATACACAGGTCGCCACTTCTAAGGGCGCAATAGAAGGACTGACCAAATCTTTAGCGGCAGAACTGGCTCCCAAAGTGAGGGTTAATTGTATTGCTCCTTCATTGACAGATACGCCTTTAGCGGCTAAACTCTTAAGTAGCGAAGAAAAGAAGCAAGCTAATGCGCAACGACACCCATTGCGAAAGATTGGACAAGCGGCAGACATCGCCAATATGGCCGCTTTTTTATTATCAGAAGAATCCACTTGGATGAGTGGGCAAATATTGCATGTCGATGGAGGTATGTCGACTTTAAGAGTATAAAATCAAAGTAATGCATTTAACGAAAGAGGATATAAAGCAGTTAGAAAAAATAAAGCGACTCAATATTATTAATTCTATTACAGGTATTAAGCCTGCTAATCTAATTGGGACTATATCAGAGGCAGGACAGACAAATTTAGCTATCTTTAGCTCTATTGTACATTTGGGTAGTAATCCTGCGATGATCGCCTTTATTATGCGCCCTACAACTGACGTACCGAGACATACCTATAATAACATTCAGTCGACTGGCTTATATACGATCAATCATATACACGAATCTTTTATTGAGCAGGCACATTATACTTCGGCCAAATTTTCAGTAGAAGAATCAGAGTTTGATACTTGTGGATTGACAACAGAATATATTGATGGATTTAAGGCGCCTTTTGTTAAGGAAAGTCAAATTCAATTAGGGATGAAATTCTTAGAGGAAATCCCAATTAAGGCGAATAATACGCTAATGATAGTAGGGGAGATACAACATTTAATATTACCAGATCAAGCTGTTAGTAAAGAAGGATATATCAATTTAGCCAGTATCCAAAATGTAGGAATTAGCGGATTGAATACTTATTATAGTTTGCAAAAAATAGGTGCTTTCCCTTATGCACGTGTGAGTGAATTGCCTAAATTTTAATTGAACTCATTTTAAAGTTTTATGAAAAAACAGCATCTCCCACAAAAGATTTGTATCGTCTGTAATCTTCCTTTCACTTGGCGAAAAAAATGGGCTAAAGTATGGGAGGAAGTAAAATACTGTAGCGAAAGATGTAGAAGAAATAAAAATGCTAAAAATGAATGTCGTTAATATAATATTTCCGCATCAACTTTTTGAAGTTAGTCCTATTCCTAGTAATAATTATCCTGTTTATTTAGTCGAAGAATATCTGTTTTTCAAGCAGTATCCTTTTCACCAACAGAAGATAGCTTTTCATAGAGCAAGTATGAAGGCTTACGAGGCTTTTTTACAATCGAAAGGAGTGGAAGTTGATTATGTCAATGCCATTGAGGAAAGATCAGATATAAGGCATTTGATAGCAGAATTAGCTAATCAGGGAGTTAAAGAAATACATTGTATTGATCCTACAGATAATTGGTTGAGTCAACGAATTATTGCCGCAGCTAAAAGGGGAGGGGTAAAGCTTACGCTCCATGACTCTCCTTTATTTTTAAATTCTCCAGAGGACCTAAGTTCGTTTTTTAGAACGGATAAAAAGAAATTTTATCAAACGAGTTTTTATAAAAAGGAGCGACAGAAGTTTAATTTATTATTAGAAGAAGATGGTCAGCCAATGGGAGGTAAGTGGACCTATGATATAGAGAATAGAAAAAAATATCCAAAGAATAAGATACCTCCTTCCATTCATTATCCCTCAACAGATGAGTATTATGAAGAAGCTAGAAAGTATGTTGCAGATCATTTTTCGAATCATTTAGGTGAGTTGACAACCTATGCACTTTATCCAACTAATTTCGAGAATAGCCGTAAGTGGCTAAAGGATTTTTTTGAGCAACGTTTTTTAGAGTTTGGTCCCTATGAAGATGCGATTGTAGCCGAGCATAGTATTTTAAATCACAGTGTCTTAACTCCCATGTTAAATGTAGGCTTGTTGACTCCTCAATTGATTATTGATGAATGTATGAAGTATCTATCAAGGAATGATATTCCTATTAATTCTTCAGAGGGATTTATTCGTCAGATTATTGGATGGCGAGAGTTTATTAGAGGAGTCTATGAGGTCAAAGGAAGTGAAGAAAGAACTAGGAACTTTTGGGGCTTTAAACGAAAAATACCCAAGGCATTTTATACCGCTACAACAGGTATACCACCAGTTGATATAACGATTAAAAAAGTGCTTAAAACAGGCTATTGTCATCACATTGAACGCTTGATGGTATTGGGTAACTTTATGTTGTTGTGTGAAATAGATCCTGATGAAGTTTATCGTTGGTTTATGGAGTTATTTATTGATGCTTATGATTGGGTAATGGTGCCTAATGTTTATGGTATGAGTCAGTTTGCTGATGGAGGGCTAATGTCAACTAAGCCTTATATCAGTGGAAGTAATTATTTGAAGAAAATGAGTAATTATCCGAAAGGAGAGTGGCAAGATATATGGGATGCCCTATTTTGGCGCTTTATGCATCAACACAGATTATTTTTTAGTAGTCAGCCCCGTTTAGGAATGTTACTCAAAAATTTGGATAAAATGAGTGATGAAAAGCGAACGGGCTTAATAACAAAAGCGAATGATTTTATCGATCAATTGAATTAAATGAGTTCAGTATATTAATTGAGTAAATACTTTTTGAAATTCACTCTTTCTTTTTCTAATTCTAAATCAATAGACTGGGCAAGTTGTTTGTGCTTATTCGCTTCTTGTAATTGATTTTTGGATTCATAAATATTGGCTAAATTGATAGATATATTTCTAATGCTGATTTTGACATTATTTTCTTTTACCACCTCTAAACACTCATGTAGTATTTTCAAGGCTTTGTCCTCCTCATTATTTTCAGCCAAAAAGGAGGCATAGTTCATATTGGAATACATTAATAAGCGAGGCTGTTTCAATTTTGTAGATAATTCAATAGCCTTTGAGAATTGTTTTTCGGCAGCGTCTTTTTTTTGTATGATACTGAAATTAATAGCGGAATTAATTAGTACTTGGATGTAGAAAGGGTGTTCTATAGGTACTTCTGATAAGAGTTCGTCATAAAATTTTCGAGCTTCTTCGCTTTGATGTAATAAATGGTAAATATCCGCTTTTCTTAATGAGGTACTCCACTTGACTTGATTCTCAATTGAAGGATATTCGAGTATTTGATTTATTAGAATTAGCGCTTGATCATATTCTTTAATTTGGGCATAAATTAATGCCATATTGACTTCTACTTTTATTTTTTTTTCATTGGCATTATGTTGCTTAAATACTTCAAGGGCAGATTTAAAGAAGTTTATCGAAATGGAAAATTCGGCGTAGTAATAATATAGAGAGCCTAGTAGATTCAAGACTTGTCCATATTCAATACTCCCTTTTTCTAAGGTGTTTCGTAAAGCAATAGATTTAGACAAAGCAACAGTATGCTTGCCTTCCCTAATAAGCGATTCTATTTGTTTGATTTTTGCAGACATTTTAAGTGCTAAATTTCGCTCTAAAATACAAGTAATTCATTCCAAAAGCAATCAATTAGTTCAAGCGCTTACTTGCTGAATAGTTACGTTTTTAGATGGTTCTCAAATTTTACTTTCTCTTTTTTTAATTCTAATTGAATAGCATTGGCTAATTTTCTATACTTATTGGCTTTTAAAATTTGATTTTTTTGTTCATAAATCATCGCAATATTCGTAGAAATATTTTTAATGCTAATTTTATTATTATTTTCTTTTGTAATTTCTAAGCATTGAAGTAATAGATCTAATGCTTTATCCGATTCATTCATTTCTGCTAAATAAGAGGCATAATTCATATTGGAATAAAGTATTAGTCGTGCTTGCTTCAATTCCTTAGATAATTTAATGGCTTTTAAGAAATACTCTTTAGCCATTTCTTTTTGATTAGATTTAAATAAGTTAATCGCAGAATTGATGAGTACTCGAGTGTAGGTAGAGGCGTCTGAAGCTGTTTCAGTTAGGAGTTGGTCATACAAAGCTTGAGCTTTATTTAATTGCTCTAATAGTCGATAGATGTCTGCTTTTCGTAGTAAAATATGCCATCTGAATTCCGTTTTGATAGAAGGATCATTTAGTAGTCGGTTTAAGACTTTAAGGGCTTCTTCATATTTTTGTAATTTGATGTAAATTAGGGAGATAGTATATTGCGTTTTATCTATATGATCTTTTTGTTGGTGTTGTTTGAATACTTCTATCGCTGATTGTGAGAATTCCATTGAGATCGTAAATTCGGCATAATAGTAATATAAGGAGCCGAATAATTGAAGTACCAAACCGTATTCTACACTTCCTTTTTCTATTGTCTCTCGAAGTGGAATTAATTCAGACAAAGCGATGGTATGCTTCCCCTCCTTGATAAGTGAATTTATATGTTTGATTTTTGTAAGCATATTATTGGTTATCTCTAACGGAAGTTAGCATTTGTTAAGTCGAAAAGCAATTAATAGTGAGATTTATTTAATAAATAGTCTTTTTGTTTATTTATTATTTAAAAAACAGCCTATTAAATTAAACAATTGATATTATTGCGCAAGGGATAGGAGTGGTATGTGGCGTGATGAGGGAGCTTACGAAGCTTAGCGATGCGATGGCTGGCTTTAGCAGACAAGCAGCGCTTAGCGTAGTAGCTGCCGAATAGCCGCATAAGAGCGGATAGCCCGACCAAGCGCCTTTGGGGAATGCATAATGCGTAATGTTTAATGATTAATTGGGTTGAGGCTGAGTGTTTAGGTTGGCGAGCGCTTGGGTGCGCCCTAAAAATAAATAGAAGAAATAATTGATTTAATGCATTAATTTACGAACTTGGGGTATGAGTTTAATTAAAGGTATTTGGGATAGTATATTTGGGTCTCCTTATGAAGAGGAGTATGCAGCGATATTAGATCAGTATAGCGAATATTTCAGGCAATTAGATGCGCAAAATAGGCAGCGATTTTTACGTCGATTGAGGCGATTTATTCTGTCGGTGAAGTTTAAAGCGGAGCTTGGAATGAAGGTGGATGAGCAGATGAAAGTGATTATTTCAAGCGCCTTTATTCAGATTACTTTTGGTTTGAGATCTTATACGCTGAAGGAGTATAAAAAGATATTGCTTGTACCTCGTCCTTATACTTACCCTGGTATAGATGCAGAATTAGGTGGGCATGTGAGTCCAAGAAGGAGGTTGGTTAAATTGGTTTGGCCGACGGTAGTGGAGGGTTTTTTAATAGAAGACGATGCCGTTAATATAGCGATACATGAATTTGGTCATTGTTTGAGTTTAGAGAATTTTTCCCGCTTGAGTATATCGAAATTTTTCCGTTCAGAAGATTGGTATACTTGGCGTCATTTAGCCTTTAAAAAAATGAAGGTGATTCGTGCAGGGGAGAATCAAGTGATTCGTAATTATGGTGGCACAAATTTGATGGAATTTTTCTCTGTTTCTTTAGAGACTTTTTTTGAGCGTCCTGCGTATTTTAAGAAAATTTTACCTGAATTATATTATAGCATGACGAAGCTTCTCAATCAAGATCCGCTTCGTACTTCTTCTCCACGCTTAGATCATTTTGCTTAATTAATCACTTACTTTTTCGAGAGTCAGGCCGATATCCATAATCTCTTTGATAGGGTCATGGCGCATATACTGGGCAATTTCAAATTTATATTTCCCTTTTTCTGGAAACTTGGCATTTTGTTGCATCATGACTTGCCCGCTAATAATATCACTTAATCCGCTGCCATACCATTGGCCTTCTTTGCTGGCTAAAGGAATCTCCACTTTATCCTCCATGACTCTACCAGAAGGGTAGTAGGTCTTGATGAATACCCACAGATTCATATTGGGGTATTGGTTAGTATGACGAACATTAAAGTAGATATTATAGCGAGCAGAGGTATCCACGATATTGCTTTCAAATTTGGCTACATCATCATAGGTCCAAAGAGCATCTTTTATATCGTGCATATCTTCAAATACGATATTTTGATTACAACTGCTAAATGAAATAATTAAAAGCAAAATAACAAAAACTCTATTCATTACTCGAATCTTTTTTTGGGTTAGGATTATCGCCTTTTTGGGATTTATTGGGACGATTGTTTCTATTTCGATTGCGGTTTCTATTTCTATTACGAGATTGATTTTTACGTTCTCCTTGATTTTTATTTTGATCGCCCTGATTCGGTTTTGTATTAGTTTCAGGTTTAGATTGATCTTTAGGCCTTACGGACGTTGGATTGGCGGGCTTATTAGACTTATCATTCATTTTCTGATGGTCTTTATGCCTTCTATCATGATTGGATTTATGATCCTTATTTCGTTCATTATTAGAGCGATTTTTAGGGTCTTTTTTATCATTGGAATAGCGCTTTTTATTGCGATCCTTTTTATGATGCTCTTTCTTTTCTCTATCAGTAGACTTCTTAGCTTCCTTTCCCTCTTTATTCCCAGAACGTCTGTTTTCTCTTGCTTGATTTCTTCTTTTCTCTTGATTTCTCTTACGTTTCTGTCTACGCTTATCTCTACGCGCTTTTTGCTCCAATATGTCTACAGATAAATTGGCATCCACGAAGTCTTCCACCTTATTTTCCAAGAGTTCCTCAGGGCTTGGTAGCTCGAGTTCTTCAAAGTAAATATCTTTGAGATCTTCTGGCCTTTCGCCTCTTTTATTCATGGCGATCACCTCTTTGACCTTTTCAACGCTCAAAACGATTGGTGTATTACCTTTCGGAAGTCGATACCACATTTTTCTTTTGAAAATATCTGTTTTGATGAGGTGATTTTCCCCCTTGACGCTGAATAGCGTATTGGCATCATCAGGGAAGTCTTTGAGGGCGTCTAAATAGGAATCTAACTCATAGTTTAGACAGCATTTGAGTCGACCACATTGACCAGAAAGTTTAGATTGATTGATGGCTAAATTTTGATAGCGGGCTGCCATCGTTGAAACAGAAGAAAACTGAGTTAACCAAGTAGAGCAGCATAGCTCTCTACCACAGGAGCCAATGCCCCCAATACGTCCTGCTTCTTGGCGGGAGCCAATCTGACGCATTTCGATCTTTACTCTAAATTCACGTGCAAAAAGCTTAATCAATTCACGGAAATCGACACGGCCTTCTGCCGTATAATAAAAAGTCGCCTTACGATTATCGCCTTGATACTCTACATCCCCGATTTTCATCTCTAAAGCCAAATGACGGGCAATAATTCGGGCTTGCAGCATCGTATGATGCTCCATGAGTTTGGCTTCCTCAAAGCGTTCCATATCTCGCTCTCCTGCCAAGCGAATGATATTCATCACTCTATCGCTATCTTCAGCCACTTTCTTCTTGAGCATCTGTAGGCGTACTAATTCGCCCATTAAGCTGACTCTTCCAGTGTCATAGCCACCAGTATGTGATTCTACGACCACCATATCACCAGTGACACAATTGATATGATTTCTATTTCGATAGAAGCCTTTTCGAGCGCCATTTTTGAAGCTCACTTCTATGATATTGAATTTTTGCTGTTCGGCGGTAAGGGTAATATCTGATAACCAGTCATACACATTCAGGCGATTACAACCGCCTGTTTTACATCCACCTCCACACCCACCACTTGTAGAACAAGTGCCGCAAGCTGCTCCGCAACCCATAGTGTTAATATTTATATAGAATCAGCTAAAAAAGGAAGGTGATCTGGAATATTATAATACTTCATACCTTAGCTTAAGCAAGGTATCATCAATGCAGGCAATAAATAAAAAATCCTTTGTCTAAGCAATTTCACATTCTTAATCCATAAGTCGAGTAAAAGCATCACAGCTTTCACAGTTTAGAATATTTTTAGCAGGCAGCCTAAGCGCCCCGTTTTTTGATAACTTATTTGAGTGTTTAAAAGCTTATTAATTTTAATGATTGGTCAATAATTATAACCTGTTCAAGTACTCGAACAAAACCAAACAATTTTGCTCCCCCTCGTACTCGATATATTGAATTTGATTAAATTTCCCTTGATCAACAGTCAAGCTGATACATCTGTTAGTTAATAGGTAATAAAAGGTCTTTGCTAATCTAGCAAAGTATATATGTTCGTAGAAGTCAAGCTTCCTTATTATTTTTTATACTAAGTACTAATTAAAAAATAAAATTGGCATTTGAAGCTAAATATTTTGTACCAAGACAAGGCGAAAAATGCAGTCGATGCAGCGCATCGGCAAGGCTTTTCAACGAAGTATTGGTGCAAAAGATTAGTTTCTAAATGTGGAAGTTATTTTCTAATCAGTACTTATTACGGCAATATACTAAATTAAAGTCTAAAAATGACACTGAACTTGTAAAATATAGGGCAAACGCATCAAAATAAATTTTGGGAATAAATTCCGAACTTGCATTAAA
>JAHDDN010000113.1 GCA_020629335.1 Chitinophagales bacterium | reverse complement strand
AAAAATGAAGATGGGAGTTTTGGAAGCGATACTAATCGTTTGCTTTTAACTGATAGAAGGGATTTTAATAAGTTAGGATTAGGCTTAGATGATTTGATAGAAGCTTATATTCAAACTGTCCTCTCTATGATTGCTATAGACAATATGGCCAAGCAATTGATGAACCAAAAAGGGCGATTTAAAATGAGGCTTTTTAAATCCCTAAATGATGATGATAAACTCATTCAAGAGATATTATTAGATCAATAGTTATAGTCCATCTCTGGTGGACTATATAATCAATAAAAGAAATGAAAAAAATAAAATTGTTGATTCTGACAGATCATAGTGCTCATAGTGCAGAGAATTCTCTTTATGCATTAGCTAGGACAATGAATGCACATCCATTATGTGATTATGTAGATGTTGCAACGAGAGCTAATAGAGAAAATAGACATTTTTTTTATGATTGGGTTGATCCCCAACTTTATGTTAGCAGAATTAAAAATAGTTTTGAGTTTAGTGCTGAAGGAAATCATTTCAAGCAAACGAAACTGGCATCTTTATATGATTATGGCGCCATCTTACTTAGATTGCCGCGTCCTATTAAGCGGGATTTTTTCTACTTTTTGACAGAGCATTTTCCACAAAACTTGATAGTTAATAATCCTATTGGTATTATACAGACTAGCTCGAAAGAGTACCTGCTTAATTTTCCTGAAGTATGCCCACCAATGCGTTTATGCCAAGATTGGGAAAGCTTAGATGAATTTAGGCATCAATACCCTATTGTACTTAAGCCTTTAGAAAACTATGGCGGAAAAGGAGTCATCAAAATAATAGATGGCAAGGTAGATGATGGAGAAGATTTACTTCCTTTATCTTCTTATACTCGTCAAATAGAAAGAGAATTTAAAAATGGCGGTTATCTGGGAATGAAATATCTCCAAAATGTAGGCCAAGGAGATAAGCGTATCATCGTAGCAAATGGCGAGATATTAGCCGCTTCTTTAAGATTACCTGCCGATGGAAGCTGGCTTTGCAATGTAGCTCAAGGAGGGACGTCTGTAGCGTCAAAAGCTGATACTGATGAAATTGCAATTAATGATCGAATCAAAGATAAACTCTTAAAGTCTGGTATTGTATTATATGGGTATGATACATTAGTAGGAGATGATGGCAAAAGGGTTTTGTCAGAAATTAATACGCTGAGTGTAGGAGGATTACCTCAAGCCGCTGAGCAAACAGGCCGACCAATTGTTAAACAAGTAAGTGATAATATATGGAATTATATCAAGGAAGCGATGCGATAAGTGGAAACATTTATGAACACGTAAAAGTAATTAAAAAGCTAGCAGTAGAATTAGCACCAGAAAATAAAATTAGTCAATATTGGTTACATCTTATTTCTGATGGATTAGGGATGCCGATCTATGTGCCTATCATTATTGCTAAGGGTAATGAGGAGGGGCCAGTGGTTGGTTTAACTGCTGCGATTCATGGCAATGAACTAAATGGAATTCCTGTCATTCAGCGGCTTTTCAAGGAGATAGATCCGCTAAAACTAAAAGGAACCTTAGTGGGGGTCCCCGTTTTAAATGTACCTGGGCTTCATCGTAAGCGAAGGCGATTTAATGATAATGTAGATTTGAATCACATCATGCCAGGCAAAGCCAATGGAAATGTAAGTGAAGTCTATGCTTATCGCATAGTTGATCGTATCGCCCAATATTTTGATTATTTAATAGACTTACATACTGCTAGCTTTGGGCGAATTAATTCCTACTATATTAGAGCTGATATGAGCGATGATATAACAGCTCAAATGGCTAAATTACAAAATGCTCAAATCATTGTTCATAATCCACCATCGGATGGTACTTTAAGAGGGGCCGTAAATGAGTTGGGGATTAAGGCGATTACCCTTGAAGTTGGTGATCCCAATAAATTTCAAAAGGGAATGATTCGTTCAGGCTTAACGGGTATACACAATTTTTTAAGTCATTTGGGTATGGTAGAAGAAGATATTGATCCACCAGAAAGCCCTACGACACTTTGTCAATCATCTTATTGGCTATACTCTGATCGAGGAGGGATTTTGAGGGTATATCCAGGCTTAACTGATTTAGTGAAAAAGGGTGATAAAATTGCAGAAATCCAAACCATTTTTGGGAATGTAATTAAAAGTTATTATGCACCAGAAGATGGTATAGTGATTGGTAAAAGTATAGATCCAATAGCTCAGTCTGGTAGTCGGATTTTACATTTGGGTTTGTTGAAGTAGCGAGTTAAATAATTTAAGATTTGTTGATTGACTGTATTCATAGGCGAAATTCTAATGGAGAATGCATTGGCACAATATAATTAGAGTGCGTGACAAATCAGGTGAAACCTAATTCTGTAAGATCAGGTTCTGCAATCCCTGAAATGACTATACACCTAATATGTCATGCACTCATATAATTATTTTATCATGAACTTTTCAGGCGTTTTAGACGCATTCAATAATTTGATTGAAAAGCTCTTCCATTGGTTGGCGTATTTTCTTAACTTGACAAAGTTATCTCTGGTTGTTGTATCAAGCACTATATCTATATTTTCGATAGAATATATAGCTTTAAGTAGGTGAGTGTTTTTACTTTCTAATGTTCTAGCACGTTTTGCTTTAAGTAAAGACTCACGACACGATTCTATTTTTTCTATATATTCGTCAATAATTGGACATTGATAATCAATTTCATCATCAATTCCAAATAAAAAATTTAGCGGTAGATTATCGTACTTTCGTTTTAACTGCCTTACGGTGGTTATTTTTCTATTACTACTCTTTATTATTTTCAAGTCTATTATACCCTCTTTTTTTATGGTTTTATTTTTCATTCCTCTTCATTTAAATATTGGGAATAATATTTTTTATTAATCCTTTTAATTGGTTGCAACTTCTTTAGTTTTTTTAATTTTTTTATCTTTCTTTTTGAATCACTTCGAGTGAATTCGTCTTTGAATTTTTTTATAAATTTCATGTTAAGGTTTTTAATTCATTTGAGTGCATGACAAATCAGGTGAAACCTCATTCTGTAAGATCAGGTTTCTCAATCTCTGAAATCACTATGCACCTAATATGTCATGCACTCAATTCATTTTTTCTTTTCTCTTAAAAGTTTACCTTCTATACTTAAGCTAGTGGTTGGTATAGCTAAAAGTCTTTCTTTTGGAATTAATTTGCCTGTTTCTACACAAATTCCATAACAATTATGTTCGATTCTTTTCAAGGCATTAGCAATTTGATTTAAATGTGTTTTTAGACGACTTTTAGTATATAGTAAGTCGTCAATTTGCATAGAGTAAGAAGAGTTATCTAGATTGTTTTCATCCTTACCATTTTCGGTAATTTCTATTATTTTTTGATTGATATTTTCAATTTGAGCTTCTTCTAAATTTTTCATTTTGATGAGCAATTCTTTGAAAACTTGTATTTCTTTTATGCTATAAATTTTTTTCATCACCTTTATATTTTTACCAATTAAGAACATAAGCAAATATCAATGGAGCCACTATCGTTGCATCTGATTCAATGACGAATTTGGGTGTTTCGGGAAGCAATTTACCCCAGGTAATTTTTTCATTAGGAGCAGCTCCAGAGTACGAACCAAAGCTTGTTGTACTGTCACTGATTTGACAGAAGTAGGACCACATATGAATATTGTCTAACTCAAGGTCTTGATGTAGCATAGGAACTACGCATATAGGAAAGTCGCCAGCAATGCCACCGCCAATTTGAAAGAATCCAATTGAATTATCTTTTGTGTTTTCTCGGTACCATTTGGATAATAGCATCATATATTGAATACCTGATTTAAGGGTGCTTGGAATTAGCTCCTTTTTGATGCAATAAGAGGCAAAAAAGTTTCCACAAGTCGAGTCCTCCCATCCTGGTACAATGATAGGAATGTTCTTTTTAGCAGCAGCTAAAACCCAGCTATCGTCAGGATTAATTTGATATTTGTTCTCTAATTCTCCACTCAATAAAATTTTATAAAAATATTGATGTGGAAAGTAACTCTCGCCTTTATCATCGGCATCTTTCCATGCAATATATAAATGCTCTTCAATTGCTCGCATTGCTTCTGCTTCAGGGATACAGGTATCTGTTACACGATTAAAGTGATTGTCAAGAAGATTTTTTTCTTGTTCAGGAGATAAATCACGATAGTTTGGAATTCTCTTATAATGATTATGTGCTACCAAATTGAATACATCTTCCTCAAGATTTGCACCAGTACAAGTTATAATATGTACTTTATCTTGACGTATCATTTCGGCTAGCGATTTTCCTAACTCAGCAGTACTCATAGCTCCAGCAATAGTGATCATCATTTTATTACCTCTATTGATCTGAGACTCATATTCTTTAGCTGCATCAACAAGAGCAGCAGCATTAAAATGCTTGTAGTGTTCTACAATGAATTGTGATATTTTTCCTTTTTTCATTTACATGAATTTATAAGATAACATTTTATAATATAACTTGGCCGCTAAGAATTGTGGAGCATGTAAACCCTCTATAGGAGCTAACTCAACAATATCAAACCCTACTACATTTTTATTTTCGAAAACAGTCATTAGATAGTTGGTCAAAGTATACCAATTCATTCCTCCTGGTTCGGGAGTGCCTGTCGCAGGCATAATTGCTGGATCTAGAACATCCAAATCGATGGTAATGTATACTTGATCCGTCATTTGTGCTAGCGAAAAGTTAATCCAATCATTAGAATAACTTATCTCATCGCCAAAGTAGACTTTATATATATCCATATGCTTTCTCTCAGATATATCCATACTTCGGATACCTACTTGAATTAGATTCGTATTCTGGCTGGCATCATAAAGTGCACAGGCGTGATTATAAGAAGTACCTTGATAGCTTGGGCGAAGGTCAGCATGAGCATCTAGTTGTAAGACCGTGAGGTTTTCATACTTCTCATAGAAGGCTTTGATAATTCCAATACTGATAGAGTGTTCTCCCCCAAAAAAAGTCAAAAACTTACCTGTGTTAAGCAGCTTTTGAGTTTTTGCATAAACTTCACTAAACATTTGTTCTGGACTATTAAATCCAGACCATTCATTAGGTATATGAATGCCTTTGTAATATACCTCAAATTCAGTTTCGATATCATACAGTTCCATATTTTTAGCAGCGTTTAAGAATGCATCAAATCCTTTATCAGCTCCTTTAATCCAGGTACTTGTACCGTCATAAGGAATAGATTGGAGAATTATTTCAGCTTCTTCGAATGTTGCATATTCTAGTGGGATTTCTCCAAATGTTTTCATGTTATTTCTTCATAATACAGTGAAAGAATAGATTTCATCTCCATTTGCCCTTGTGCAATCTTACTTGCAACTTTCCATGTATTAGTTGGAATAAGAGATTTTAAATCTTGAGGAACATCTAATAGGTACTTGAATGCACTAATTAATTGCTTATCCCAAATTTTATAATACTTTTTTAAGTCATCAGGATATACATATTTTCGTTTAGTTCCTTCGTCAATTCCTTTAAATGGTTCTGAAATATTTAAGTACCCATAGTCGTCAGTTAGTTCTGTGCCTGTTGGGATATCCTTAATGGCAATTTCAAAATCGTAAGCAGTGCTAAGACAATTGGATTTAAAGCTATGATTCACAAATCTTCCGTTATCCCAACAGAGTATAAAACTGCCCTTATTATTTCTAAATGTGTAGGTATCTAGTATGTTCTTATATATTGGAGTAAAGGCTTCATATTGTTTTGGAGTAAATACCCTGTCTAAAGAATCTTGTACCCAAATTATTGTTCCTTTAGGGATATCTTGTGTTGCGATTACACCATAGCCTTTATCATCATTTAAAAATTTTACTTCGGTATGCGGATGTAGCATTTTAGTTTGTTATATGATTATAAAATTTGTTAATGAGGTGCTTTGTTATTTTCTACTCATTATATCCTAAAATAGATAACATATCATTAACTGTCTGTTCATTTCGATATATATAATCGACAAAATTTCCAGTCTCATCCCTATCAATAATAATAAGCTTGGGAGCGGGTATAAGACAGTGTTTTATACCACCATATCCGCTTATAGAGTCTTGATACGCACCTGTGTGGAAGAAGCCAATAAATAAAGGCTCTTCATCTTGATTATCAAATTTTGGTAGAAATAGCTGTTGATTAAAATCCTCAGAATTATAATAATCTGAATGATCACAACTTATCCCACCAATATTAACTTTGGTATATTCATTATTCCATTTATTGACCGGGAGTAAAATAAATTTTTCAAGAATTGACCAGGCATCAGGAATCGTATTCATAAGGCTATTATCAACCATATACCATACCTCTCTGTCATTTTGATGCTTTTGCTCTAGTACTTTAAATATAATTGCACCACTTTCTCCTACTGTGAATTTTCCGAATTCTGTGAAGATATCAGGTTCTTCTATTTTGGCTTTCATACAAGTAGCTTTAATATTACTCACTATTTCATTAATCATGTACTCGTAATCATAGTCAAATCCTAAATTATTACGAATTGGAAATCCACCTCCAAGATTTAATGCTTTTATATCAGGACAAGCTTGTTTCAATTGAACAAATAAGTTAAGTGCCTTTTGAAACTCTCCCCAATAATACACATTATCTTTAATTCCTGAATCAATGAAAAAATGTACCATTTTTAAGCTCAGATTATCGTTCCCCTTGATTTCATTTTCATAAAAACTTATGATCTCAGTAGGGCGAATTCCTAATCTAGAAGTATAATAAGCTGACTGAGGCTCTTCATCAATTGCAATGCGAATTCCAATTTTAAGCTTTCCTTTATATTCAGAGGCATACTTTTTTACTCGCTGAATTTCTGTTTTTGAATCTAAGACCAAAATGGAGTTTTTAAATCCAGCCTGATTTAATTGAACAATCTTTTTTAGATAATCATCTGTCTTATAACCATTGTGGACAACAATAGTGTTTTTGTTTAGTTCTCCTTTATTTAAGAGGTTAAAAATTAGGTCAATATCAAAAGAAGAGGATGTTTCTAAATGTACATTTTCACGAAGAACTGATTTCACTACATGAGAAAAATGACAACATTTTGTACAATAACAGTAATGATATTGGCCATTGTACGCATTTTTTTTGATAGCTCTATTAAATAAATTCCTAGCTTTTCGAATTTGTTCTCCAATGCGAGGAAGATAGACAAGTTTGAATGGGGTGCCATATTTATCTATCAGGTATTTTAATGATATACCATGAAAAGTGAGATAACCATTATTAAGATCAAAGCCCTCTTGTGGAAAATAATAACTCTGATTGATTAGATCAAAATATGTATTCTTCATTGATAATTTTCTTTTAGTTAACATTGCTATTACTTTGTGAGGATATAGTCTATGACTACGCCCCAGTATTTTCGTTTTTGTCTAATAGTATACCCGATACTCCAAAAAAGAGGTCTAACATTTGTTAGACCTCCGCCTTTACAGGCAATCTCTATCGGCAAGGTGATTTAATTAATTTGATAAATCTTTTGTTACCTAAGTCATTTTATCGTATGGGAAATAGGAAGATGGCATAACTGCCATCTTCCATTAAATGCTCACTGAACTCTAGTAAGTAAGTTTAATTTGAAAATCGGTATCTATTGCTCCAAAATATCGCTTCTGAATTTTTTATTATTTCAAAGACTCTTTTTTGTATTTATGTCACCTTTTTAGGCTAAATTTTATTGATTAATTTATTGTGCGTGAGGGATGGAAGCGGTATGTGGCGTCATGGGGCTGCTTACGAAGCTTAGGTACGTGCAGGCTGGCCACGAAGTGGCAGACAAACGGACCTTAGCGTAGTAGCAGACACATAGCCGCATGAGAGCGGACAGCCCGACCCGAAGGGGCACGCCCTAAAAAAAAGAGGCCTAACAAATGTCAGGCCTCCGCCCTTATGGGGCAATCTCTATCGGTAAAGAGATTAATTTAATTTGATCAATCCTTTGCTACCCAACTTATCTAATAAGGTGTTTTAAGCGTTTTGGTAATTGACATCTCTAATGACGAGTAGGGGAGTAGATATTTGCTGCGCAATTTTATTGATTTTGTTTGTTTCTATAAGCCTTTTAAAAAAGCCTTTTTTGTTGTCCCACATCGCGATAATATCTGCTTTTTTATCTTCTGCGAAGAATTCAATTTCTTCTTCAAAATCGCCCATGAACATATCGAAATCTATTTCTAAATCGTTTTCATAAGTGTTTTTTAGAGTCTCTAATTTTTTGATTGCTTCTTCAGCAAATTCTTCATCCTGAGCAATGTGAATACAGTGTAAGCTTGCATTTAGAAGATCTCTCCATTTTTTTAAATAATCGATTCCTTTAATGGCGGAAAATTCGAAGTTAGTTGTAAACACAATATTTTCAATACCAGTGAATTCGGCATTTGCTGGAATCAACAAAACAGGACATTTTGCTTCTTGGAGAATATGTAAGGAAGTGGTACCAAAAAGTTTGTCGATAGTATCTGCTTTACCAGTCATTCCTAAAACGATTAAATCTACCTTATCATCATTCGCAATATCTAAAACGGTATCAGCTGGAAATCCTATTCTTACACGATAGCTTGTTTTAACATTTTTACTTTTAAAAGATTCGATATTCTCAAATTCTTTCATTTTGATTTCTGCCTTTTTGAGTTTGGTTTCTAATACAATATCATTGATAGAATCTGCTGCGTGCTTTAGATCTGGTCTTCCATAAGCATGAACAATGATCATTTCTGCTTCGATATTAGAAGCTATTGCGGAAGCAAAGTTGAAAACCTCAGCGGCATGTGAGGAAAACTCTGTTGGAAATAGTATTTTTTTCATAGAGATTATTTTGGTTGATTTGAGAAATAGGAAGGTAACGCAATGACCACCTTCCTATTATGTTCCCAATTTAAACTCTTAAAGAAAAATCGCTACTTTATATAACCTTTACTGAATCTACTAAGAAATTCCCTTTTTTTCAAAGACTTTTTTTTGTCTTAGGGTCACTCATTATTGAGCGAAAACTAACTGATTATTTCCAAATAATTTTTTTACTTTTTGTCGAGCTCTTGATAGACGCATTTTTACAGCACTTTCTGATAACTTATAGATACTCATTAAATCGATAATAGATTTTTTATCTAAGTATTTTGCTTCTAGTAATTCTTTTTCTTCAACTGGTATAGTGTTCAAGAATTGTTTTAGTTGATTGATTTGTATTTCGCGGGTACTATCAGTTTCAAAATCGTAATCAATGTTCTCGATTTCGTGAATTTTATAGTCTAATATGGAATAATTATAATTTCTTTTTTTCAATTGATCCATACAGTGATTATGAGCGACTTTATAAAGCCAATTGGAAAAAGTAACAGGATATTTTAGTTTTAATAAACGACTGCTAATTTTATAAAAGATATCTTGTGTTGCATCTGATGCCATTTCTTGATCTTTAAGCAACTGCATGCAATATCGATAGATTTTTGGATTGAAGCGTTTATAGAGTTCTCCAAAATATATATTGTTTTGCTTGTTTTGGTAAGCAAGAACTAATTCGGTGTCTGTTAATAATTGAAGATGATTCATGTTAGTAATTTAAAACTGTGTTAAAATCTAACACAAATATAGAGTGCTAAGTAGGATATAATTAGGGTAAAAAAGCGGATTTTTATAAATAAGAAAAACGCATAAAAAGTACGAGAATTACTTAGTTTTATTCAATTAAGCCTGACTTAATGGCGTATTTTACTAATCCAGCCGTATTTTTTACACCTAATTTTTCAATTAAGTTACGTCGATGTGTATCTACCGTTCTAATACTAATGAATAATTGTTCAGCTATTTCACCATTGGTATATTCTTCTGCGATCAATTGTAATACTTCTTTCTCTCGGCGAGTTAGTGGAATTCCTTTTTTTTTGAGTTTTTGGTCTCGTTTCTTATTGAGATGTTGTACCAGTACTGTTGATACTTCTTGAGAATGATAGGTTTTCCCGCTTAGAATACTCCTAATAGCCTGAAGTAACTCTTTGCTTCCACTTTCTTTGAGAATATAACCAGAAGCACCAGCTTCAAGTACTTTCAGTATATAATCTATCTCGTTATGCATGGATAATACCAGTATTTTGATGTTAGGATATAGCTTAGCAATTTCTATACTCGCATCAATACCATTCATCTCTTTCATTGAAATATCCATTAATATAATATCAGGTTTACAAGACTTTAATTGTTCTAACAATTCTAAACCATTAGTGGCCTGTGCTAATACCTTGATGTCTTCCTCATCATCAAGTATGGATACTATTCCTTCTCTAAAAATAGTATGATCGTCTGCTATGATTATTTTGATCATAATAGTGGATTTATTGGATGGGTATTTCAATATTCCAGTTTACCCCTTTTCCTATTTGAGTATCTAAGTTGACACCCCCTTTCATCGCCTCTACCCTCGTTTGTACATTTTTTAATCCAATCCCTTCTTTTGAGAATCTTTTTAATTTTTTGGTATCAAAGCCTAATCCATCATCCTCAACTGTTAGTAAAAGCGTTTTGTCTTTAGTTACTATCATATGGACAGATATATTTTCAGCTTTGGCATATTTAATCGAATTATTCATTAATTCTTGTATAATTCTATATAGGTTTAATTCTATATTTTGATCGAGCCGATTTTTTAAACCTTGATAGTGGAAGTTGACATTCAAGTCTGTATTGTTATTGATTTTTCCACAGTAATTTTCTAAAGCTTTAACTAAACCAAAATCTACGAGAGCGCTTGGCATTAGGTCATGAGAGATACTTCGTATATCTGATGAAACACTCGCTATTAGTTCTTCCATCTGGTCAATTTTTTTTTGTGTCTTAGGAGAAGCTTCCGCAATAATATCTTTCTTTACACTATCTAAATTTAGTTTGATTGTAGACAATAAAGGCCCCACTCCATCATGAATATCTTTAGCTAAGCGGATACGTTCTATCTCTTGTCCTTTTAATAAGGCATTGGTCGCCTCATCTTTAGCTTTCTTATTATCAGTTACATCATTAAAAGAAATTAGCATCCCATTTAAAATAGGCTTCGCATATACGTTCAAATATTTATCATTGTAACTTAATTCGGAAATTTTAAATTCTTTCCGTCCACCTTCTAAACATTCATTTAATAAAGTCGTAATTTCATTATCTCTTTCAAAATATTCCATAATATAGGTCTCAATGACTGCTTTAGGATTTTTATTGATATTTAAGTTTTCTAAAGCAGTATCATTAATCATAGTGATATAGGCATTCATATCTATGGCAATGACACCATAGGGTATATTACTGATGATCGATAATAAAAACTCAGAAGCTTCAATATAATTATGCATAATCAAATTGATTCATGATGAATAGTTACCCAACTCATTATAATTATAATGGCGTGTCCCTATGGGATTAAAAATCCCATAGGGTCGGGCTGTTCGCTCTTATGAAGCTATGTGCTTACTATTTCGCTAAGGCATCTTTGTCTGCCACTGCGTGGCCAGCCTGCAGCTACCTAAGCTCCATTAGTAAGCACATAAACACTTCATACCGCTGCCATCCCTCACGCACAACACAAAATAATGTTAAAAGGCCAAAATAAGTATTATTTCGAGAAATATTAGCCTTATATCATTAGACCCCATTCTTAATGATATAGGATATCTTAATATTTATCATTATAATAACTTTAAAAACACAAGAATAATCTTCAATAACGAAACTTATACGATTAATTTTGACTTGTTTTGTTTTAACCAATTTGCTGTTTCCTTAATTAGTTTTTGAAGGTTATTTTGCCAATCGCTCTCACTCTCTAATAGCAATTCTCCACTTTCAATTAATTTTATTAGAGAATTTTTAGATTGATTTTCTAGTATCTTACTGGCATTGAGCATCTTTTCGATACTATAAGTTAGGCTTAATTCAGCATCAGCTTCCTCTGCTTCTTCTAAATATAATTGTGTGATTTTTAAATAGTTATAAGCGACAATCATCTCTGTTTCAATTAAGTAGTTATCTACTTGTTTAGAATCATTAATATCGCCATCAGATATAGCATCGGCATATTTACTTAATTGATTGATGTCATCTTGAAAGCTTTGTCCTAGTTCATCTTCGTAACCCATACCTTCTTGTTCTAAATCTTCCGTAGCAAATTGTATGTACTCAATTGCAAGAGAAGTGTCTCCATTAGCATTAGCTTTAATGACTTCAAACAGATCCTCCTCCTCCTCATCATCAGCCTCATCATCAGTCTCTAAAGAAAAGTTTACCTCCTCTTCTTCATAAAGATCTTCCTCCCATTCATCTTCGTTTTCCCATTCAGCTTCTAATTCATATGAACTCCTTTTGTCCTTCGGCTGCTCAGTACAAGCTATGGTTAATAGTATGATACTTAAAAGAATAACAACTAAAATAATTTTTTTCATTTTATATAAGTTTAATGGTTTTTGAAATATTTTCTATTACCTTAGTTTCTTTATAATTTTGATTCTGTAAAATGTAAAATTAATTGATTCACTTCAAGACTCTTTATTGGCTTTGGGTCACTTAAAAACGTTTTAAAAAAATGAGAAAATGGAAAAATTTGTTTATTACTCGATATTAATTGGGTTGAGTTTCTTAACAGGGGCAATATGTATTTATGTAATTCGTAAGGTATTAACCGCTCTTATTAATCGAAATAGCAAAAGTCTAAATACTAACCCAACTAACTTCATATTTCTCAAAAATTCTGTTAGCTTTATTGTCTACTCCTTTGTGATTATGTGGATCTTCATTAAGATTCCTTATTTTAATGCGCTTGGGAATGCGCTTTTTGCAGGAGCAGGTGTATTGGCAGCAGTTATTGGTTTTGCCTCACAGAAAGCTTTCGCTAATATTATTGGAGGCTTATTCATTTTGATATTTAAGCCTTTTAGCGTAGGAGATGTGATAGAAATATCTAATAATAGAAAGGGGACAGTAGAAGAAATAACCCTTAGACATACCATCATTAAAGATTATGAGTTTCGAAGAGTAGTTATCCCTAATAGCACTATTAGTGAAGAAACCATCATCAACAGCAGTATCACAGATACTAAAATTAGAAAACATATAGAGTTTGGGATAGCTTATGATGCCGATATAAATAAGGCTATTGCTATTATTCAAGAAGAGGTAAGAAAGCATCCTAATTATATTGATAATAGAACAGAGGAAGAATTAGCCAATAATAAATCAGATGTAGAAGTAAAATTAGTTTCTTTAGATGATTTCGCTGTTGTACTTAGAGCTTATGTTTGGAGTGCGGATAATGATGCTGCATTTGATCTGAAATGCGCAGTCTTAAAAAATGTCAAAGAGTCTTTCGATAAAAATGGGGTTGGTATTCCCTTTCCAACCAGAACTTTGGACTT
>JAHDDN010000112.1 GCA_020629335.1 Chitinophagales bacterium | reverse complement strand
GTCAGGAATATTAATTCTACTTGGAATTATTTTATACACATGCTTAAGTGCTCAAATTGCTAACCCAGTTTTACACTGTGCGCATAAAACAGACAATACAGCTACCGTTAGTTGGACATTTGATGGTACTTGCGGTGCTGCATTTACAGCTTGGAATATTTATTTTGCCAATAGCCCAACGGATCCCTTCCAGCTGTTAATCTCTATAGATGCAGCCTCCACACCTGGAGCAGCCTTAATCAATGATTACGAGGATTTGACCATTGGCCCTAATAATCGCTGCTATTATATAGAAGCGGTTTGTGGTACGAATGTTGGCACTTCTGAAGTTGTTTGTACCACCTTGCCCGAAGCTCCCGACCTCAACTTTGTCACTGTTTTATCTGATACACAGGTACAAATAGTGTGGGGCGATACTTCTCCCTCTCCAGATACACACGGTTATGTCATTTATCAATCAGATCCTGGAGTGGTAGCCATCGATACTGTTTATTATGGAGATCCAGAGTATAATGCAGGCACCAATCAATTTATTTATACAGATAGCGGTCCCAATACTACTCCAAATACTAATGCAGAGACTTACACGATTGCTGCTATCGATAGCTGTGATAATGTAGGCTCTTGGAATATCAATGGACATACGACTATATTCTTAGAAGCTGATAATGATTCTTGTGATAATGTTATTTTCATGAACTGGTCTGCTTATGAGGGCTGGGATTTAGACGAAATCGAAGAGTATTTGATCTATGATGAGAATGGGACTAATTTAGTAGGGGGCGTAGGAGCGGATACCTTAACTTATCGTTATGAATTAGCAGATGGACAAAACTCTGCTTGCTTGGCTGTTTCTGCACTCAATCAAAATGGAGAATCTTCTATTTCCAATGTTGCTTGTGTAGATGTTACAATCAAAGATGGCCCAGAATATATTTACATCACTAATGTAACTGTCAACGACAATAATGATGTCGATATTACTTGGCTATTAGATACGGAAGGACAAATCAAAACTTTAGATATGAATCGAGGAGAAAGCTTAAATAATCTCGATTCAGGTAAGTCATACAATACTGGCTTTACTAGCGAAATGAGCTATATTGATACGGATGTCATCACCAGCAATTTTAGCTATTACTATCAAATTTCTTCTATTGATAGTTGTGATGCTGCTACGACTTCTGAAGCAGCGAAAACAATTTTACTTACTGGTAGTGGAAGCCTTGACCTCAATAATGAGTTAGAATGGACACCATTCGAAATTGGCTATGGTACAATCACTGAATACAACATCTTACGTGTAGATGGTGGGATTCCTTCCGTGATTACTACCGTTCCACCTACAGAAACAACTTATATTGATATTGTACCTTCTGATGTAACTCCAAACCCTGAAGGTGTTTGCTATCGTATACAAGCCGTGTATGATTTAGCTTTACCTGATAGCACTGTCAATAACTTGAATAGCCTCTCTAATACGGTCTGCTTATCGCCGCCTTCAAGAATTTTTGTACCAACGGCCTTTAGGCCAAATGGACTTAATAAAGAATTCAAGCCCGTTATTATGTTCCCTAATTACGATAATTATCAAATGGTCATATTGAACAGATGGGGAGAAATTGTTTTCGAATCTACTAATCCAGATATAGGCTGGGATGGTTTTCACAAAAATGAACTGGCTCCTCAAGGAGTATATGCTTTCATGATTCAAATGCAAAATACAAAGGGTCAAATAATCGAGGAAAAAGGTTCTGTTCTTCTATTAAGATAGGAAACAAAATAAGTAGGTGTGCAAAAGTTTTCGCATAGTCCGATGAGGTTATTTTCAACTTAGACGAGGCATTTTTTGAGGTAATAGCCGAGCTATTGCTGAGAAAAATAACGAAGTATAAGTTGAAAATAAACCATCCGATATTGTTCGAAAACTTTTGTATAACTACTTAAAATTAAAGAACGAAGGGGACGCTACTTAAAACAATTTTAGGCACTCTCTCTTATCATTGTTTTTGGATAGCGAATCCCCATTCGTTCCTATATATGCTTGAATAAAATTTTCCAAACAAGTCTTTACAGTGAATTAGTCCAATTGAAAATTAATTGGCAATTTATAGCGCACCTTTACCTTATTTCCTCTCTGCTCTCCTGGCGACCAATTAGGCATCATCTTCACGACTCTTAAAGCCTCCTCCCCTGTTCCTGCACCTGGATTTCTGATAATTTCCATATCTGTTACCTTTCCTTCTTCATCAATCACAAAACTGATGACTGCTACTCCCTCTACCCCATTTTCTCTGGCAATAGCTGGATACTTCACATTCTTATAAATAAATCCTAATAAAGCAGCATCACCTCCTTCAAAGCTTGGCATCTTCTCTACAAACTCAAATATGCGATCTTCTACTGGCTCAGGATCATCTATGACAGGAATATCAACTGGCACATCTGCCTTCTCATCAGGAATAATCAAATCATAAATCTCATCGTCTATGATATCAACTACCTCTTCATCATCAGGTACATCTTCAGGGATATCAATATTATCCTCTACAATCTTCAATAAGTTAGATAAGGATTTCTTTTTCACAGGCACTACTTCTGGAGGAGGTAAAGTAGGCTTAGGCTCCTGCTTAGTAGGTGGAATATAAGTAATAGCAGGAATCTCATATTTAGGCTCAGGCACTACGGCTTCACTCACATCCATTTTGTAGTTAAAAGCCATGATCGCAAAACTGATCGCTATCAATAAACCTAATTGCAAGAAATTTAATCGGAATTTTTCTACATCCGCTTCGGGATATTTTTTAAGCAATACCGAGGAGGTATCAGCTTGATGCTTTTGAGCAATTTTTTCTGGATTCTCCCAAAAGATCAACCTCAATGCGCCTACTAATAGCGCAACCACAACAATTAAACCAACGAATAAATATAACATAAGCTATCTGTTTTAAGATGAATAATGGGTTATTTACATCTCAAAACTAAGCTAGCTAATAAGCATAAAAAAGGCATAATAAGTAAGTGTCAACCCTCACTTAATAAGTGTATCTAAAAAAACAATAGGTGTAAATCAATCTCTCAACCCCAATTACACCTATTTCAATATTACTCAGCCACTAACTGATTTTTCTTAGCAATCGCCACCAATGGATGGACTTTCAATTTTTGCGCTAAAGCGTCCTCTGTACCTACAGCCGCACTTGCTAATCCCCACTTATAAGGCAACTTTCCTCCTTCTGACATCTTCAAATTATTCGCATTCATAAAGGCCGTAAAATCTCCTAACTCCTTTGCACCCACATTAAAAAATGTCAAAGCAACAATAATCTTCCCCTCCAAATAAGTGACTATAGGCTCTCTTACCTGATCCTCATAAAGCGAGGATTCAGCCATCAAATAGGATTTCGTACGAAGCAAATTCTGAATCTCTGGTATACGAGACTGAGGGGCCGCAATTTCTACATGAAAACCATTCAACTCCTTCACACGAAGATCCATCGTTTTAATCAAATCCATTGCATTAAAAATATTTGTGCTCTCAGATAACACAAAAAACACTTCCCCATCATTACTAACACTGACCACTGGTTCTGCATTAGTCGTATGCTCATTAGCAACAAAAGCAAAAGTCATACACAAACAAAGCAAACTTATTTTTAGAATTCGTAAAGAATATTTAGCCATTTTAATTGATCATTTAAATTTAAAAATTGGTTAATTGCTTGGGGCTTCCCCACTCTAATTTTTCATTCGACCGTAGGGGCGCTACCTATGTGTGCGCCCACGAATGAAAAATAAGAAAGGGTCGGGCTGTCCGTTCTTATACAGCTATTCAGCAGCTACTCCACTAAGCCGTACTTGTCTGCCCTGCGGGCCAGCCTGCGTCCAGCTAAGTTCCGTAAGCTACTTCATCACGCCACATACCACTGCCATCCCTAAGCCGAAAAATAAACGCCACTAATGGCAAGTTATAAAACCTTTTCTAAAAAGAAAAATTCTTAGGAATATTGAAACCATAAATTAATCATTTTATACGCAGGAAAAATAAGCAAGCACAAGGCGCAAAAACAAAGTATAGCAGTGCTAAGTAAGGCTTTTGTAACGCAGTGCTTCTTTATTTTTACCAGTAAAAAAACGAAATTTATTGTTTTAGTATTCCTTTAATGAGATTTCTTAACAAAGCCATACCACAACAACAAGCCCTTTAAAGGATAGAAAAAAGCGACTAACGTTTAAGTTCTCTGCGTAAAATAATACTTTTTTCATTTACTAGAGTAAATTTGTAGTATGAGTCAAACTGCCAAAATCTCCGAAAGTCAACTAATAGCTCTTCGCAATAGCTTAGAAGGAGAGCTGCATTATGATCAAGCCATGCGGGTATTATACGCTACAGATGCATCCGTATATCGTTCTCTTCCCACAGCAGTAGCCTATCCTAAATCTAAACAAGATATACAAACACTCATTGCCTTTGCCAATGAATATCACGTTCCGCTTATCCCAAGAGCAGCAGGCACCTCATTAGCTGGGCAAGTAGTCGGCAAAGGAATCGTAGTAGACATCTCCAAACATTTCCAATCTGTTATTGAATTAAATGTGGAGGAAAAGTGGGTCAAAGTACAACCAGGAGTCATCCGAGATGACCTCAATCATTTTCTCAAGCCTTATGGACTCTACTTCGGCCCAGAAACCTCCACCGCTAATAGAGCTATGATGGGCGGAATGGTGGGTAACAACTCATGCGGAACCAACTCCATCGTATATGGCTCTACCAGAGATCACCTCTTAGCATTAGAGTGCATTCTAAGTGATGGCTCAGAAGTTACATTCAAAGATACCTCTTGGCCCGCTTTTGATCAAAAGTGCCAAGGAGATGCTTTAGAAAACCAACTCTATCAATTCGTCAATGAAAAATTAAGTGATCCAAGTATTAGCGCACGCATCAAAAAAGAATTTCCAAAAACCTCTATTCATAGGCGCAATACAGGCTATGCCTTAGACCTACTTTTGCGCACACGCCCTTTCAATAATAGAACAGGCCGATCATTCAACTTCTGTCAACTCTTGGCTGGCTCCGAAGGCACTTTAGCCTTCACGACAGCCATAAAGCTGAATTTAGTCCCACTTCCTCCAAAAGATCAAGTATTAGTATGCGCCCACTTTGAAAGCGTAGAAGAAGCCCTCAAAGGTGTACTCGTTGCCATGCAGCATCAACCCATCGCCTGTGAACTCATGGATAAAATCGTCTTAGACTGCACCAAAGATAATATCGCACAACAAAAGAACCGATTCTTTGTCAAAGGAGATCCTCAGGCTATATTGATGATTGCCTTAGGAGGCGACAGTCAAACGGATATAGATGAAAAAGCAGATGCTTTGGAATATGCTTTTTATCAAGCTAATATGGGCTATCACTTCCCTCGTGCTTATGGCAAAGACATCAAAAAAGCTTGGACCTTGCGTAAGGCTGGTTTAGGCTTATTAGCTAACATACCTGGCGATGCGAAGCCAGTAGCTGTCATAGAGGATACAGCAGTAGAATTGGCGGATTTACCTGCTTATATCCATGATGTAGCCGAGATGATGGAAGGCTTTGGTCAGCGGTCTGTCTATTATGCCCATGCAGGTGCTGGCGAGCTACACCTTCGCCCCATCCTCGACCTCAAAAAAACAGAAGGCCGAAAAATGTTTAGAGACATTGGCAGGACGACGGCTGAGTTAGTCAAAAAATATAATGGCTCCTTAAGTGGAGAACATGGAGATGGCCGAGTCAGAGCCGAATTTCTCCCCATCATGATTGGTCAAGAAAATTACGAATTACTCAAAGACCTAAAAGCACAATGGGACCCCAATAATATTTTTAACCCAGGCAAAATAGTAGACGCTCTCCCAATGGATGAAGAGTTCCGCTATGAAGCTGAACAAAAAACAGAGCAGTTTGACACCATTTTTGATTTTGGAGATACGGATGGCATATTGCGCATGGCCGAGAAATGCAATGGCTCAGGCGATTGCCGAAAAACACATCTTTCTGGCGGGACGATGTGCCCCAGCTATATGGCTACTCGAAATGAAAAAGACACCACCAGAGCAAGAGCTAATATCCTAAGAGAATTCCTAACTCGCTCCAATCAAAGTAATAAGTTTGCTCATGAAGAAATTAAAGAGGTCATGGATTTATGTCTTTCTTGTAAAGGCTGTAAATCAGAGTGTCCTTCTAATGTAGATGTCGCTACTTTGAAGGCAGAGTTTTTACACCACTATTATCAAGAAAATGGGGTCCCTATACGAGCTCGCCTATTTGGTAATATCAATCGCCTCAATCAAGTATCTTCCCGATTGGCAAGTGTCAACAACTTCTTTCTTTCAAAAAAATGGTCCAGCAATTTGATCAAAAAGCAGTTTGGGATTGCTCTTGAAAGAAGTCTACCACTGGTCAGTAATATCAGCTTGCGTAGGTGGTACAAAAAGCATCAATCAGCATTAAGCATCGCCAACCCCAAAGGTAGAGTGATATTCTTCTGTGATGAATTCACGAATTATAATGATACACAAATCGGTATTAAGGCTTTACAGCTATTGAATAGATTAGGCTATGAGGTCATCATGCCTCCACATGATGAAAGTGGTAGGGCTGCCCTATCTAAAGGCTTACTATTAGATGCCAAAAAACACGCCATTGCCAATGTAAATGCCTTAAAGGATTGGGTCAATGAGGAGACTCCTCTGATCGGCATTGAGCCATCCGCTATACTAACTTTTAGAGATGAATATTTGCGCTTAGTACCTAAATCAGCTCTTCCTGCTGCTCAGTACTTAGCTAAGCATAGTATGATGATAGAGGAGTTTATCTATCAAGAAATGATGAAAGGCAAGATTTCTCCTAGCCAGTTTACAAAGGAAACTCGCTACATCAAACTGCATGGACATTGCCATCAAAAGGCACTTTCATCTGTAGATTATTCGGCTTGGGTATTGGGCTTACCTACTAATTATTTGGTGGAGGTCGTCCATTCGGGTTGTTGTGGAATGGCTGGTTCTTTTGGTTATGAGGAAGAACATTATGAGCTTTCTATGCAGGTGGGGGAATTGGTCTTGTTCCCAGCAGTGAGGGAAGCGAGAAAAGAAACGATTATTGCTGCTCCAGGTACGAGTTGTAGGCATCAGATTCATGATGGGACGAAGCGAGAGGCTTTGCATCCTGTGGAGGTGCTTTGGGGGGCCTTGGTTTAGGCGAGAAGTGAGATCGCTTCGCTTTCAGAGGAGAGACCGCTCGCTTTGCTCGCTGTCAGACTTTTTTAATTGAATCGCTTGTAATAAGAATCTGATTTTGTTTCAAAAAATGAACTCATTTAAAGTTTTCTAGTGAAGCTGAAAGCCTGTCCTGTAAGGATCAGCTAATTTTTCGTAGTTCAAGGCATTTTTTCGGTTCATAGCAGGGCTATGGGCCTAAAAAATAACGCAGAAATGCGGAAAAGTAGCGATTTTCTAAGCCAGTAGAAAAACTTTAAACGAGTTCAATGTAAATAATTTATTGATTTGATAAACTAATTGATTTACCTTAGTGTTGTTAATAATTGAAAATGCCATTAAAAAACAGGAAAACAGGAGAGGTTTTAGAATCTATTATTGAACTTGTTACTGATGCGGATTATAGACAAATTAAGTCTTCTAAAGAATTTGGCTTCGATTGGAATTTAGAGAAGAATAATGAAGTTTATAAGATTTGCATAAAAGGTCAAAAGAAGCATCTATTAGGCTTAATGTCATTAATAAATCATCCTGAAGAATATAGAATCCATTTAAATCTAATTGAGTTAGGTAATAAAAATAAAGGACGTTCAAAAAATACTGAAAATATAGCTGGATGCTTATTGGCATTTGCCTGTGAATTAGCTTTTATTAGAGGCTATTATGGATTTGTATCTTTACAACCTAAAACCAAATTAATTAAACTGTATCAAGAAAAATATGGTTTTCGTCAATATGGACGTTTATTAGCTGTAGAACAAACATCTGCCCAAAATTTAATAAATAAGTACTTAAGTGATGAAAAATAGTACCAAAAAGTATAATGAACTTCGTAAAAAATACACTGATGAGGAAATCGCAGATAGTGTATTATTTAATGAGGAATTGAGTATTGAAGAGCAAAAAGAGGTGGATGAAGAATTTAGAAAGATCCGATTGGAGCGTTTAAAAAGCATGACTCCTAAAGAAATACTGATTGGTAATATGATGCAAATGAAATTATTAATGAAGCAGTATTTTGAAAAGGATACTTATGAGGAGGCTTTTAATTTTTCCAATCAACTAAAGCAGTACATCAAATTATCAAATAGAAGTAATAAAGAAATTGCTCAAAACTTAGACATTCATCCTACCAAATTAAGCCGCATCATTAATGCTAAAGAAAATCCTAATATAGAATTAATGTATCGTTTAGAAAAACATAGTGACGGGGAGTTACCAGCCCACTATTGGTGGAGAATTTATTCCAAAGAGCTAGAATATCAAATCAAAACAGATTTAGAGAAAAAAATAAGTGAGGCTAATAAAGTTACTGATTTTTTAAAAATAAGGGCATAAATCCTTTAAAAACCTAAGACTATAGACTGTGGATGTTGCGGTGCAAGGTTCCTACGGAAACATTATTCAATAATGACGATGCTGCTTTGGATTTGCTCCCCATCCGCCACCAACTCATCAACATACAAACCTACATTTAAACGGCTTAGATTAATATTGGTAGAAGTAGGAGAATCACAAGCGAGACGCTTGCTATAGATTTTTTAAGGTGATTACTGAATATTCAGTTTTTCTGCGATTAGGTATTGATTTCTATCGGGATTGGAGCGGCTGATTAGTTCGCCTATGAAGCCTGCCAGGAATAGTTGGACACCAATGATAATGGCTACTAAGGCTAAGTAAAATAATGGCTGATCTGTTACTTCTCTGAACACTAAATCATTGGCGAGGCCGTAGATTTTTTGAATTACTAAGTAAGTGGTAATGGCTAATCCTAATAGGAAGGATAGCACACCGATGGCACCAAAGAAGTGCATGGGTTTTTTGCCAAATCTACTGATAAAGAGAATGGTCATTAGGTCTAACATACCATTTAGGAAGCGGTCTAAACCGAATTTGGTAGAACCGTATTTACGGGCTTGGTGTTGGACTACTTTTTCGCCTATTTTGGGAAAGCCTGCCCATTTGGCGATGACTGGTATGTAACGGTGCATTTCGCCATAGACTTCTATGCTTTTGACCACTTTTTTTCGATAGGCTTTTAGGCCGCAGTTCATATCATTTAGCTGAATGCCTGTGGCGAAACGAGTGGTACCATTATAGATTTTGGTGGGAATCGTTTTAGTAATGGGATCGTAGCGTTTTTTCTTCCAGCCTGATACGAGATCGTAACCGCCTTCCATAATCATTTGGTAAAGACCTGGTATTTCGTCTGGGCTGTCTTGGAGATCTGCGTCCATCGTGATGACTACTTCACCTTGGATGGCATTGAAGCCTTCATTGAGGGCGGCTGATTTGCCATAATTGCGTTGGAAACGGATGCCTTTGATGGATGGGTTTTGTTTGGAAAGCGATTGAATGACTTCCCATGAATTGTCTTTACTCCCATCATCTATCATAATGATTTCATAGCTGAAACCATTGGCTTGCATGACTCGCTCAATCCATGCGCTTAATTCAGGGAGCGATTCTTCTTCATCTAATAAGGGAATGACAACGGATATATCCATTAATACCTGGATTTTCTTGTTTTCTTGACGATTAGAGCGATGATTGCACAGAATATAGAAGCGACGAAACTTCCACTAACAATACCAAATAAAACATTTCCTAAACTCATCACAGATCCTTCTGTATTTTGTATATCATCAATGGCTTCTTCTATTTGTTCTTCTGATGCTCCTATGGCTTCCATAAAGCCTACTGTGGTATCTATGGATTGATCTATTACTAATTGATTCAAAGAAGGATCAACAAAATTATAGAGTACATAGGTAAAAAGGCTTGTTATAATCACACTGACTACATAAGTTAGCAGAGAGGCTAAAAATGCAGGGAAAAAGTCGATATATCCTCCATTTGCTCTTTTGGCAGCAATAGGTGCATAAATCACTAAAACTAAAAGTAAGATACTTGGTATAAATGCGATGCCACTAAATAGCATGTTTGGATCAATGATATATAGTATCAACTGAATGATAATGGTCGCAAAACCTGCTAGTAAACCGAATTTCAGACCATAATTGATTGGAGAAGCTTGAGACATGATTTATTATTTTATTATTCCAAAGCTAATCATACTGATTCAGAATGTCAAATGTGAAACTAATTTAAAGCTTATATATTGTTTATTTTATTGCTTGAGGAATCTGAGTAGTATTATTTCTAGTAATAAGAAACCTAAAGCGGCTAATATACACCATTTCCATAGTACCCATCCTTTGTCAATCTCGCCTACTTCTTGCGATAAGTCCGTTTCTGCTGCTTCTAAGAACTTGACATTATCTGCTGCAAATTGCTCTTTTAGGTTATCTGGAGTGAAGTATTCTAATATGGATTCTTGTCTATCAAAGTTGAAACCAAAGAAGGCTAATGGGCTATTTTCTTCTAGGAATAAGCGATAAATGCCTGCTTCTTTTAATTGATTATTCAGTGATAGTAATAATTTAGAACCAAGCGTTTTTTGACCTGGAATAAACTCTTCTTTGGCTCCTTTTAGTTTGTAAACAGATTCTCCTGTTTGGCCTGCATTATCACTTTCTAATAGGTCATCTTCCCCGATGGTATAAGCCAGTTGACTGTCTTGTCCACCAACAAGGGCCATTTTGTAAACCATTGGAGCAAAGATGGCGTGAGATGGTAATGTAGTGATTTTATTATCCATTGGTGCCGATGAAAGGTATAGTTTACCATTGCCGACACTATACTTACTGACACAAGAACTGCCATCTCTATATCTCAATAAGACTTGCTCATTCGTCGAAGTGAATCGAGTCATAGGAAAGCTCTTATTGGCGGAAGGTAAATTGAGGTTACGAGGTAACTTTTCGAATACGTCCTTGAAGATTTCTTGCTTGACGTTAATAAAGTCGATATTCTTTTCCCCATCTACTGCTGCTTGATAAGTATTTACCTTAACTGAACGTAAGAAGTTATTATACGAATCCTTATTCATTCCTAATGATGGTAGTATGAGGACACTCCCCCCTTCTTTGAGATAGCTTTCTAGCTCACTGGCCAAACCACTTGGAATTTCTTTCAGTTCGTTGAGAACGATCAATTGGTTTTCGCCTAATGTGCTATAGTTTAGGGCACTGATGGATTGATTTTGGTATTTGAAATAGCCCTCTTCCTTAAATAGTGCATTTAAGTAGGAATTAGAACCTGATTGATTGATAGCTAAGATGCCTATTTTTTGAGCGATGTCGAAAGTAAAGAAGTAGCTATCATCCATCGTGATTGGATAATCTGTGATATTGAGTTCTGCATTATGCCACCCCCCTTCTGTAATGGTGAAGGTAAGTGTGTCTACTACTGTAGATTTCGCTTGTACGCTATATTCTTTAAGCGCTTTTGTTTGATCGTTTATTTTTAGTGTCAAGCGGGAGTTATCTATATTGGCTTGACCAGTATTATTGATTCTTACCAACAAATTACTTGGTTGGTTGAGCATTTGTACTGGAGACTCGAACCATACGGAGTCGATGAATACATTCTGTTGCTCTACTGCTTGGAGTGGAATAAAGAACATATTTAGGCTGGTGTCATTCTTTAGATCGACTATGTTTTTTTGGAAGTCAGATAGTAAGAAGACGTTTTTTTGCTCTGCTTCTGACTCGTTTAGTACTTGTTTTTGTCGTTCTAGTACACTTGATAATGGTTGTACATTGGGAGATACTTGTAAATCGTCTAGGTAAGAGAGTACTTCCTCTTTATTGAAAAGGCGTTGGTGTTTGCCTTCAAAATCGTTTGTAATTAGGTTGAATTCATCTGTTTCTCCGTATGCCTGTACTATTTCAGTGGCTTTTTTCTTCGCTTTTTCAAATAGCGATACATCATTAGACAGCGCATTCATGCTGAAAGAGTTATCGACATAAAGGCTAACCGCCTTATTTCCCTTCACGACTTCAGTCTCTTCTCTTGGGATAAAAGGCTGAGCAAATGCAAACACTAAAAAGGCTACTGCTCCTAAACGAGAGAGTAAGACCATTATGTGTTTGAGCTTTGAGCGAGAGGTTGTCTCTTCTTTTACCTCCTTTAAAAAACGAACATTGGTAAAATATACCGTCTTGTATCGCCTAAAGTTAAAAAGGTGAATGATGATTGGAATCGCTAAAGCTAAAAGCGCCCATAAAAAGGAAGGATATAAAAAACTCATGAATTTTTCGGATTTTCATTGAATGACAACTTCGAGCTATTATACGGCGAAATCTGTGCCATAATAGTCAATGTATCGCAATAAAACGCACAAAAGTAAGTAAGTATTACTAGGAATGAGCAAATTACAAACATTTCATCGGCTACTTACCCATCTTTTAACAATTATTTAGAAATCAAGCAATTAAGGCTTTATTCAAAGCTTGCTTTTCTAGCTCAAAACTAAGGAAAGTATGTTTTTGCTCTAAATCTGTTATTTCGGCTAATTGGCGTTGCAACAGTTGTTGGTGTGCTTGACTTTTGGGATTTCTTACTCGATGTGCTAAACTTTGTCGAAGTTTAGTTATTCGCTGCATTAGATTCAAACAATCTGCGTCTATATAGGTTCGCATAAATTGTTCCCATATATAATGGACGGCCGTATCATTGGGATGTAACATATCTCCTCCATAGAAGCGATAATCTCGCAAATCATCCATCATGATTTCATAAGAAGGGAAATAATCTAGCCAATCATAGTTCTCTTCTAAAGCTGCAACGGCTAGCAAAAGCGCCGCTTTGCTTCTTTGATTTTCAATGGCCCCATCTCGCCAGTGCCTTACTGGACTGACTGTTAGTAATACTCTTAAAGCTGGGTAGGCTGTTTTCCATTGTGTTAAGCTATCGCCTAGTTGGGCGATGATTTGTTCGGGAGTGGCTCTGAATTTCCGAAATGCTTTAGCTGGCATTTTATGGCAATTGGCTACGATCTTTTTTGATTCGGTATGTTCATAGGCATAAGCTGTGCCGAAAGTCAGTATTAGGCGCGGTTTATCATTGATGTGTCGATGATTTTCTATGAGCGTATTATTTATATTGTTTAAACAAACATTGTGGTCAGAGTCCGAAAATTGGGTATGATGATCTAAGCTGAGCCATTGTTCATTGTGGTAGAGTAGATCTGCTTGGGTGTAGGTTTTTGCTTTTAGCAGGTATTTTAATTGTTGTGCAATTATAAGCGGATTGTAGGCGATTCCAAAGGGATTTAGTTGGGTAGGGAATTGGTAATTTTGTAATCGATGACCTATATGCTCGGTGAAACAGGAACCAATCATGAGTAGGGAATGCTCATAATTGATGGGATGGTGATATGGTTGGAGTGGTATGGTGGTGCGGAACATGTTTTTTAGCGATGAGTGATGAGTGCATAGCGATGAGCCTTCATCTAATGTAGAGACAAGGCATG
>JAHDDN010000111.1 GCA_020629335.1 Chitinophagales bacterium | reverse complement strand
GCCTTCCCCTGAATGGGTAGCAGTAATTTATTTTTTGCTCCCATTCTTGAAGAAAGGCCCGCTGCAACTAAGATAATACTTATTTTATTTTGGCTTGCCATTATGATTAAATGGAGGTTGCAGTGCAACGTTCCTACGGGATTATTTATGCAATAATGATATCCTCATTCATAAAGGGTTGCTTGTACATTCGCTTGCCTGTGGCTTTGAAAATTGCATTAGCTACTGCTCCGCCTGCTGGTGGTAAAGAGGGTTCTCCCAATCCAGTAGGCGCAACATCACTCTTAATAAAATGAACGGATATCTCTGGCGCTTCTTGATTTCGGATAAGTCGATACTGCCCAAAATTATTGGCGGATGGCTTTCCTTTATCAAAAGAGAAGTCTCCATACATGGCATGACCGATACCGTCTATAATACCACCTTCAATCTGATTAATCGCTCCTTCTGGATTGATGACGACCCCACAATCTACGGCACAAGTCACCTTAGTCACCACAGGTTTTCCGTTTTTAATTTCAACTTCTGCTATCTCCGTTACATGGGTATTATGTGAGTAATAAGCACTAATCCCCTGATAACTATTCTTTGCCGCTTTCCCCCAATTTGCCTTTTCTGTTGCTAAACGAATACAGGCTTGCATTCTGGCTGGATCATACTCAATCTTTTCATCTTTGGCGGCTCCTTCCTTCGCTTGCTCTAATAATTCCATCCGCAATTCTACTTCATCTTTCTCCAAGATGACCGCTAATTCATCAAAGAAGCTTTGTTCGGCAAATGCTAAGAAATTAGTATAAGGTGCACGCCAAGCACCTGTCGTGATATTGCTTTCATGCAGATGATTGATGACTTGCATATTCGGGATGGCAGCCGCAGGGAAAAAGTGCGCAATCGACTCAAACATATTTCGATTGATCGCTGCTTCTGTCAATCGGTAGCCAGTTATTTTTCCATCTTTTATGGAGGCTTCAATTTTATATTTGGTAGCAGGGCGGTAAGTACCTGCTGTCATATCATCTTCTCGACTAAACTGCAATTGAATAGGCGCTTTGGCTAAGGAGGAAATTTCGGCGGCCTCATCACTGAAATCGCCATAAAGCCTACGACCAAATCCTCCCCCCATACGACTCATGGTCACTTCTATTTCGCTTTCTTCTCGGCCTAGTATTTTAGCGGCTCTTGACCTCGCCCAAGCGGGTGTTTGTATAGGGCCATGCATGATGACTTTTTCGTCCGTTACATGGGCAAAGAAATTCATCGGCTCCAAGCAATTATGTGGTAAAAAGGGCGATTCATAAATACGACTCACCACTTGATCGGCTTCTGCAAATGCTTTTTTCACATCCCCATCATTGCGCAAATACTTCTCTGCTTTTTGATCTAATAATTTCTTTAATGCAGCATCGTGATCCGCTGTTGACTCCGCAGGCTTGTCCTGTGTGTATTTTGCTTTTATGGCCTTTTTAGCCTTCAATGCTTTCCAAGTAGAATTAGCCAATACCGCAATCTTATCCCCAAATTGAATGACGTCTTTTACCCCATTCATTTTCTTAGCTGTTTCTGCATCAAAAGAAGCTAACTTTTGACCAAAAGCTGGTGGCCTTACGACTGCTGCATACAACATTCCTTCCCTTTTGGTATCAATTCCAAATAATGGCTGACCAGTGATGATTGGATGGCTATCTACATTCTTTGTCCCCTGACCGATGATTTTAAAATCTTTGGCTTCTTTTAGCTTCACATCTTCTGGTATATCTAAAGTTGCCGCTAAAGAAGCCACTTCACCATAGCCCAAAGAACGATCTTCCGTACCATAAATTATTCCTTCTTCAGTTCGACATTCAGCAGGATCAATTTCCCATTGCTGAGCAGCGGCATTGATGAGCATTTGTCTGGCAGTAGCCCCCGCTTTCCGAAGCGTTTCCCAGCCTTGTCTAATAGACTGACTGCCACCAGCTACTTGTCGATCAAATGCATCTGTATTCAAGCCTGCTTGTTCAACTACTACATTTTTCCAGTCAATATCTAATTCCTCTGCCACTATCATAGGCATCGAAGTTTTTATATTCTGTCCAATTTCTGGGTTCTGAGAAAAGATAGTTGCGACTCCATTATCGCCAATTTTAAGATAGGCATTCATTTCAAACCATTCCTTTGGCATCACTAAAGCAGGCTCTATTTTCTTTGCCACAGTGGCTAAAGGCGGACTTTGCTTGCAACTCATCAAGCAAGAAAATCCTAGTAACATTCCGCCACCAGCAGCGGCACTAATTTTGAAAAACTCCCTTCTTTGCATTTTATTTTTGGGCTTCATGGCTTACAGTTTTGATGCAGTTTTCACCGCCTTATTAATTCTAAGATAGGTTCCACATCGACAAATATTCCCATTCATGGCTTTTTGAATTTCTTCATCCGATGGACTGGCATTTTTATTCAATAAACCAGCCGCTGCCATCATCTGTCCTGCCTGACAATACCCACATTGAGGAACATCATGCTCTTTCCAAGCTTGCTGAACTGGATGATCCCCATTCTCAGACAATCCTTCAATAGTCGTAACAGGAGCACTCACCCCTGCAATTGGAATCAAACAAGATTTAGTTGCCTCTCCATCTATATGAACCGTACAAGCTCCACACTGTCCTATCCCACAACCGTATTTAGTGCCCACTAAATTCAACTCATCCCTCAACACCCATAATAAGGGCGTATCAGCATCGGCTTCTAGCGTTCGCTCCTTTTTATTAACTGTAATTTTGTATTCTGCCATCACCTAATTTTAGATTCGAAGATTGGCTGTAAGATACGAATTATTAGTTAGCTAATGAATATCAACAATTGTTAATTTCAGTTAATTTTGCCGTCTCCCAAACTCCTAAAAGAAGGTTTTATTTTCTCATCATGACCAAATCTACTATCTTTATCATACAAAATATAGATTTAAATGGAGGGTTTAGTAGTCAGTAAAACAGTTATCACATTAGTTCTGGTCACGCTTGGAATAATAGAAGCCTAAGGTGGACTATATTTTGAGGATAGACGCAGTAAAAACGATTGGACCATTGAGTTGGTCAGTTTAATTACCTTACCCACCTTTGTTCAGCCAGGTATATTCTTAGCAAGCATGTGGTTTTTAAGCACTTTCTTTCCTAACTTTGAAAACTACTTTATTAATAGCTCTATTCTCTGGCACATAATGGCATTCCTTATTTTTGATGATATGACGCAATATTGGTGGCATCGACTTTCACATGCCAATCGTACTATGTGGAAACTGCATCGGCCACATCATGTGATTGAAGAAATGGGCGTGTTGGTTACTTATAGAAATGCCATCTTATATTATGCGCTTATGCCTGGTATATGGTTTTCGGCTATTTTAGTGTTTTTAGGAATGGGCTACGTTTACCTATTTTATTTGCCGATTAAATTAATTGTAATCCTCTTAGCTCATAGTGAAACCAAATGGGATCGATTCCTTTATCAATACAAATTCTTACATCCATTGGCTTGGGTCATTGAGAGAACGATTTCTACTCCAAGCACCCATTTTGCCCATCACGGCTTAACTGCAGAAGATGATATCTCACACCCTAATGGCAACTTTGGAAATTTGCTTTTTATTTGGGACATTATTTTTGGAACTGCCAAAATCACAAGAAAATATCCCACTAAATTTGGAGCTTGGAATCAAGTAAAAGAGAATTGGTACACACAATTATTTTTTCCGCTAATTAGATCAAAAGACCCCAAGAGTGAACTCCACTCCATCATTACCAAAAACGATTATGATCCATCAATCGATAGTAAGGAATAGGAACGATCATTTTTTAATTTGGCGCATCCGCTGCGCTTCTTAAGACAGCATCTTTTCTAAACAGCCCATTTATCATTCATCACTTTGATATTCATCATTGCAAGCGCAGCGCAGCGTCGGGCTATCCGTTCTTATGTGGCTATTCAGCAGCTACTCCACTAAGCTGTGCTTGTCTGCCCTGCGGGCCAGCCATCGCCCAGCTAAGTTCCGTAAGCTACTTCATCACGCCACATACCACTCCTATCCCTATGCGGGTTTATTGGTAGTGGGTATTGATGAGTATTGGGACTAAAAGTTCCTTAAGACATATCTTTGAATATAGATTGTTAGCATTCCTTTTATTTTTCTAAAAAAATCGTATATTCAGCCCGATTTTAGAAAGCGTTCCTACATTAACATATCGAACTCATTTAAAGTTTTATGATGAAGCTGAAAATGAGCTAATTTTTCGTAATTCAAGGCATTTTTGAGGCGCATAGCAGCGCTACGGGCCGATAAAATAACGCAGAAGTACGGAAAAATAGCCATTTTCCAAGCCAGCAGAAAAACTTTAAATGAGTTCATTATATAAAACTTACAAAATAAGCTTAAAAATTGCTAGATTCAAAAAGAAAACAGAAGATTGGATAGCTAGTCATGTCCAAAAATACATTACTAATCAAAGCGGCCATGATATTCCTTTCTCAATTGATTGGGATAGCTTTGGAGATATGGTAAAGGATGAAGACTTCTTAAAGAGAGGATTAAACTATTCTGTATTAGAAAGCAATATAAAAAAGTTATGTAGAGATGATCTTGGCAAATCAGCTTTCAAAGAGAATGTAAAGGCAATTATAGTACAACACTCTGATTCTGAAGAACCTGAAGAAATGGGCTATATACTCAAAAAAGGCACCCTTACTTTCATTACTAACCAAAAGAAAAGAATCTATGGTTCTCTAACTCCTATGGAACATAAGCTGGAAAACTTGTTTTAAAGAAATAAAGTTCTGGTATGATTGATTACATAGATGAATGTGGGAATAAATAATTAATTTACCCCCCACCATGATGCGGCCTCGATAGGAATGGTATGTGGCGTCAATGGGGCTGCCTACGGAACTTAGTGATGCGATGGCTTGCCCGAAGGGAAGACAAGCAGCACTTAGTGGAGTGGCTGCGCCATAGCCACATAAGAATGGATAGCGAGATATAGCCGCCCAAAATAATTCTCAATCTACTCTCCCATCATGCTATAATAAGCTGTGTATTTTCTTAGGGTTGTAATCGTATCAAAATATGCAATTGACACTCCGTATTTGAAAAACAATACATAAGCATAGCCTGTTTCCTTATCAAACTTAGCAAAGGTAATGACTCCTGTATCTCCACCTGTATGTCCTATTTCGTCTCTATTCATTTGAATAAAAACGCCTGCACCAAGAGGAGGTTCCGCATGATGAACATGCATTAATTTTTGATAACTATCTGCCGAAATAATATTATCTTCTCCTTTATACCCAGCGATTAAAGACTGGAAATATTTTACAAAATCATCTATACATGTCACGAAATTCCCATCGGGATAGGTAATCGTATCGTAAATAGGAATTGGCTTTTTATTAACGTATAATTGCCCTCTTTCCTCTGCTTCAAATTCAGAAAGCGACCAAGCAGAAGTATTCATTTCAAGGGGTTGTAAGATATATTGAGCAACGAAATCTTTAAATGCCATGCCTGTTGCATTCTCTAATACCAAAGCAGCCAGAGCAGCATTTTCGTTACAATAAAAATGCTCAACTCCTACACCTTCTTTGAAAAAATTACTTTTAGAATACCATTCTCCATCCTTATGATAGATGTTTTTTACAAAGTCCATCATGGGCATCTCTTTATTCGTATTATAAATATCAAACTCTTTTTTCAAGGCTTTTTTATCTTGTCTTTTTAGGCCCTCATATAAGTCGTCTGAAAACTTCTCTACTGGGATATAAGCCTTATCATAATGCTCCGTATAAAGCAAGCCTGAGGTATGAGTCGCCAAATGCTTAATAGTAATCTTTTGATTAGGATGGTGCGGATTAATCAATTTAAATGGTAAATAGAGATTCACATCATCCTCTAATTTCAACTTCCCCATTTCTTCTGCTTTCATCAATGATACTCCCACTAAGGTCTTAGATATGGAGGCAATGGGCATGACCGTTTGAGTGGTAAATCGGGTGCCTAATGCTTTATTGGCACTTCCAAATCCTTTTCTATAAAGCACTTCATTTTCATTCAAAATAGCCACTCCAAAACCTAAGATTTCACTTCTTGCTGCTATCTTATTGAGCTTAATAGTTAGAGAGTCTTGAAGTTGAGCTTTGGTATAATTTATTTCGTGCTTTTTAAAATCTTGTACGGAAGGTAGAGTGAAAGATTGACTACAAGAAGTCGCTAAAATGACTAATAATAGTAGGATTATTTGAGAATTCTTTTTCATGATGATCTTCTTTTAAGTTTTGTTGTTACCCTAATAGTCGCATCAAGAAAGAAAAGGTTACACTGAGAGTATTTTTTCTTGATCAAATAATCAAAAATAGTAACTATTCAGTATCAATCATTTGGGCCTAAAAATGATCTTTTGCCGCCATACTTCCGCTTTTTTGCGCCCAATAGCGCTGCTATTAAGCTTAAAAAGAGCGTCGTCTGACAACAAAATCTCTATTTTTATGCTCCAAAGCATTTATACTGAACAGTTACCAAAAATAAAAACATGAACTTAGCAACATACGAAAAGCAATTTGACGATATTTTAGATGGAATCAATAATAGCTATCCTTATGACTCGGCAAATTACATCAATTATGTCAAGTTAAATAAATCGAGGATGAGACGTTGGTATAAGAAAGGCCAATTGAATCCTGAATTAGAGGAGCGAATCCTGAATATTGATCAAACACTCAACTGGGTCTTAATAACGGAACCTTGGTGTGGTGATGCGGCACATAGCCATGCCTTCATTGCAAAATTAGCGGAGTTAAATCCTAAAATTAATTTAATCGTTCAAAATCGGGATGCTGAAGGAAGTGAGATTGATCAATATCTAACCAATGGTGGAAAATCTATTCCGAAGCTAATCGTAAGAGATCAAGATGGCAATGATTTATTTGATTGGGGGCCAAGGCCTAAAGAAGCGCAAGCAATGGTCATGAACTTTAAAAATGACGATTCTATCAGTATGGAAGATAAAAAAATTGCCGTTCAAAAGTGGTATAATAATGATAAAGGAACTGCTATTCAAGAAGAATTAAATGAGCTTTTGAAGAATAAGATTCAATAGGGCACAATGCCCTTAAAGTAGAGATATGGCATAATCAGGCCTTCCAAAAGAGTTGAGCAATTTAAGGTCGTAGTCAGAGACTACGCCCAGAGTGTGGGTTTCGTTTTTCTTATTTCCATGATGGATGCAACAGTAAATTTATCATTCATCATTACGCATTAATCATTAAATTCGCGGCCTCGATAGGAACGGTATGTGGCGTACATGCAGCGACTAATGTAGAGACGCATTGCAATGCGTCTTCTACAGGGCGCACGCAGGCTCCAATAAGAGACAAGTGCGCCTTAGCGGAATAGGAGCAGCATAGCCACATAAGAGTGGATAGCGAGATATAGCCGCCCTAATAAAAAATTATTTCACCTAAAAAATGCCTTGAACTACAAAAAACAGCTCATTTCAGCTTCATCATAAAAGTTTAAATGAGTTCATTATGAAACCACTAATTCCACTTTAATTCTATCTGGATCTTCAAAAAATACAGCATAATAATTTTTACCGCCAGCATATGGATGTTTGTCATGGTATAAAATCTCCACTCCTTTCTCTTTTAATTGAGTCGTAAATTCATCAACTAATTCGCGCGATTCAACATGAAAGGCCAAATGATTAAGACCTGTTCTTTTTCTATGGTATGGTATATCTAAATACTTTTCTTCTGTTTGTACAAAGACCAAATAGGTATCATTTAATTGGTAGCTAACGCCTTGATCCCATTCTTGTGATTTATGGTAGCCTAATTGAGTCAATAACCAGCCCCAGAATTCTTTGGAAGTTTTTAAATCACTCACGTACATTTCTATATGATGAATTACTCCTGTCATTTTTGATTATTTTTTTAGCGTTTTTCTACAAACCAAAGTGCTCTTTATACTCATTTAGTTTATCTAAACTGGTATTGACTCCTCCGCAGACTATGACCAATATGTTTTCTCCTTCCTTTAGTAGATCGGCTTGTAATAGCGGATAAGATAGCGCAGCTCCACAAGCGGGTTCGACTAAGCTATGATACTCATTAAGAAATGAAATCATAGCCATAATGGTATCTTTATCTTCCATCAAATAAGGAGAAACTGAGTAATTTTTAGACATTTCAAAAGCATCTTTGGAGACTTTCCTGGCCCCTAAACTGGAAGCGATTGTATTAATGGAATCTAAGGTGATCAACTCCTTTTTCTCTTGGCTTTGTTGAAAGGATGCTGCTCCATAAGTTTCTGCTGTAATCACTTCTGTATTGCCCCAATGATTGCGTTTCATACCTGCTAATACACCACAAAGCAGGCCTCCACCTCCAACAGACAATACAATTTTGGATGGCTGAGGCATTTCTTTAGCACATTCATCTATCATACTGGAATGTCCTTGCCATAATAACGGATCATCAAATGGCGGTACATAAATAGCGCCTTGTTCGTCCGCCTGCTTTAGGGCATATTCATGGGCAATATCCCATATCTGACCGTGTACTTCTACCTCCACACCTAAGTTGGTGATCTTATTAATCATAAATTGAGAAGTAGATTCTGGTACTACGACTTTGATTTCAGCGCCTAATTTTTGAGCGACATAAGCGACAGAATAGCCTGCATTTCCGCCTGATGAGGCAATGAATTTATTTTTCCCTTTTGCTAAATAATGCCTACAAAAGTTCTCCATTCCACGAATCTTGAAAGAGCCAGCGGGCTGATGACATTCCATTTTGTAATAGACATTTATCCCCCTCTCCTTCTTCAATTGATGGGATAAAAATAAAGGCGTATGAAGGTATATTGACATAGTATTTGTTTTAAACTCGAATTGTAAAAGTAGTGAATTTTCCTTAACTTAGAGAATGCAAAAGCCCTTATATAATTTCATCTATGACGATCATACTTCCGTCCCTTTTCGCCTCATTCACCTCAAGCCTTCCGCTGATGGTGATAAAAACACCTTAGCTCACCGACATAATTATTATGAGTTGTTTATTTTTACTGAAGGAGGAGGCCAACACTGGATAGATTTTGAGAGTAAGGAAGTTTTGCCTCAAATGGCCCATATTGTACCGCCTGGCAGTGTACATTTATTGCGTAGAGATGCTTTTACAAAGGGCTTTGTCCTGCTTTTTTCCAGAGATTTTTATCACCTTTCGCTTCGCAAAGAAGAATATTGGCGAAATGAAGCTTTTTTGAGCCATCAGCAATTTCCACCGAATATCAATTTAGAGGAAAATGACTGGTTTAAACTGCTTAGTTTAATTGCGATGATTGAGGCTGAAAACAAACAGGATAAATCTTTCCAAAAAGAAATGATTTGTCATTACCTAAATCTAATATTGTACATTCTAATCCGAAATCAAAAACAAATTAATTCAAGCGATCAATCTACTATCGCTTATCAGTTTCTTAATTTATTAAATCAAAACTTCCACAGTAAGCACAAAGTAAAAGATTATGCTGAAATGCTTCAGCTAAGTAGTGATAAACTAAACAACATCATCAAAATCGAATTGGCTAAAACAGCTAGTGAAGTTATTAAAGAAAGGCTATTCTTAGAAAGCAAACGTCTCCTAATGCATACAGATTCCAGTATGAAAGAAATTGCCTACGAATTGGGTATGGAACCGACGCCATTTACTCGATGGATTAAAACACAATGCTCCCAAAGTCCGAAAGAATTAAGGCAGACTTTGAGAGCATTGTATTTTTGATTAGACGTTGCAGTGTTTTTTGATTGGACGTTGCGGTGTTTTTTGATTGGACGTTGCGGTGCAACGTCCCTACGGGGTGGTATTATTTTACGACCAATTGTGCGACTCCCCATTGACCATTTACTAATACTTGTACTAAATATATCCCTTCTGGCCAATTTCCAATATTAATCATTGCTTCGCAATAAGTGCTATTTACAACTGTAAACTTTTGCTGGCGACCATTCATTCCCCAGATTTTAATATCCTCAATTCGATGGTTTTCGCCATCAATATCTATTGAAAAGGAAGTATTTGGAGATACGGGATTAGGATAAATGTTCATCCCTACTCGATTCGGTTTATTAGTCAAGAAATTAAAAACTCCTAAACTACCTAAATCTACTCCTTCGGGATTGTAAATACCTATGCCGTTAGTATAAGTTGAAATCCATAAATTGTTATAAGTATCCATACTCAAGTCTCTTATATAAGCTGCTGGAAGTCCACTTGTACTGGCCTCAAATTCTTGAGCGATTTCATTATTGACAACTTTTCTTAAAATATTATAATTCGATATAAAAAGTTCGCCATTTGATGTACTTAGTAATTTGGCATTGTATAGGTTTTCGCCATTAAAGATATCGACTTTTGTAAATTCCCCATTTTCCAAATAATGTAAATGCTCTGTAGTACAGAGCCATAGTTTTCCATCATTGGCCTGCGTGATTTCTACTACAGTATTCACTTCATCAAAATCTTGTAACAAACTCCATTCCCCTCCATCAAATCGAGCTAAGCCATTTAATCCTCCTGCCCAAATACCAGCATTTATATCTACTTGCAGAGACAAAACAGATCCTCCTATTCCATGATCGGCAGTTGTAAAGGCGGTCCAAGCACCATCATAACGCCATATTTTATTATTCCAAATCGCCCAAATATTTCCAGCTTGATCAACTTGAATACTCCTTAAAGGATAGGATTGAGATTCAGGCATAGTAGAAGAACTCCACTCATTACCGTCCCAAGAATACAATTCAGCCTCATAGATGGTATGAATCATCCCTGCACTATCAATTGCAAAATATTGTACTTGCATAGGAGCGTTCGGGTAACTTAATAAATCATCCCAATTATTATTTTGGGCAAGATAAAATTCATCGGAATTAGCAATATAAGTAAGGCCATTGTCATGCTCTATTTGATAAAATCTACTTCTAAGTATTAAATCAGGTTTTAAGGTAAAAGAACTCAACTCTTCTGTATCCCATTCAAATAAATTATCAGTAGATGAGCCAAGCCAATATTTACCATTAGATTGTGCGCATAAATAAGTAGGATTATTAAATACTTCCCCATTTTCATCCATGATAATATCCAATTCCCATTCACCATTATCCCATTTGAGTATTTTTGATCCTTCTCCAGTATTATAGAGAAATAAAACTGTTCCTTCTCCATTTTCAATAATATCAATCGGTGTACAATAATCATTACCAAAGGTAGTCATAGGGATTTCTTCCCAAGCATCTCCTGTATAATGCCAAATAGATTCTGAGGTATGATACCAATAGTCATTATTGGAAGCAGTAAAAATCATGGATTCATAATAATATCCTTGAATCCAAAAGCTACTTTCGTCTTCAAATGTTTGCCATTCTCCATTATCCCAAACTAACAAACCAGAAGGCTCAAACCAATTCGTCAATGAAACTAATACTGTATTGGGTTCTTCACTAATAGAAATGAACGCTTGTCCCGCATTATTAAAAGGATAATCGTAAGTTAATACCTCCGATTGATCATATACTTGTAAGGAATAATTAGCGGCAACATATATATTTCCACTACTATCCTCTGCAATATTTCCCGTCGTCAGGCCCTCTACAGGCTCATATTCCGCATTATTAAAGGTTCCAACTCCAAATAGATGTGAAACCCATAAGTCACCATTGGATGCCTTATAAATATCGTTGATACCATTAGCAGGTAAACCACTATTCGCTTGATTGTAATAGGTCTTTTCTCCTGTTAGTTTATCTAAATGGCATAAACCTCCATTTGAAGCTATCCATGCATGATTTTCCTCATCATGAATCGCTGAGATATATTCAAAGCTGGTGATATTATACCATTCATCAGATTGTGCTGAAACACTAATTCCCACTAAAAACAAACTGCATACTAAAAGGCTAATTGCTAAATTCCTCATAAAAATAAATTTAAGATTAAACATTGCTCAAATTTAAGGCAATAATGCCACTCAAAAAATAGCAATTTCCAAGCAATTATATACAATTTACTTCTTTTCCATTATTTTCTCAATCTTTTTAATCATTTCCTTGCCATAATCATTACCCGGATTTAACTCTACAGATTTCCGATAATTCTTAATAGAAAGCTCGTATTGGCCATTCTCATAATACCCCTCTCCTAAACTATCGTATGGATTAGATTCCTCTGGAAACTCTGCAACTAAAAGCTGAAACACCTTAATAGCCTCCTTCGTTTTCCCATTTGCCAAAAGCTCATAACCAACATTGTTTAACTCCTCCGCACTATCAAAATTGTACTTTTCTGGAGCCGTTTTTTTCAATTCATAATAATAAGCAACTCCTTTATCTACATCTTCCATCATCACATCTATTACTGCCCGCTCAAGCGATTTTTTTCCTATTGGCTTCAACTCATCCACTAAGTCAATAACCGTATTCCTAATGATACGAGGAAGCCCATCAAAGCTCGCATTGGTAATCACAGATACGCCCATATTATAGGCAGGATAAACCCTCCATAAGTTTTGTGTTCCACTGGCATAACCATTGTGCGAATAAAAATCTCCCTCCCCATTGTTAATTACAGACATATAATATGCTCGCCAATAATTCAGCGTACCCTTCATAATTTTTCGATGCGCCTCTTTCACCAATGGATTCTCTTCATCTAAATGAAACTTGATATAATTCAACATATCAGGCATGGTCGATTTAACTCGTCCTCCTGCTCCCCAATGAATATTTGAAAAAGGCAACATCGCCAAATCTTTTCCATTATATCCAATAGCTAAATCATCCTTATTAGCATCCGTCAAATCCAAACAAGAATGAGGCATTCCTGCTTTATCAAACAACATTTCTTTCATCAAAATATCAAAACGCTTTTCATAAATATTCTCTAAAATATGCGCTATAATTTCAGGCGCAATATTAGAATAAGTATAAGCCGTTCCTGGAAAAGTATCCAATTCGGTCTCATGCAATTCCGCAAATAATTTCTCTTTACTATGCTTCCTATAAATATGCTCAGCAAACAACATCGAACTATCAGACTTATTATCATAAATCTCAGAAATTCCTGGAATATTTCCTGGCAATCGACTCGTATGCGTCAACATATGCTGAATTTGAATCGGCTGTCCCTTATACTCTAAATTGGGAAAATCCTCCTTCAAATAATCTCGAATATCATCTTCCAAACTCAATTTCCCATCCAATACTGCCTGCGCTACCAAAGTTCCTGTCATCGTCTTAGAGACAGAGGCAATCTCATATAAAGTCTCATCCGTTGGCGCATTTCCCTTCCCTCTATCCAATTCCCCATAATGACGAATATACTCCTTCCCATCCTTATAAATCCCAATCGAAACCGACGTCATTCGCGAATCTTTCAGAAATTCTTCCGCTTGGGCATCCATCGTTTCCCAAACAAATGCAGGGTCCATGATTTCCTGTAATATGGGCGTTGAAACTTCACTTTCTGACTCCATATTTTTAACATTTGTTGTGTTTTTAAAACCCACAAATACAAAGGCAAACAACAATAATAGTATAAGATTTCTCATAAATCATAATTATTCATTAAACAATCCATGAAACTAATCATAAACAAATAGGTATTAAAA
>JAHDDN010000110.1 GCA_020629335.1 Chitinophagales bacterium | reverse complement strand
TGGTCAATATTTCTGATTGAGGGAAATACTTCTTTATGGCTGGAATATCTTCATCGGTGATATAACGTTCTGAATCACCGCCTTTTATGAATAGCGTTCGACCTTCAAATCGGTCTGTAGGATGTAGACTATTCTGAATAATATAATAGTAATGCTCAGAGATTACTTCATGATTAGCCTTCCAAAAATACGGTCCTTCTTTGCTTCTTTTAAGATTTTTGAGGATAAATTGTCTAACCCCAAAATCTGGTAAATTCTCTGTTAAGAGCGCATCTACTTCTTTACGGGATGTTGCTTGGGAAATGTCTGTTTCAAAAGCGGCTAATACTTCTTCATGCCCTGGCGGATAATCTTTAGGCGCTATATCCACTACGATTAAAGATTGAACATATTCGGGATTGTCAACTGCAAATTGCATAGCGGTCTTTCCGCCCATAGAATGACCTAATAAATGAATCTGTTCTAATTCATGTGCTTCTATAAAGGCCAGTAAATCTTCTGCTAATAAGTAATAATCAAAATCTTCTGAATGGGGAGATTGCCCATGATTGCGCTGGTCAATCACTATCACTCGATAATTTTCTGCAAATCGACGCGCTAAAGTCATCCAATTATCTAACATACCAAATAAGCCATGCAAAATAATCAGCGGTTCCCCCTCTCCTAACTCTCTATAATGAAGCTCCATAAATTTAATAATAAAAATGTAGGGGCGATCCCTTGTGGTCGCCCAATCTGGGCAATTATCTTACTATAGCCTATTGACTTTATAGTAGAAAATGGCTATTTATTGTTTTAGCATTCCTAAGCATACATTTTACCTCTCTTCGCCAAATAAGGCAATAATACCTGCCTGAAATCTTGATTGATATCTGCTTCTACAAAATCAATTCTAAACTGACCACATCTCAATTTGAGCTCCTTGATAAACTTCGACATCTGCTCCTTATAGTGATCTTTCAACTGATTAGAACGAAGTTTCACCTTCTCCCCTGTTTCCATATCCACAAATACATATGGGCGATTTTCAAACTCAAAGTCTAACTCTCGCTTTTTATCTACTACATGAAATAAGATCACCTCATGATTATTATACTTCAAGTGTTGTAAGCTCGACATCAATTCTTCTGTATTGCCTCTATCAAACATATCACTGAAGATTACCACTAAGGAACGCTTGTGAATACTATCCGCTACTTGATGAATACATTTAGCTGCTTCCGTCGAACGATTCTTCACATTATCATTGAGGAATTTGGTCAAACTTGCATTCAATAAGTTGTGGTGTTTAGTAGATGATCTCGACTTCGTATGCTCTAATAATTCATCCGAAAATATAGACAAACCTACCGCATCTCTTTGCTTTTTGAGCATATACATCAAGGCCGCTGAAGCTAACATAGCAAAATTGACCTTATTGACTGCCACGCTATCCCCTACTAAATCGGCTTCTGGAAAATACATAGAAGAAGACACATCCAATACAATCTGACAACGCAAATTAGTCTCTTCCTCAAATCGCTTGATAAACATCTTATCTGTACGCCCATAAACCTTCCAATCAATATTCTTGATCGGATCGCCTGGATTATACAAACGATGCTCCGCAAATTCTACCGAGAAACCATGATAAGGACTTTTATGCAATCCAATGATAAAACCCTCTACCACTTGCTTTGCCAACAATTCGATATTATCAAATTGATGCAAATCTTCTAATCTAATCAGTCTATTTTCCAAAATGTATTATTTTACTTAATAGGAAAGCAATAAATGGGCCATACCTAAGGCTGGTCATCGTCTCACAAAATTCTGGACGTAGTCTCTGACTACGACCTTTTCAGGATGCTTCTATAAAACAAAACAACCCGCAATACATTAACCTATTTATAGGCAAAATATTGCGGGTTATTAATTATAGGACTCAATTAGGCTTTTACATCTATATGAGCCTTGATTTTTGCTTCAAAATCAGCTTTAGAGCCAATACCTACATGTCTGTCTACTACCTCACCATTTTTGATGAATAGTACTGTAGGAATACCTCTTACTTTATATTTGAAAGTCAATTCTTGATTATCGTCTACATTCACTTTTCCGATTCTCACCTGACCTTCATAGTCATTCGCTAATTCTTCGATAACCGGTCCGATAGCTTTACATGGGCCACACCATTCTGCCCAAAAATCAACTACGGCTAATTGACCGCTATCTATTACTTCTGTCTGGAAATTTCCATCCGTGAATTCTAATGCCATTTTACTATATTTTAGTATTTAAAAACTATTTTGATAATGTATTTATTCTTACTTAAGTTCAGTTCCTTGGTAAATTAGTGTTTTAGTTGACTCCTAACTATTAGAAAATTACCTTTTTACCAAGTAACTATTCAACCAATATACCAATTAACTACTTAACTAATACACTATTTAACTATTCAAGCAATCTACAAGTGCGCCGATTAACTATTTTTAACCAAATTAGCGAAGGCTTGTTATCCACCTGAAATCGAACAAATATAAATCATCAAACACCATTCCAGTGCCTTATAGCTGACATTATGGCCGATCTGTAATGACAAAAGCTAATCAAACCTAAACTGAAACCGCATTTTTTGCTGCTATAAATGACAAAAGCCTGCCTTTACACCAATGATTCTACTAATTGGGGGCTTCCCCTTTTTAATTTTTTATTCGACCGTAGTAGGGGCGGTACCTGTGTGTCCGCCCTCAGCGCTACTTATGTGTGCGCCCTCCGCTGAAAAATTAAAAAGGGTCGGGCTGTTCGCTCTTATGTGGCTATGATACTCCTACTCTGCTAAGTGCTGCTTGTCTCTTATTGGAGCCTGCGCAGCACTAAGCGCCGTAAGTCGCATCATATACGCCCCATACCGCTGCCATCCCTAAGCCAAAAAGTCACTTTTTTGCTTATTTTAGCTTATATTTGTATAGTAACTAAGATATTTCATTTTACATCAAACTAAATATGTACTTATGAGAACCCTAATCATTACCCTCACCCTTTTGTTGGTCTGTAATATAGCCTACTCTCAAATTTTCAGCCCACCACAACTAATAGTAGACTATAATGAAATAGAAGTCTACCACCACTTTACTGCTGATGTCAATGGAGATGGCTTCAAAGATGTCTTAGCCCTTCGTAATACTGCACTGAATGAAAATGACGACAATGCCTACTTAGTTTGGTATGAAAATGATGGGGAAGCCAATTTTTCAAGCAAACAAATCATCAATGAAACTATCAACCCTGATGCCATCATCTATGCAGCAGATTTAGATGGCGATTCAGATACTGATATTTGCGTTGCTTCTCCTGATAGCCTCGGCCTCTATTACTTAGTTAATGATGGCCTCAATAATTTTAACACTAGTATAACTCTTTCAGAAGACGCTGCACTTTATACCCATTTAGTAGATTTAGATAACGATGGCGATATAGATATTATCGCTTCATTTGAAGAAACCGATGAAATCATCTGGTACGAAAATGACGGAATGGGTACTTACACCAATACCTATGTAATCAGCAACTATTTAAGCAATGTGAATAAAATTCTTACAGGTGATTTAAATGGAGATGATATACTTGATATCATAGCACACTCAAGCGAAGATCAACAAATCAATTGGTATAATGGTGCTACTTCCTTTGGCTATCCTCAAGTACTCTTAAACACTGGAGGGAACTTCGCTTTTGGAGATGAAGATGGGGATGGGGATCTCGACATAATTCACGGTGCAACGGCTTATACCCTATTGGAAAATGATGGTACAGCTAGTTTTACTTCAAGCTCTGTGTTGACCAATATTGACTTTTCTGAATATGATTTTAAAGAAATAATTATGGTCGATCTAGATAATGACAGTAATCAAGAATTACTAGTAACCAATGACGGAAATATGTTCAAGGACGGAATATTATACGTAGATAATGATGGCAATCTTGATTCAGGAGGAGCCAAAAAATTAAGCAGAAATTCAGATGGCTTAGAAAAATTGCTAGTAGATGACTTTAACAATGATGATCGTATAGACATATTGGCCTATCAACCTTCAACTGATCACATTATTTGTTACCTTAATAAACAATTTACCACTTCTTGGCTAGGCTATTTTGATGAAAAATACATCCTTGAAAAAAACATTAAAAACCCAAAGACAGCTCTTGTCGCAGACTTAGATAATAACGGATCTCAAGAAATTGTTATAGGCTCTCACAATATGGTTTCTTATTTCTCTATGGAAGATAGCTCAACTAACTTTGCAAACCAATCTATTATTACTAGAAAAAGTGGGGGAGTAATTGATATGGATAGTGGGGATTTGAATGATGATGGGAAGATAGATATAATAACAAGTGCTGACATTCATCTACTAACTACTATTTTCAATAATGGAAGCGAATGGAATCATCAATACTTTAATTTAGGATCATCCATACAACTCAACGAATATGATATTATTTTTGATTATGGTTTCGATGATCTTGGAGCGATTGAAGTGGCTGATATGAATGATGATGGGCTTCTAGATATAGTATTTAGTTATGAAAACATCATTCCCAATTATTCTTGGGGAACCGTCATAGAGTCTTTAGCCGTTTACTATCAGCAAGAAAATGGAAGCTTCATGGGTCAGAATTTGAGTTCGATACATAAAGTCTTTGATAACATCAGCATCGCTGATTTTAATGGAGATGGCATTAAGGATGTCTTAGCAGAAAATTATGTGCATCTGAATACTGTAAGCGATACGATAGTAGCTTTTATAGATGAAGAGGGAATTTCTCACCCATCAGACATTAATAATGATGGACATATTGATATTCTATTTGCTTACAATTCTGATAACAACTCTGATAACAATTCTTATCTTTATGGCTTTATCAATGACGGAATGGGTGATTTTGAGGAATCTTTCCTCATTGATACCTATGAAGGACTTAGCAACAGTAATGCATACCAAGCCATCCAATCTCATGACTTTAACCAAGATGGATTTGAAGACTTGTTCATTGGGAGATATAATGCGTTAGAGTACTACCAAAATAATACGAATGGTGGGTATGAGGAAGCTATCATAATTGACTCTACCACAACTAAAACTATTCATATTGCTGATGTAGACAATGATTTAGATGATGATATTTTAACTTCAGCAGGCGGCTCTAACATCAATTATCCTTCTGGTAGAGTCGTTTTGTACGAAAACCAAACACCATCATTTTTATCAGAAATAAATGCTATTGAAAACTGTGAGGATGAAAATAGCTCTTTAGAAATCAGTTTGGGAGGAGAATCAGAGCCACCTTACTACTATGAGTTATTATCAGACGAAGTGGTCATTCAAAGTGCAACAATTGATACGAATGCTCTTGTTTTATCTGATTTAGCCCTAGGTCTATATGATGTATTGGTCGTTCATGAAGAGGATAGCATATACTTTGAAGGATTGGAAGTATACGAAATAACGCCTCCACAGTTTTTAGTCGCTGATACCCTATACTATTGCGATGGTTATAATGTTTTTTCTAATTTCAATCTAGGCATGGAGGTATATTTTTCAAATATTCAATGGGAAACACAAGGAGATGGCTATTTTGTAGGTGGTATGTTACCCAATCCAACCTATTACTTAGGGGATGCAGACAAAGAAAATGGAAGCGTGCTATTATCTGTATCAGGCGAACATAATTGTGGAGTTACTATACACGAGATAGTATTGGAGACAGAAGACTTTGATTATCCAAATTTTAATTTTTCAATCTGTAATTCAGAAGAAAGTTACACTATTCCAGCAATTGATTTCTCAGCCGAAAGTTTCTACTGGAGCACTAGCTTTAGTGATGGTTCTTTTGACGATATCTATAGCCCCACACCAACCTATACATTTGGGCCAGAGGATATAGCAAGCGGTGATGCGTCTTTAAGACTCAATTTATCCTATGAGTATTGTGGCACTGATGTCGTATATGTTAATATTTCACTTGACCTCAACTCTTCAACAGATACCATAAATACATTATACTCTTGTAATAATGGAACCTCTTTATGGATTGGTAACCTAAGCCTAAATACTGAAAATACTAATTGGAGTACACAAGGAGATGGCACTTTTAATAGTTCTACTGACGACACGCCTATCTACTACTTCGGCGAAGATGATATCACAAATGGAATGGTAACATTCAATGTTACAGGGGAAAATAGCTGTGGAAGTGTGGAAGAAGAGGTAAACATGATCATAGGATACCCTCCCTACTTACCGAATGAACTTAGCTATCAAGTGTGTATTGATGAAACATCTTTTTCTTTACCACCAATTGAAACCAATACTAATAATATCATTTGGGTCTCCAATGGGGATGGTTACTTTGACAATCCCAATAGTAACAACCCAAGCTATACCTTTGGTCCTAATGATCTATTAAATGAAGCTGTAACTTTAGATTTTTATGTAGATTATAATTGTTATGATGATCAAGTAACTGTCATTCTTGAATTAGGAAATGAATCTTTATCAGCAATTGCTGATACTATTTACTATTGCTCCATTGAAGAATTTTACCAATTCTCTGATTTTAATTTAGAAATTGAAAATACTAGTTGGGAAACACAAGGAGATGGTTTTTTTGATGATGCCAGTGACGAAAACCCTGTCTATTACTTTGGAGAGTCAGATATGGAAAATGGTATCGTTAACTTTAGTCTTGCTGGCGAAAACGCCTGCGGATTGTTTATGGAAGAAGAAGGAATGGTCTTGCATATAATAACCACCAATGATTTACCTACTCAAACTAATTATGAAGCTTGTACTTCTGATGAGAGTTTCACCATTCCTTTATTAGATATCAATACTGATAATTTCAGTTGGACAATATTTGGAGAAGGGTACTTTGACGATCCTAATAGCATTACCCCTACCTATTACTTTTCTCCTGAAGATATAGACGATGGCTCTGTTTATTTTAATCTCAATTTATTTTATGAAAATTGTGAGGAGGAACTCAAAATTATTTTTATTGAAGTAGATGATCAAGATATTACCATCGAAATGGAAAATGAATATCTAGCTTGCTACACAGATGAAAGTATTGACATTTCCTCGCTGATTTCGAACTCAGATATTGTTAGTTGGGAAACAACAGGAGATGGCTATTTTGATGATAGCAATATCGCCAATACCACTTACACTTTCGGACCTAATGATCTGAATAATGAAGAAGTAATTTTAAACTTATTAGCAGAAACCAGTACTTGTGAGGATAAGACAGAAGAAGTCCTGATCGAGTTCCTAGAACCAATCACTTGGCAAATACTTTCTAATTGTGATGAGACAACAGGCACCATTACATTGGATGTCGAGATAAGTGGAGGTCTACCTGCTTATGATGATAGCGAATCTTATTTCATTTCAGGGGATTATGAAGGCGAAACAAACAATGGTATATTAAACATGACCTTTACAGATGTAACTCCACTTAGCACCTTTAATTTTACCACTACCGACGCTAATGGATGTGAAGAAAATACAGAGATTACTGTAGATTGTACAAACACTTCAATAGAAAAAATAAGCACATCTTTTGAAGTCATTCAATCAATGAATCAAATCGAAATTTTAGCACCCAATATGAAAGGCTGCCAACTAATCAATATCATCGGACAAATAGCCACCCAATCAGATAGGAATATTTTAGACATTAGCGATTTGCCCTCAGGCGCCTATTTACTACAACTATCATTTGATAATCAAACTATTACTAAAAAAATAATCATCCATTAAACAGTTGAAAATAAAAGGGCGACCCAAGAGGGTCGCCCAATTCAAGCGATTATTTTAATAATTAATTTTACTCCTTAAGTAAGTATCTAAACTCATTTACTTTTGTACACTAAACTTAATGCTCTTCTTTCTCAATCTATCAAACAGTGCCTTATCACAGAACATTTTATATTGAGTCGAGAACATATTCAGCACATATCCATTATCCTTGATTTGGAAACGCACATTAATCCCTCCCTTTTTTTCAGAACAAAGAGACTCGATCTCATCTATCAATTGCTTTTTGACATCCATTAAGTCCAACTCAATGGTAATATTACGAGCGGAGTTAATAATATCAGATAACAAACGAACATTACTCACTCTAAATTCTTGCTCATCCGAATTCCAACGTTTTTCCATACGGCCTTGTATCCAAAGTAATTCCCCATCCATAAAGAAATGGCGGTACTTCAAATAATCTTCTCCAAATAACGCCAAACGAGTCGTTCCTTTATAATCTTCTATATTGAATAAGCCGAAGCTCTTACCAGTCTTAGAGGTTCTATGACTTGCTTCCATCACCATGGCTCCTACACATATATTATCTCGATTTTTCATCTGCTCCAACTGATCTAAAGTGGCATTGCAGAAATTATCAATAGAGATTTTATACTGATCTAATGGATGCCCTGATAGATAAATTCCCGTTACTTCTCTTTCCTTCTTGAGTAACTCAATCATTGGCCAAGGCTCACAATCTGGGATAGGTGGTTCCTCAATTTGCTCCATCACTTCTGCTCCAAATAAAGTCGCTTGTTGGGTCCCCTTATTTTGATAACTTGCTCCTAATTTAGCAGCTTTTTCCAGTAGGTTAAGCTTATCCCCTGTATTGAGGTGGAAGTATTGTGAACGATAAGGCCCAAAGGCATCAAAAGCCCCTGCTATCGCCAAGCATTCTACACTTTTTTTATTGACCGTACGAAGGTTGACCCTTTTGGTCATATCAAATATATGCTTGAAATTGCCTCCTTCATTTCTTACATTAATAATCTCTTGCACCGCAGCTTCTCCCACTCCTTTAATCGCAGAAAGCGCAAATCGAATCTGCCCTTTTTCATTGACATTAAAGCGTATATCACTTTCGTTGATATCTGGCCCAAGGGTTTTAATTCCCATTCTATTGGCCTCATTCATAAAGAAGGTTATTTTCGATATATCATTCATATTGAAAGAAAGCACCGCTGCCATATACTCGGCAGGGAAATTTGCTTTCATATAAGCCGTTTGGAATGCTACTACAGAATAAGCCGCCGAGTGAGATCGGTTAAAACCATAAGCGGCAAATTTCTCCATGATCTCAAATATCTCATTGGCTTTTTTCTCGTCAATGTCTTGCACAGCAGCTCCTTTTACAAACTCTGCTTTCATTTCTTGCATGACCTCCATCTTCTTCTTACCCATCGCCCTTCTCAGAATATCTGCTTGTCCTAAAGAAAAGCCACCGATAATCTGCGCTGTCTGCATAATCTGCTCCTGATAAACCATGATACCATAAGTCGGCTTCAAGATGCCTTCTAATAAAGGATGCGGATAAACAACCTTCTCCTTCCCATGCTTTCTATTGACAAAAGTCGGTATGTAATCCATCGGGCCTGGCCTATAAAGGGCGTTCATCGCAATCAAATCCTCCAAATTGCTTGGTTTGAGATCTTGAAGGTATTTTCTCATCCCTCCAGACTCAAACTGGAAAGTACCAATCGTTTCTCCTCTTTGATAAAGCTCCAAAGTAGGTTGATCATCTAAAGGAATATTATCAATATCAATTTTTACGCCCTTGGTACGCTCAACTGTTTTTACCGCTTCCTTGAGAATGGATAGAGTTTTAAGACCCAAGAAATCCATTTTCAACATGCCTGCATCCTCAATATACTTGCCATCAAATTGGGTTACCCAAAGATCAGAATCCTTTGAAGTACAAACAGGAATATAATTAGTCAAATCTCCTGGTGCAATGATCACTCCAGCCGCATGTATTCCTCTATGTCGCACGGAACCTTCCAGCGTCTCCGCCATCTTTAAAATTTTACCTTGCAGTCGATCTTCGTCTTTTCTTATTTCTTTAAGTTCTGGGACTTCTTTGAAGGCTTTTGCCAGACTAACTTTAGGTCCTTCAGGAATCAACTTCGCTAAGGTGTCTGTTTCTGGTAGTGGTAATTCCATGACACGCCCCACATCTCTAATAGAGCTTTTGGCAGCCATCGTACCATAAGTTACAATTTGGGCCACTTGATTTTGGCCATACTTGTCTACCACATAATCAATGACTTTCTGACGACCTTCATCATCAAAGTCGATATCAATATCAGGCATAGATACACGCTCAGGATTCAAGAAACGCTCAAAGAGCAGATTATAGCCAATAGGATCAATATTCGTAATATCCGTACAGAAGGCGACCGCAGAGCCTGCCGCTGATCCCCTACCTGGCCCTACTGCCACGTTTAAGTCTTTAGCAGCTTTGATAAAATCTTGAACAATCAAGAAATAGCCACTAAAGCCCATATCTTTGATGATATTGAGTTCCATTTCTATCCGCTCGCTCACTTCAGAGGTCAGTTCTTTATATTTTCTTCTGGCCCCTTCAAAGGAAAGATGTTTCAAATAATCATCTTGTGTTTTGAAGCCTTCAGGTATGACATAATTAGGCATAAGAACGTCCCTCTTTAGTTTGGGCGTCTCAATTTTTTCGGCTATTTCTATGGTAGTTTCTAAGGAATGAGGCACATCTTTGAAGAGTTGATACATCTCTTCAGCCGTTTTAAAGTAGAATTGATCATTGGGAAAGCCAAAACGATAACCTTTGCCATATCCTTTTGGGGTGCTTTTATAATCGCCTGTATTGATACAAAGCAGGATATCATGTGCTTCGAAATCGTCTTGTTCGATATAGTGAGAGTCATTGGTTGCGATGACTTTCACACCGTATTTTTCAGCCCATTTTAGTAAGACTTGATTGATGCCTTCTTGATCCCAACCAGTATCATCAATATTTTTGAGGCCATGTCTTTGGATTTCTATATAATAGTCATCTCCAAATATATCTAGCCACTCTTTAAAGACCTTTTCGCCTTCTTCTTCTCCTTTGAAAAGGATGGTTTGAGGAACTTCTGCACCGATACAGCAAGAAGTAGCTATTAAGCCTTCTTTATATTGCTTGAGGAGTTCCTTGTCAATACGCGGATATTTGCTATAAAGCCCTTCTATAAAGCCTAAAGAACATAGTTTAGACAAGTTTTCATACCCCTTCTTATTTTTAGCAAGAAGAAGTTGATGATACCTTTTGTCTTTTTTGATTTTGCTGAATTTCTTTTGGAAGCGATCTTCTACCAGATAGAATTCGCATCCCAAGATCGGCTTCACTCCATTTTTATTAGCAGAGGCCCAAAACTTAAATGCACCAAACATATTCCCATGATCAGTGATGGCAACCGCTTTTTGCCCATCGGCTTTGGCTTTTTTCATCATGGCGTCTATACCAGATGCCCCATCAAGTAATGAAAATTGTGTATGGCAATGTAAGTGACAAAATTCAGGCATTTATTTCCTTATTAGTTGATTAGTTAAACGGTGAAGTGGCGTATTAGTTGAGTGATATATAGAGAAACCAATACACCATTCAACTAATTAACCAATATACTAAATTTAAATTAATTCATTTCATATTTTTTTCCCATATAGACTAGTATATTATTGGGTTCTGCTGCTACTTCTCTGGTATTAGCAGGTATGAAGGAGATTTTCTCGTCATGTTTGATAAAAAGAGGGATAATTTCACGGCTATCATCCATGTCTTTTAGAATCTCACTTATATCATCACCTTCCTTAATAACGAGTTCATTGATTTTGGTGTGATCTCTGGCTACTTCTCCGAAGTTTATATAATCTGTTGTTGGGCTAAAGATCGTGTTTTTAGCTGGAGGTAATTGAGGGTTTTTCATCTCTTGGTGAGTGATTAGACGGAAAGCACCATTTTCACCGAAGTTTTCAGCTAATCTATCACATGCGTATTGATTTACTTCATCACTACCAGTCATGGCGAATAGATAGCCTACATCAAGAAGCTCAAATCTATCATCTATACTATCGCTGAAGATATCTTCATTAATAGCTTCTAAGCCATCGATTTTAGCCATTTTAATCATTGGCTTACTTTTGTCTAAAAGAACAACATGACGACCATTTTCTTGTAAATATTTTGCTATCAATCTGGCCCCTTGATTAGCCCCAATGATTAAAATACCTTCTGACGCTCCTAAAGTAACCCCTAAAGCATTTGCCATCACACGAGCGGTCGTGGCATTTAAAAGAACCGTTCCTAATACGATAAGGAATACTAATGGGGTAATCAATTCTGCACCAGGAACACCTAATTTGGTCAATTTAAGACCAAATAAGGATGCAATACCAGCTGCGACAATACCTCTTGGCCCGACCCAAGAGATAAATAGCTTATCATTATTTTTTAGTTCCGAACCCGTAGTACTTAGGAAGACTCCTATTGGTCGAATTAGGAAGACTACTATTGCAAATAATACTACTGCTCTCCAATCAAGTGATTGTAATTCTGTAATATCTATTTTGGCCGATAATACGATGAATAGAATGGAAATTAATAAGATCGTCAGTGCTTCCTTAAAATCTAATATTTCTTTTAGATTAGGAACATTCATATTACCTAATGCCATACCCATTACTACCACCGTTAGTAGTCCTGACTCATGGGCTAACTCATCCGAGGCCACAAATACGCCAAGTACAAGTGCTAAAGTGAAAACATTGATTAAATAATGCGGTATCCAGTGTTTTCTAAGCATGAAGGTAAGGAAATAGGCCCCTGCCATACCAATGACTGTACCAACCACACATATTTTGATAAACTCGGTAAGGGCTGTCAATCCAAAACCTGCTCCTTCCCCAGCCACTATAAATTCAAATACTAAGACTGCTGTTAAGGCTCCGATTGGATCAATAAGGATACCTTCCCATTTGAGGACAGTGGCTATGTTCTTATTAAGTGGGGTATTCCTTAGTATTGGGGCGATAACAGTAGGCCCTGTTACAATAATTAGGGCAGAGAACAGGAAGGAGATCGACCAAGATAAGCCCATTACAAAATGTGCGGCTAAACCAGCCCCAAAAAAAGTAATGATTGAACCAATGGTAATTAATTTCAAAATAGCATTACCTACCCCCCTAATTTCTTTGAGTTTTAAGGTTAATCCTCCTTCAAATAGAATAATGCCTATTGCTAAGGACACAAAATGGAATAGGTGCTTGGTTGGGAATAGCCCTTCATCTCTCTCGGCATTATAGATTGGATCTATGAGTTTATGTCCATCTAAGTATAATTGAGAAATAGGGCCTACTAATAATCCTATTAAAATAAGAGGTAAGATGGCTGGGACTTTTGTTCTCCACGCCAACCACTGTGCAATAATACCCAATATAATAATACCACCTAACTCTAACATAATATCGCTTTATTGAACTCATTTAAAGTTATTCTGCTAACTTAGAAAATAGCTATTTTTCTGTACTTCTGCTTTATTTTATCGGCGCATAGCGCTGCTATACAGCTTAAAAATGCCTTGAATTACAAAAAATAGCTCCTTTTCAGCTTCACCATAAAGCTTTAAATGAACTCATTGATTGAAAAGGCTAAATGAATAACCATACAAATTTAAGAACATGTTGCTTAAAAGCAATTTATTAGCCAAACTTTCAAGGCATGGATAAAGTATTTCTTTTGGCAAGAATAGTTTCATAAGCCACTTCAGCCAATTACTATTCAAAAGAACCAGTCATACAAGTAAGAGTAATTTTGTCCAAGCACTTACTTAGGTATGCTTGATAGGTTTATTTTTTGGAAAAAGTAGAAGTGAGCTA
>JAHDDN010000109.1 GCA_020629335.1 Chitinophagales bacterium | reverse complement strand
TGGCTATGCTGCTCCTACTCTGCTAAGTGTTGCTTGTCTGCCCTGCGGGCCAGCCGTCGCATCACTAAGCGCCGTAAGTCGCATCATGTACGCCACATACCGCTGCCATCCCTTGCGGAAACTAGCGATGAGTGATGAGCGTATAGCGATGAGTATTTATAACAAAAAGGAACAAGTGGACTTGCAACAGAGAGAAAATTTGATACACTAATCGCTCATCACTATGCGCTCATCGCTAATATGTCCTTCTGAGCGAAGCGAAAGAATCACTTGATACGATTCCCTCTATATAACGTAAGCATTCCACAAGCACGAAGCACCCCAATAGCGAGGCCAAAAGGAATACGATCAAAACCCGAACGCTTCAGCGTGAAGGCAGGGGGACCAGAAACCTTGCACAGCCCCCTTCGGCTGAAGCCTCAGGCCAGCACAGCAATCCTCTAATTTAGGTCGGTGCTTTTATCCCGACTTGCATAGGGTCTTACATTTTTTCAACAATTCCCTTTCAAGAGATTCTTTCACTTCGTTCAGAATGACAGCTTTTTCAAACTTATTTTGGTTAATCAGTTGTTCAGTTTACAAGTTTATCGGTTAAGAAAAGGCTTAGGGATGGAAGTGGTATGTGGCGTTTATGATGTGACTTACGGCGCTTAGTGATGCGCAGGCTCCTTAGAGACAAGCAGCACTTAGCAGAGTAGGAGCAGCATAGCCACATAAGAACGGACAGCCCGACCTGCGCCTTCGGCGAATGATTAATGATGAATGCATGATGATTAATGGGACTGTGCTGTACACTTGATTTTTGTGAACGCAGGGAAGCCCCAAATTATAAAAGATGTTAGACCGCTTCGCTTTCAGAAAAGAGACTGCTTGCTACGCTCACTGTCAGATTTTTTTTATAAACCTATAGTAGGGACGTTGCACCGCAACGTCCTCTCTCCCGTACTGCAACGTCCTTGAATCTGCAATGTAAAATAAAATTTCAAAAAAAAATTCACCTCAAAATAGGGGTGATTATATTTTGGCTGCGTCTTGTGAGTGTAAATCAGAAAATAAAACATTAACCTAATAAAACGTTTTACCATGAAAAATTTAAAGAGTATTTTAATGATCAGTGTACTGTCTGTTTTGTTTGTTTTTACGGCTTGTGATGAGCACGGAATTTGTGAAAAAGCAGATGGCCCTATTGTAACGGAAGTATTTGAATTGGAGGAGTTTGAAAAATTTGATTTGTGTATTTCTGCGAATGTAGAATTGATACAGGGGGATGAACAAAAAGTGATTGTGGAAGGCCCATTGGATGCAGTTAATGAAATTAAAAGAAATGTCAGTAATGGAGAGTGGAGAATTGATTTTGAGGAGTGTATGAGAGGAAATGCTTTAAATGATTTGAAAATTTTCATCACTTTGCCTGAGATAGAAGCGGTAAAAATTACTGGATCTGGGGATGTAAAGGCTGAAACTGCTATTGAAGCAGATCAGTTGGATTTGGAAATTACTGGATCGGGCAATATAGATATGGAAGTAGTGGCTAATGAAATTGATGCTAAAGTATCAGGATCAGGGGATTATGAACTTTGGGGAACTACAGACGATATTTATTTCAAGGTATCTGGATCTGGAAAATTAAAAGGATTTGATTTGGAAGCTAAGACAGCTGCCGTAAGAATCAGCGGAAGTGGAGATGCTCGATTGACTGCTTTAGAAGAGTTGGACGTGAATATTAGTGGTAGTGGAGATATTTACTATAGGGGGTATCCAGCTATGAGTATTGATATTTCTGGTTCTGGAGATATTTATGATGCGAATTAAAAAAAATCAAACATAGTGTTTAAAGTTTAGACTAATTTTTGACTGCACAAAGCCCCCACTTTTCGAACGAAGAGTGGGGGCTTTTTTGATATATAGGGTATTATAGAACTCTTCACCCAAAAAGTTGGAGTGGAAATTGCATTTATTAAGTTAACATCATTAACTTTAATGGTGGCATTTTTGATTTTTTTACTAAATCGATACCCCTTTTTATATTAAATTCTTCCTCCAACCATTAAGCAAACAAGCGTGTTGCAACAAATAATATTATGAAATTGATTCATCAGCAATCCCTAGTTCTTAAGGGCGACGACTATCATCACCTTTATGAGATTGACCTATGTGAGGTCGGACGAGATCGCTATGTCGTCAATTTCAGACAGCTTTTAAATAATCAGTTGGTTAAAGAGGGGCAAGAAACCATATTAGCTGTTTCTTATGAATCTGCTGTTAAGGTTTTTGAAAATTGCATCAATTATAGACTCGCCAAGGCTTATCAATTAGTTGACTTAGCGGAAAATTCCAGAGATTTGGGTCATGAGGATGAAGTAGTTGCTTCTCCTGATGAGTCGAATGATCTTATTGGAACGGAAGAAATAGCTGAGCCAATTGCTGTTGAAGAAGATCCATTAGAGCTAATGGCGATTGATCAGGAATTCTCACAGGAAGATGATGATTATTTAGTTCAGCATTTGAAGGCCATTTCTGAGAATGCGATCAATCCTTATGAGGCCACAATTTCGTTAGAGAGGTTAGTGTGGCGAGCAGGAGAATTGCGCTTAAAAAAGTTGACTCCTTATTTGATTGCTATTGCTCAAAATAGCTTTTCAAGCTCGACTCAACTTAGTGATAACAAAGTGATCAATCCCAATATTTTAGATTATTCATTAGTCTGGTCATTAGGACGTTCTAAGGAAACGGAAGCTTTAAGCATTTTGCGTCGGTATCAACATAAAAATTATAATGCCTCGATTCGTCAAATTGCTTCAGAGGGTATTCGTCAGCTTTCCACTGGAGCACAAAGAAAACAGTTTATTAAGGAGACTTTAGAGCAATTACCTTTTGAAATAAAAGAATCTCTACAGACCAATAATACTGATTTGCTAGCTGAAGCGATTTTTAATTATTTCCAAAAATCCCATGCTACTTATGATGTTTTAAATACGCTATATTTACTAACGGATGAGTATACTGCCGTAAAGCAGGTTTTGATTAGTATCATTCAAGATCATCCATTAGAGCTTGGTTTTTTTAAAAATTTCAGGCGATTATTTAAGGCCGCTGAGTTTAGGGATGATTCAGAAACTTTAGGTTGGATTGCTTATCGTATTGCGAAGTCACCACATAATTTCTATTATAATCGAGCGCATCGAGGCGTCTTTATCAAAGGAAGATGGGTGAATATTCGAGAGGAATTAAAAAGCCCTTATACTAAGTTGACCTATTCTTTTTGGACAAGACGATATATACAAAAACGCATATGGCGTTATCTTAGAAAATTAGCACAGCAAAACAGTCGAACTTATGTTCAAATGGCGGTGGGTATATTACTGCCTTATGTGGATGCAGACGCTCAAAATATTAAAAAAGGGAAAAAAGGGAAAGAGGCGATTTATGGGCCTTATGCTCCTTATTGGGTGCTCAATCATATCTTGTATAGTAATAGCCCTCGCTATGAATTAGTTAAAAGCCGAAGGGCTTGGACTTATAAAATAGGCCAGCCTATTAATGCTAAGACACCTCAGGAAAGAGAAGAAGCATTTCCACATTTATGGGATGCTGCTCCAGAAGGTTTGCTGCATTTATTGGCGGAGAGCAAGTGCGAAATTGTGCAAGAATTTGCCGTGAAGGCATTAATGGCTAATAGCGGAATTCATCATAGAATTAGTATTGGGTTTATACAGCTTTTGCTTCAATCTCCTTATGAGGCTAATCAATCATTTGGACTTCACTTAGTTGAAGGAAGAATTCAGCGTGATGCTGTCAACCGAACATTGATTTTGAGTTTATTAAAGCATCCTAAAGCTGCTATTAGAAAAATAGGATTAGATTGGTTGGATATAAAAGAGAATAAGGACTGGTGGCTCAAAGCGACTGACTTCATTGCACAACTATTAGCGATGGAGGAAGACGTCAGTCAATATGCTCAGGCCATTTTACCAACACTTGCTAATCAACTTCAAAAAGAGGTAGTTCAACATAGCTTAGGACAAATGGCTGCTTATCCGACTGAAATAGATGATATTCAGCAAATACAACTTAATAGAAGTTATAAAAGTCTTGTTCAAGTCTATCCTAAAATACTTTCGAATTTAGACTTATCTAGCATTCAAGCACTTTTTCAACATCCTGCCCTTCCAATTCAACAAATTGGTGCTAATCTATTAAACTTAAGCAAGATAAATCTTAGGGATGTAAATGATGAAATACTGATCAGCTTATTGAATAGTCCAATTGAGACGAATAGGAATTTTGCTATTAAGGCGATCAATGAGCAAGAGACAAATGATATCTTCAAGAATAAAACACTTATTTATGAAATATTTGTTTCCGCCTTTGATAATGTTCAAGCCTTTGCAAAGGACTTAATTAATCGGGTGGCAGAAGATGATGAAGCCTTACTCCATTCCTTATTAAATACTTTAGTACAAAAACTGCTGGATACTAAGGCTGATCATGCTCAACATGCTTTTATTATTAACCAATTAACTAATTTTCCAAAGCAAGTATTATCAGTTATTGACAGTCAATTGTTATGGCAGCTTTTTCAAACATCTTCCCCTTCCGCTCAGGAATTTGCGAGTTATCTAATGAGAAATTCTCAATTAGCACATGATCTGTCAATCCGACAGTTAGCTCAATTAGGAAATCATCCTTATCAAGCGGTTAGGAATGTGGTTGGGGAAGTGTTTGAATCAGATATTCCAAGAGTGAAGGAGTCTATCAATGATGCACTTGGATTATTCTCTTCGGAATGGGAGGATATGCGCTTTTTCGCTATTAATTTTTTCCTACAGTTCAATATTCAAGATTGGGAAGCGGAGCAGCTAATCTTTATCTGTGATCATAGTACAGAAGATGTACAACAATTTGGCAAAGATTTATTAGGACAATTTTTCGATGATGAATTTGGAAGTATTTATCTGGAGAAACTCCACGAGCACCCTTCTCCCAACATCCAAGCATATTTAACCAATTATTTGGAAAAATACGCCAGTGGAGAACCAAAAAAACTCTTAGCTTTGATGCCTTATTTCAAGAGCATATTTTATGGCGGAGAAGCGAATAGAAGTACCAAAAATAGCATTTTCAATTACCTAAGTGCAGAGGCTGTCAAAACGCCTTCTGCGGCAAATATCATTTCGGAATTTCTACAAGAAATTTCTTTGAGTGTAATCGAAAAAGACAAAACTGCAAGTATTGCTATTATGCAGAAAATTGCACAACAATTCCCCAAAACTAAGATGCCTTTGGAACTAGTTCCTTATGAGGTAAGAGATAAAAAATAAAATAAAAATGCATCGCCCTAATAGCTATAAAGAAACATATGCCGTCAATTTTAATCGCCAAAGATTAGGAATCAATATTTCCTCTAATCAATTAAACGCAGGTGATTACTTTAGAGCAAGTCTAAAAAAAGGACTTAGTTTCAGAGAAGCTGTGCGCATATTAGAGCAAACTCTTTTGTATTGTACTGCTCGGCCTAAAAGTAAAATATCTTATCAAAAATTCAATCAGCTAAAAAAATTGGAGCTCATTGAAGAATTGATTAAACAAGAAGTCAATGGGGGTGATCAATTATCTAAAATTAGCGAAGATATTGATCAAATAAAGTCTCAACTCCATCAACAAAAAACGGACTACCAAAGAGCTATCTCCAAATATCAGCAATATCATTATGAGCAAAATATGGGGTATTCACTTATTCCTCCTTATGAGCTAAGTGTTAATAATACTCAATTAAGTATGGAAGCTTTTAGTACTAATGCTTGTTGCTTAACTACTTTCTCAACAAAATCGGATACGTTGAGAGATATTGAAAATAATCGCTCATTCAGTATACAATTGCCTTTCGAGAAGCGATATTTTGAGCAGCTTAACCAAATAAGAAATTATCAAACGACTCAAATAAATATTGAGGCTAAAGAAGATTCCATCATAAAAGTAGCACATGATCCTAAATGGGATCAAGTTAAAACCTTAATGTATTGGGCTATGGCTTCTCATAATTGTAGATTCCAACTTCAGCCGATTGATATACATAATATATGCACATTGATCCAACAAAAATCAAAAGGTGCAAAAAGGATTAATTGTCAAGTTCAACTGAATAAAAATCAGCCCGTTCAACTACATTTTCCTGAGTGGCCCTACACTTATAAATGTGTACGAACAAATTATATAGGTAGTCAAAAAGGCTTTATTTCAATTTATGATATACGCCCGATTACTTTATTAAGGCCTATACTTCCTTGGGTTCCAAAAGTTAATGTTCATTTGCTTAATAATGATTTGCCTGTTTTCTTTTCGGCCCCTATGAATGATTTGCACTTTTGCTTGGGACTTTGTGGCAATCCACAGCATATAGAACAACTGCATCATTCATTTGAAATGAATAATAGAGAGACTCAGGAAGATATTGCACTACAAGAAGAATTCTTGGGTGTTTTAGCGAGTAAAACTCAGATGAGTGAGAAAGAAATAGGTGCTCATTTTGGACTAACTAAACAAGATAAATACAAACTAATTATCAATCTAATTATGAAGAGAAAAATCAAATGTAACTTAAGTAATCAAAAATATCAATTAACTTGATAATCAAATAATAAAAATCCTTTGGGAGAAAGACATTCTGTCCGTAGTGATGGGTAAAGAGACCTTGCAATTAGGGCAATGGATCGTTGTCCGTGTAGTATGACATTAGCAAGCTTCACCGGAAAACTCATTACAAATCGCCCCTATCACTATATATGCTATTGCGGTTCGACTTTGAAAAGTCAATGAGCATATATAGTACCGGGTCGCATGAATTGAGGATTCCGGTCCTGTGCATGTACGAAGGTATCTCTTTCCTGTTGCTACGCTCCCAATTTTCAAAATTTATCATGCCCCAAAAAACAGGGAACAATCAAGAATTATTTGATCAGCCATTAAAACTCCTAAAGCCTGATCAATTATTGGCTAAATTAATCCAATTGGGTTTTTGGCAAGAGGGGAAAATTGTGCCTGAAAATGAGCTATCAAATATTGAAGAACAAGCGCAATGGCAAGCGATCAAAGCAGCATTGGAAAGTATACCTAATTGGGAAGAAAAGCTTAAACAAATCCGATTAATACAACAATCAAGCGCCACTCAAAATAGAGAATTAAAGCAACTAAAATTAGAAGCGCAACTCAAAGATAATGATTGGAGAGAAAGAGCCAGTAACAATATCGTTTACTTAGGCGAAGGACTGTCTAAAGGATTAGAAGATCAAAATTCTAATATTCAAAAACTCACTCAATTTGGATTGCCACTTATTAATAATGCTTCTATGCTCGCTTCGGCTATGAACATCAGTATTAGTGAATTGAGATTTTTGAGTTATCAAAAAAAGCGATCTAAAATTAATCATTACCAGCGTTTTTATACCCCTAAAAAGAATGGCGGACATCGACTTATTTCTGCCCCAATGCCTCGCCTCAAACAAGCTCAATATTGGATACTCAATCATATTTTAGAGAAGGTGCCTATACATCAAGCAGCTAAGGGATTCGTCAAACAAAAATCTATTATCAATAATGCTTATCCACATATTCAAAAGGATATTGTGATTAACTTTGACATACAAGATTTCTTCCCAACAATTAGCTATAACAGAATCAAAGGCTTATTCAAAAACTTAGGATATTCTGAACAGTTAGCGACTATACTTAGCCTAATTTGCACAGAATCTCCAATGGAGAGAATCAAAATCGATGGAGAAATATTCTACTTAGCCACAGGGGAAAGAGTATTGCCTCAAGGTGCTCCTTCTAGCCCAGCATTAACCAATATACTGTGCTATAAACTCGACAAGCGCTTACAAGGTTTAGCGGAAGCTTTATCATTTACCTATACTCGATATGCAGACGATTTAAGCTTTTCTGCTTCAGGGGAAGCGGCTCAAAATAATGTCCAAAATATACTTTGGACAGTGAATATGATTTTAAAAGAGGAAGGATTCACCCTGCATCCTGATAAGTTACGGATCATGCGAAAGCATCAAAAACAAGAGGTAACAGGTATTATTGTCAATCAACATTTATCTGTTGATAATAAAACACTGAAAAAATTTCGAGCTTTGCTTTTTCAAATTGGGAAAGATGGCCTGGAGGGCAAACATTGGAATGGAAAAAAAGGGCCGCGATTAATCCCCTCAATTTATGGTTTTGCCCAATTTGTTAATATGGTGAATCCAAGAAAAGGGGAAGCCTTATTAAAAAAAGTAAGGGATATATTAAGCCCATATAGTAATAGACTTAATACGCCCCCTAAAGACCAGTCATCTTCTAATGATGAGAAAGATGACGAATGGTGGAATATGTGGGAATCTTAAGGAATAAGCTTAAGATTTCTTTTTCCTCGCTCTCGACTTCTTTTCTGGTGCATTTTTAATTAACTCAGACACTTCTTCAAATGTTAAGGCTTCTGGCGTTTCTTTTTGCTCCTTTGGAATCTTCACATTCTTTTTGCCTGCTTTGATGTATGGCCCCCATCGACCATTTAGAATTTGAATTTCTGGATCTTCATCAAAAAGCTTGATGATTTTCTTAGCATCTGCTTCTCTTTTCTCCTTGATCACTTCAATAGCTCTTTCTATACCGATTGTATAGGGATCATCTTCTTTGATAGAAAAGAAGTTACTGCCTGTTCCTAGCTTTAAGTAAGGGCCAAATCTTCCTTGGCTGGCAATCACCTTTTGATCTTCAAATTCTCCTACTTCTCTTGGCAATTTGAATAGCTCCATGGCTTGTTCAAAGGTGACACTATCTAAAGTGTGTGGCGGACGAATAGAGGCAAACTTGGGCTTTTCTTCATCTTCTACTTCTCCGATTTGGACCATAGGACCAAACTTTCCTAAACGAGCATACACTTTCTTTCCAGACTTAGGATCAACTCCTAATTCTCTTTGTCCAGTCACTCTTTCAGCCGTTTCCATTGTTTCTTCGACTACTATATGGAATGGTTTATAGAACTCGTCTATCATATTATTCCATACCATTTTGCCTTGTGCAATTTCGTCAAATTCTTTTTCAATATTCGCGGTGAAGCTATATTCCATGATATTCTCAAAGTGCTGTACCAAAAACTGGCTAACCAGCCTACCCATATCTGTTGGGAATAACTTTGATTTTTCTACACCATGGTTTTCTTGCTTAAGCAGTTTGTCTAAAGTGCCTGACTTATCGCTGGCTGGACCGTAAAGTGTATATTCAGTATAATTACGTGGGCTACCTTCTCGGCTTTCCTTGACGACATAATTACGCTTCTGAATAGTACTAATCGTTGGAGCATAAGTAGATGGTCTACCAATCGCTAACTCTTCTAATTTCTTTACTAAACTCGCTTCTGTGAATCTTGCTGGTGGACGACTGAAACGCTCAGTAGCGAATAATTCTCTTAAGTTTAGTAACTGCCCAACACTTAAAGGTGGTAACATACCTGAATCATCTTCTACTTCATCATCGAATGATTCACGGTAGATTTTTAAGAAACCATCAAAAGTTAATACTTCTCCTTTGGCAACTAGTTTTTCATCTGTAGTAGAAATACCGATAGTAGCTGTTGTGCGTTCAAACTCCGCATCTTTCATTTGCGAAGCTAAGGCACGCTTACGGATCAGTTTATATAATTTTTCTTGTTCTGGAGTATCGCCTGCTGTTTCTCTATCCATATAAGCAGGACGAATAGCTTCGTGTGCTTCTTGAGCATTTGAAGATTTATTTTTATACTGACGATTTTGTACGTATGATTCACCATACTTTGAATTAATCTCTTCCGTTGCTGCTTGCACAGCTGTATCTGATAAGCTTACAGAATCGGTACGCATATAGGTAATCAAACCTGCTTCATATAGTCTTTGTGCCACACTCATGGTACGAGCTACTGAAAAGCCGAATTTACGGCTGGCATCTTGTTGCAAGGTAGAAGTCGTGAATGGTGCTGGCGGACGTTTCTTGGCTGGCTTTACTTCAATTTTTTCAATTGTAAAATCAGCGCCATTGCATTTTTCCAAAAAGGCATTCGCATCTCCTTCCAATTCAAACTTCTTAGGTAGTTCTGCTTTGAGTTCTACTTTTCGTCCGTTGGCATCTTCTACAATGAAAATAGCTGAAATTTTGAAGTATGATTTTACCTCAAAGTCCTTGATTGCCTTTTCTCTCTCCACTACTAATCTTAAGGCAACAGACTGTACTCTACCGGCTGATAGAGAACCACTTCTGGTAATTTTACGCCATAAGATAGGGGAAATTTTGAATCCTACTAAACGGTCTAATACTCTTCTTGCTTGCTGAGCATTGACTAAATTCATATCAATGATGCGTGGATTTTGTACCGCACTTTGGATCGCTTTTTTGGTAATCTCGTGGAATACGATACGCTTAGTATTGGCAACATTGAGTCCTAATTCTTCGCAAAGGTGCCAAGAGATGGCTTCTCCTTCACGATCCTCATCCGTTGCTAGCCATACAGCCTCTGCTTCTTTTGCTAGCTTTTTTAATTCTTTTACTAAGTCTTTTTTGTCTTTTGGGACTTCATACTCTGGAGTATAATTATTATCTACATCAATAGCGATACTACCTCTGGGTAAATCCCTTATATGACCATAAGAAGATTTTACGGTAAATCCGTCTCCTAAATATTTTTCTATGGTTTTGGCCTTAGCTGGCGACTCCACAATCATTAAATTTTTTATACTCATTTGTATGTGTAGTTACATTAAACAATTAAGTCAGTAGTCAAGAATCGTTCCTTTTTATTGCAGACAGGAAGTTAGTATGTTTTACTATTTCAGCCTGCAATATTAAGAAAGCTATTTGAGTTTTTTACAAATTTTATCCATCTATTTTTTTAGATGGATCGTTTATTCGGCAATATCGATATGTATAAATCTTCATTTTGGGCTTCTTTTTGACCAAAAGTAATGCCTTTGTATTACCCCCCTTATCGGCTTAGGGATGGGAGTGGTATGGAGCGTATATGAAGTGGCTTACGTAGCTTAGTGATGCGCAGGCTCCTTAGAGACAAGCAGCACTTAGCGTAGTAGCTACTGAATAGCTCCATAAGAGCGGACAGCCCGACCCTTTTTAAATTTTTCATCGGAGAGTGCACACATAGGTAGCGCTCCTACGGGCCGATGAAAAATTTAAAAAGGGGAAGCCCCAAATCTAGTAACAAAAATTAAACCTAGCTTTACTCGCTACGTTATTAAATACATAGATAAATGCATTATGTCGGCAAAACTTATAGAAGGTGTTGATTATTATATGAATGAATCGGGCTTACTGGTATTCACGGAGCTATATTTGAGTAAGCGAGGTTATTGTTGTAAAAATAGATGTAAACACTGTCCTTATGGCATTCATGAGGCCGATTTGAAGTCGGATAAAAAAGAAGCGACAGGCATTGATAGAAGCAAAAAGAAGTAGAATTAGTTCATTTTCTTAGCCAAATTTTCACTTCCGTCTTGTCTTTACATACTTGTAAAAGTTTTTGGATGGAAACATTAGAAATGGGATGAATGAAGTCGGGAGCAATATCGGAAAGGGGCTTTAACACGAATCTTCTATCAGCAATATGTGGATGTGGAATGCTCAGTTTTGCTTGCTCTATTAAGCGATTGCCATAAAACAACAAATCAATATCAATAGTACGTGGGCCCCATTTTTCTTTTTTGACTCGACCTTGGCTCTTTTCATGAGCTTGGGTCAAGCTTAATATTTGAATGGGAGTATAAACGGATTCAATAGCTATTACTTGATTGAGAAAGACCGCTTGATCGGTTTTACCCCAAGCGGCGGTTTCGTAAATGGGTGATACTTTCTGAATGAATCCTATATCTTGACTTAGGAACTGAATGGCTGATTGCAAATATTGATATCGACCTTCCATATTGCTTCCTAAGCCTAAAAAAATGATGGCCATTTGCTAAATTTGACATCAATGTAAGGAGAAAATCAATATTTTACGTACATCCGTAAAAATTTTAGTATTTTTAGCTTTTTAGATAAACACTACTTAAAGCATCAATAAAATGGGAAGTTTCTTTAAAATGTTATTAGCCGTAATCATCGGCATATTTCTTACCTTATTTATCATATCAATCATTGGATTTGGCGTAATTGGTAGACAAATCACAAAACAGTCTAAAGTTAAGGTTAAACCTAATTCCATTTTGAAAGCGACTTTCAAATCCAATATACCTGAACGAACGATTGATAATCCTTTTCAAAACTTTAATCCAGCTAGCTTGAGTCCTCCTACTAAGAATTTGGGATTAAATGATATTTTGGATAATATTGAAAAGGCCAAAACCGATGATAATATCAAGGGTATTTACTTGGAATTAAGTGGTGCGCCTTCAGGCTTTGCTACTTTGGAAGCGGTGAGAGATGCCTTGATTGACTTCAAAGAAAACTCCGATAAATTTATCGTTGCTTATGGCGAAACTATCTCGCAAAAGGCTTATTATTTAGGTTCTGTAGCAGATCAGATTTTTGTAAATCCAGAAGGATTAGTAGAGTTAAAGGGCTTCGCCTCTCAATTGACTTTCTTCAAAAAGGGATTGGATAGATTGGGGATTGTTCCTCAAATATTTTATGCTGGGAATTTCAAAAGTGCAACGGAACCATTCCGCTTAACTGAGATGAGCCCTTATAATAGAGAGCAAACAAGAGCTTTCCTCCAAGATTTTTTAGACATTTATGTGGAAAGAGTAGCCAAGTCTCGTAATATGTCGCCTAGCCAATTAGTATCTATCATGGATTCGCTCAAAATAAGAAAGGCAGAAGATGCTAAAGTCCATAATATCGTAGACGATACTTACTTTGTTGATCAAGTTCGTTCTGTGCTAAGAGATAAGGCTGGTTTAGAAGAAGATGACGACTTAGAGTTTATCTCTATGAATGCTTACGCTAATGTGCCTTCTAAGAAAGAGTTAAATTTCAAAAACGATAAAGTGGCTGTGGTGATTGCTGAAGGTAGTATTACTACTGGCAAAGGAAAAGATGGCTCAATTGGCTCTGATTCCTATGTTAAAATATTACGAGATGTCAGAAAAGACGACAAAGTAAAATCAGTGGTATTTAGAATCAATTCTGGTGGGGGTAGCGCCTTAGCATCCGACATCATTTTGAGAGAAGTACAATTATTACGTGAATCAGGCAAACCTGTCGTGGTGTCAATGGGAGATTTAGCTGCTTCTGGTGGTTACTATATCGCTTGTGATGCCGATAAGATTTATGCAGAAGAAAATACCATCACTGGCTCCATTGGAGTATTCGGCATCTTAGCAGATGGCTCTAAATTTTTCGATGAGCGCTTAGGAATGACCTTTGATGAAGTAAAAACTACTCAGTTTTCCGACTTCCCTACCTTTCCTTTATTGTCTGAACCACTCAATGAGGAAGAAAGCAAAATTATCCAAACAGGCGTAGATGATATTTATCAAACCTTCTTAGAAAAGGTAGCCGATGGCCGTGAAATGGTCGTAGCGAATGTTGATAGTATCGCACAAGGAAGGGTATGGAGTGGCCGACAAGCCGTAGAAATTGGTCTGGTAGACGAGATCGGAAGCATAAATGACGCCATAGAAGAGGCAGCCGAATTAGCTAAATTAGAAGAGTATCGTACCTCCACTTATCCCAAAAAAGAAGACCCCTTCCAACAATTTTTGAAGCAAATGAAAGGAGAAGCAAGTTACCAAAGCGTGATCGAAAAAGAATTAGGAGCTGACGCCTATCGCCTATTCAAACAAGCTAAAGAAATCAAAGAAATGGACGGCATCCAAATGAGATTGCCATACCATATAGAAATACATTAAAATTCAATTCGACCAGACATATTAGGTCTTATTTGTGAGAGGGTGCACAAATTTTAAAAAAGGGCGCACACATAGGT
>JAHDDN010000108.1 GCA_020629335.1 Chitinophagales bacterium | reverse complement strand
TTTTTAATTATCCCAAGGTCCCAAACATTTACACCTTAATATGCTTCCAACGATCAGAGTAGAAAAAGAATACAGCAGGAATCATTAATAAGGTCCAATAAAGCATCTCTGAACCCCAAGCAAACCATAGCGTAGCATCAAAATAGTTGATGACAATCCAAGCAAAAGACAGATAAGTAGCAACTGCCAAGCCTTGAATGACTAAGGAGAAGAAAGTGGCGCCCGTACCTACCACTGCATTAAAGATAATCGAGGAAATAGAACAAACAATTAATATCGCAATCAAAACAGTCATCAAAGGTTTTGCTTCTTGAATGACATTCACATCATTGGTAAAGATAGATAAGATTAATTCAGGAATGAATAGAATCACTACACAAGCGACTACTGTTAAGATAAAACTCAAATTGGAAATTTTGAAGATCGCTTTAGGTACCTCTTTCTGATTATCACTACCAATTAGGTTGCTGATGACAGAATTAGCCGTAGCTCCAATACTCCAAGCAGGAATACTAAAAAAACTATACATCCATCTCACAACAGATGAAATCGCCAATGCCCTAACACCTAACTTTTCAATAAAGGTAAAGAAGACAAACCAGCCACCAAAACTAAATAAAAAGCTTAGTAATAAAGGAGTCGAAATACCTGCTAACTTCCTTGATAGAGTCCAACTAAATGTCTTAAACTTAAGCAAGCCATAGGGCTTCAGCTTTTTATCTGTTAACAAGAAGATTAAGCCAACTATTGTCGCCACACCTTCGGCAGTAGAAGAGGCAATACCAGCCCCAGCTATACCTAACTCAGGAAAGCCAAAATACCCGAATACTAAGCTGTAGTTTAAGAAGATGTTGACCCCCAGAATTGTGGCCGTTATAAAACTGATTACTTTTGTTTGGCCTATACCCGAATAAAGGGCTAAGAGGGTAAAACCAAACAAACTAAAGAAAATACCGAAGGAACGATAGAATAAATAATCCCAGCCAGCCGCATAGACTTCTGGTGATTTGATGAATAGCCAAAGCATATTAGGAGACAAAAACTGCATATTTAGGAATAAAGCAGTCGCTAAAACCATCATCACAATCAATAAATTGTCGAATATGCCACCAATTAGGGCATATTTTTGCTCTCCCAAGCGTCTTGCTATCATAATTTGGGCTCCTCTGGACAAGCCAAAACCAAGCATGACGAATATCATATAGTAAATACCAACCAAGCCACAAGCAGCTTGCTCCGTCTCACCCACACGACCTAAAAAGACCATATCAGTAACACCAATAATGTTTTGGGCTAAATTAAATAACATCAAGGGGTAAGATATCGCCCAAATGTCTTTATAAGTATTATTAAGCTGCATTCAGTTTCTTTGGGATTATAGGGGTAAATAGCAGTAAAATATGGTCGGAACTTTTACGAACTCGCTTAAATAATGACAAATTTAGTCTACAAGTTCATTTTCATGGGTCGATTACTTGATTTATTTTACAGAATTACTACTTTTATATGATATAAATAAATGTCCTTTTTACTATATTGTGGGCAAAGCACAAAATAGGAAGATTGGCAACACACTTTAGACTATAGTTCAGCAATTAATCACAATTTATTTGATCAAAAAACATAATTTTTATATTTTTTCAAATAATTGCTGCTTATTCAATACATTCAAATTAATAATGGCGGTATTGAGCTGAGTAAAAAAGGAAATTTCATCAAACTATAAATATAATAATCCATGAAGATTATCAGACTAGTACTTAGTATATTATTATTGGCAGCTTGTGTCTATATGGTATACTCCTTATGGTTGACTATCAAAGAACCAATTGAGTTTGAAGCACAAAGAACTATTAGAGACGACGATACCGTTGTGAAATTAAAAGATATTCGTTTGGCTCAAATAGCTCATCGAACTCGTAAAGGAACTTATGCTGCTTCTTTTGATTCCCTACTTTACTTTCTTAAAAATGATAGTTTGGAATTCGTTAAGCAAATTGGAGATCCAAACGATACTACTGTAGTAGCTGAAACGGTTGTTACTTACAAATTGGTTAAGGATTCGCTCTTCAAGAATGATATGCAAAAAATCAATAACTTGCCTAATGTACCGCATGGTACGCCAGGAGCTAAGTTTAATATTGATGCAGGGGTAATCACTAAGAATGATATCGAAATTCCAGTATTTGAAGTAGGGGTGCCATACCCAACACTTTATGAGGGCTTGATCCCCAAATACTTCCAAAATAAAGCAGAGAAAAGCCTATCAGTAGGCTCCATGACAGAAGGTACAACTTCTGGAAACTGGGAAAACTAATAAAAGTGCCCTTAAGTCCTGAAAAGCTTGTTATGGCAAGCTCTTCAGGACTTTACCAAATCAACTTATGGCAATTTTGGAAGGTAAAATTCATAAAAAACATAGCATTCGTTCTTTAAGTTTTGACGAACAAATACTTAATCAGGGAGTACTTTCTTTATATTTGTCAGCAGGAATGGTGGCTTTGACAGTGGCTGATCGTAAGGAAATTCGTTTGTTGGAATCTTATAGTTATGACGCTGATCAAAAGGAATACCCTATTGTAGCGGCAGTGAGGCAATTGATGGAAAATCAGCTCGTCAAGGGAAGTTATGCCCAAAAAATTGTCTTACTCAATACCACTAAGTATACATTAGTTCCTTCTGCTTATTTTTTAGAAGATGACATCAAGACATTCTACGCCTTTAACCATAAGCCTGATGGAGAGCAAATCTATTATGATAAAATATCTACCGCCAGTTGTAGAAATGTATATGGCGTCTTTCCAGAATTAGTCCACCTATTTGACTATTACTTGGGCGATTATGAACTCAAACATTCACTATCAGTCATGCTCGATACCCTAATGATGCAACATAAAGCCACCTTAGGTAAGAAATGCTTTCTGAATGTTAGAGATAATGTCGTTGATATCATTGCCATGGAAGGCCGCAAATTATTACTATGTAATTCCTACCATTATACCGCTCCAGAAGATATGGTTTTCTTTACACTCAATGCAATTAAGAATGCCAATCTAGATATTCAAACTAGCCAATTTTATTTGATGGGAGACATACATTTAGAAGACGCTCGCTACAAAATGCTAAATGAATTTATTAATCACCTCATTTTTAGTAAGCGACCAGAACTGAATAATTATGTGAAAGAATTTGATCAAATACCATCCCATCAATACTTTAATCTTTTTTGTTCCATAATATAAGAACTGATTCCAATGAGAATAATCGGTGGTAAACACGGTGGTAGAAGAATTACGCCTCCTAGAAGAATTCCTGCAAGACCTACTACAGATATAGCTAAAGAAGGCCTCTTTAACATCCTTAATAACTATATTGATTTTGAGGAGGTTAAATTCCTCGACCTATTCGGTGGTACTGGATGTATTAGCTACGAATTTGCCTCAAGAGGCTGCGAAGATATTACCCTCATCGAGCTAGATGTCAAAAGTCTACGCTTCATCAAGGAAACAAGCGATAAGCTTAATATGAATATCAACGCCCTCCGAATGAATGTCTTTAAGTATATAGACATTTGTAAGGATAGCTACGATATGATATTTGCAGGGCCGCCTTACGCACTGAAAAATCTACCTGAAATACCAGATTTAATATTTAGCAAGGGCCTACTAAAAAAAGGAGGCACTTTCATTATGGAGCATAATCCAAATCACAATTTTGAAGATCATCCCAATTTTGAGAAAAAGCGAAATTATGGTAGCACGATTTTTGCCTTTTTTAAGAATATAGAAACTGACAAAACAGAAGAAGAATGAAAAAGAAAATAGCCGTTTTTCCTGGCTCCTTTGACCCCATCACAGTAGGGCATGTAGACTTAGTCAATAGAGCCGTTGAATTATTCGATGAAATCATCGTCGCCATAGGACATAATTCTAAGAAAAAATATCTTTATCCACTAGATAAACGAAAAGCATTTATCGATAAAATCTATAAAGACGAGGATAGAGTTTCCTGCGCTACCTATGAAGGCTTGACAGTCAACTTCTGCAAAGAAAGAGACGCTGGATACATATTAAGAGGCATCCGTTCTTCCGCCGATTTTGAATATGAAAAAACCATAGCCCAACTAAATAAAACGCTCAATCCAGAGGTAGAAACCATTGTTTTGATCAGTTCTCCTCAATTTTCACACATCAGCTCCACTATTGTTAGGGAAATTTTAGTGAATAATGGCAATGTTACCCCCTTTATTCCGCCTGAAATCATAAATTTGCTGTAACTTTGTCCCTTGGGAATGATGAATTCAAACAATTCTGGATAATCACTCCAAAACAAAACAGCAAATTAATGAACATTTACTTCGATAATGCAGCCAGCACTCCACTTGACCCACAGGTTTTAGAAGAGATGCTACCCTATATGACTACCCATTTCGGGAACCCTTCCTCCATACACGCTCTTGGCAGAAAAAGCCGTTCTGCCATTGAAAAAGCAAGAAAAATCGTTGCTAAACACTTAAATGCTTCTACGGCAGAAGTCTTTTTCACATCTGGCGGTACCGAATCCAACAACTTAGCCATCTTAGGCGCTATCCGTGATATGGAGGTTAAACGCTTCATCAGCTCGCCAATTGAGCACCATTGCGTATTACACACACTTGAAAAATACCATCAAGACTACCCCATCCAATTAGATTTTGTCCAACTAGACGATAAAGGCCATGTCGATCTTAATAGCTTAGAAGATTTACTAAAGTCTTCCGACACCAAAACAATGGTCTCCCTCATGAATGGCAATAACGAAATTGGGAATATCACTAGCCTAGAAAAAGTCTCTGAGCTTTGCCAAGAATACGGTGCCTACTTCCATACAGATTCAGTTCAAACACTTGGCCGTTACCCATTTGATGTTCAGTCAGTTAAGATAGATTTCTTAAGTGGCTCTTCACACAAATTTCATGGCCCCAAAGGTTCTGGGATTCTATACTGCAATGCAGATAATAAGATCGCTCCATTACTACTTGGAGGCTCCCAAGAACGAAATATGAGGGCTGGAACCGAAAATCTATACGGCATAGTAGGTTTCGCCAAAGCACTCGATTTGGCTTACGAAAACCTCGAGGCAGATAGCACACATATCAAATCATTAAAAAAACATTTTGCAGACACCATTCTAAACGCCATTCCAGAAGTTACTTTTAATGGCGATCACGATGGAGATTCACTTTATACCGTTCTAAATATAGGCTTCCCACCTAGTATGGGCGAGCTCATTTTGTTCAATCTCGATATAGAAGGAATTTGCGCATCAGGCGGAAGTGCTTGCAGCTCAGGCGTTAACACAGGATCACACGTTTTAAACGCCATCAATAGCCCACGCATCGCCTCCTCCGTCCGCTTCTCCTTCTCCAAAATGAATACCATAGAAGAAGTAAATCAAGTCACCGCAAAAATAATAGAAAAGGCCTTGGTGAAGTAAGTAAGTGGACAAAATTAAATTCCTTTTATGACCCAGCTTATTTTTTACTTAGGCAAGGCAAATTTGACGAGCATAGCCGTGCTATTTAAGGAAAATTTAACGCAGCATAAGTGAAAAAGAAGCAGTCATAAATGAAGAGCAATTCTGTCCACTTACTTAAAACTTCACAATAAAATTGTATATTTGACACTGGCGTAAATTGTGTAATTTGATATAGATGGGGCTTCCCATGCGCTCGTAAATGCGAGTGCGAAGCACGAGCCAATTCATCATTCATCATTATGCATTCATCATTCGCCGAAGGCGCATGGTCGGGCTGTCCACTCTTATGTGGCAAAAATAGTAATGTGTATTGGGTAATGAGTATTGAGATAAATTGTACTCACTACTTTATACCCACTACTCAATACTAAAAAAGCCACATACCGCTCCCATCCCTAAGCCAAAAAATATACGAGCGCAAGAAAATTTGAAAATAGGATTATGAAGTTGAAAAGAAAGTACCTTAGTTACCCCTTAGTATTACTCGGTCTATTATGTATGCAATACAGCTTTGCGCAAAACATCGTACCCAACCATAGTTTTGAAGAAAATATTGATTGTCCGAATAATGAAGGATTATTACCACTAGCTACACCTTGGTTTAGCCCTAATGCAGGGAGTCCTGATTACTTCCACCTTTGTGGCAGTGGAGATGCGGAAGTTCCTACTAATGCATTCGGCACTCAATTTCCCAATAATGGAGAAGCTTATGCAGGCTTTTATGCCTATCAAGCTGACGGTAAAAGAGAATATGCCAGCGTAGCACTTGATCCTCCAATGGAAGCAGGCAAACAATACTGTGTTAGTATGCACCTATCATTTTCAGGTAGCAATGGAGCAGTGAATGAATTAGGCGCTCTCTTCACAGAAAATGAAATTAACCAATCCAATGAGTTAATCATCAATGCGACCCCACAAGTAATTAATCAATCTGATGCGATTGATGTCGCTCAAGAATGGGTTCTAATAGATGGCTTTTTCACAGCAGACGCCAATTATGAATACCTAACCATCGGCAATTTCAACGTCAATACGGACTTAATCAATACCAATCCAGGGGAAGCATTCGATAGCTTGGCCTATTATTTCTTGGATAATATTTATGTAGGCGAAGTATCTGAGCTGGAAGAAATCGAAGATGTAGCTATTTGTGTTGGAGAATCAACCGACCTAATGGCCAGCGGAGGAGAAGCCTACGAATGGATCAATTTAGCGGAACCTGACCTAATCGTTTCAGAGGAAGAAGAAATCACAATCACCGCCAACACTTCAGAAACATGGCTAGTAAATGTCTATAATGGTTCTTGCCAACGTACAGATACCATAGCCGTGAATGTGGCACCTATTCCTTCAATAGAAGTTGAAGTGCAAAATGCTTGTGCTGGTCAACTCACCTATTTTTACGATTTATCAACCAATGTATTACCAGAAGCAACTTATGCATGGGATTTCTCAGCAGATGGCTCAATAGAGTCGGATGCTTATGGTGGAACAGCCTTTTTGTTCAATACGGCTGGCCCCCAAAGCATTGAACTAAGCATTGATAATGGGGGAGGCTGTATAAGTACAGAGATCATCGAAATCATCGTAGAGGCCAATTGTGATGCTTGTGAGAATCCAGAAAATTTAATTCCAAATCCAAGCTTCGAATCCTTAGAAAATTGTCCTAACGGACTAAACGATCTCGCTCAATTAACAGCATGGTACCAACCTACCAATGGAACAGCAGATGTGTTTCACCAATGTTTTGACACAAACACAGCCAATGTAAGCGATAATGCAGGCGTGCCTGCTAATACTTTTGGCGATCAAGCCGCTTACAGTGGGAATACTTATGCGGGTATATATGTTGCCAAACAAACCGAAAATTATAGAGAATATATAGCAGCTCCATTAAACGAGCCTTTAGTAGAAGGCAATACTTACTGTATCAGCTTTAATGTAAGTCATGCAGATTATACCGCCTTAGTAGTGGATAATATTGGAGCCTATTTTTCAGATGACATCATCATGACTTCTACTCAAACCAATTTAGGTTTTGAACCACAATTCAATTACGAAGGAGGTCTTATACAAGAACAAGAGGATTGGCTAAGAATAGAAGGTAGCTTCGTAGCTGATGGAAATCATGAGTGGATTGCCATTGGTAATTTCTACAATAACGATAATACTGATATTGAAGAGCTGGAAGATGATGATATCATTTATAGCAACTTTGCTTATCTCTATATTGATGAAGTTGTACTAACACCTTTAGCAGATATAGAAGCACCAGCAGACTTGACTATTTGTGAAGGCGAAGAACTAAATATCGCAATCAATGATGATTATTGTTCTTATGAATGGATCAACACCAATGACCCTTCAAACATCTTAAGCGAATCAGCTGACTTAGCAATGGAGGACCTAGCCATAGGCGAGTATGAATACATCATTAAAGTAAATAACGGGATCTGCGAATTAACAGATACCGTTCAATTAAATGTAGTTAGCCCGCCAGAAGTAGGATTTGTAGCTACCCCAAACTGCGCGGGAACAGTGACACTATTTGAAGATATATCACAAAATTTGGAAGAAGGTGCTATTTATGAATGGGACTTCGAAAGCAATGGAACCGTAGATGCCAATTTTGTGGGGAGCATTGGTCATGTGTATACTACTAGCGGTATTTATACAGTAACACTGAATATCATTAATGGAGGAGAATGCCAAAGCACTTTTATGGAAACAATCATCGTTCCTGAAAATTGTAATCCTTGCTTACCTGTAAATATGTTGAGTAATGGTGGCTTTGAAGATTTCAGCAGTTGTCCAGAATCACAAGGAGAGTTAAATGCCTCTATAGGTTGGTTCTCACCAAACGAAAATACACCAGATTATTTTGATAGTTGCAATGAAGATGATTTTGTAGGCATACCAGATAATTATATGGGAACAGAGGAGGCCAACAATGGCAGTGCCTATGCTGGTATCACCACCTTTGACGGTCAGGCCATTAATGCAAGAGAATATGTGGCTACCAAATTAACAGAGCCTATGATAGTAGGAGAGGAGTATTGCATGTCATTGCATGTTTCCCTATCGGAAGAAAGCGATTATGCGACGAACCAATTGGGGGTATTATTCCTAATGGATTCTCTTAGCTTAAATAATACAAGTGTCTTAAATAGCTATCAACCACAAATAATGAATGTTAGTGGAATCATGGGACAAAGTGCAGGCTGGCAACTAGTAACAGGAAGCATAGTAGCAGATCAAGCTTATGAATATGTGGTAGTGGGTAATTTTGAAACAGATGCCAATACCACTATTTTAGCAGTCGGTGGAGCTAGTCCAAGCGGGAGAGCATTTTATTATGTAGATGATATTTCAGTCATTAATTTTGAGCTGGATATTGAAGGAGATTTAAATGTTTGTGAAGGAGAAACGGCTATCATTAGTACTTCTAATAATTTCTGTGAATTTTACTGGACAAGCTTAGATAACCCAAATGCAGTGGTAGCTAATGGTGAAAACTTAGAAGTAGAAATTTCAGAAACAACGACTTATTTATTACATGCTCGAAATGATTTATGCGAAATCGTCAGACCAGTAACGGTCAATGTTTTTAATAGTGAAAATGCTACTGCTGGAGAAGATATAGAATTGTGCTTAGGCGATAGCGTTGAGTTAAATGCCAATGGAGGCGATAGCTATATTTGGGTTGATAATCCTGATATTGAAAATCCAACACAGGCGAATCCTATAGTCAGTCCAGAAATTACTACCGATTATATTGTCAATATTATTGATGAAGAAACTTCTTGCGAGCTAACAGATACAGTAAGAGTATGGGTACTAGCTTATCCAACTGCTGATGCAGGTGATGATCTCGTATTATGTGAAGGGGAAGAAGCACAATTAAATGCGAGTGGTGGAAGCTTTTATGAGTGGCAAGCAGCTGATGGACTAAGCGATACTGATATAGCTAATCCAATAGTCAACCCAACTGAAACTACTACTTATTATGTAGAGGTTTCTAATGGGAATAATTGTAGTGATATAGACTCTGTTACTGTAGTCGTAAAATCGGAAACGGTGCCAGTTATTGAGGAGGATTTGTTCCAAGCTTATTGCTTATCTCAAGGTGATATTCAAGTGATTTGCTTAGATCTAAGCTATGAAGGTTGCGAGCAACTTTCCTTGAGTATTGATCAAGTAGAAAATATCAGTATCACAAGTAATAACTGCTTTAACTATACAGCAGCTTCTATCGTATCTGATACCTTAGCGGTATCAGTTTGTACAGAGAGTTTAGAGCCTCAATGCGCCAATGCAACCGTCGTATTTAATGTGAATTGCGATGAGCCTCCATCATGGATAGACGAAAATACTGGGGAAGTAGTAGAAGCAATTGCAATCGAAACAAATCAAAATGAAGCGATAACAGTTGATCTCCCATTAAGCTCAGATCCTAATGATGATGACGACCTGAATATCACATTTGCTGAAGCAAACAATGGAACGGTCTCTTTTGAAGATGGAGAAATAATCTACACACCATTTTATAATTTTGTTGGTAGCGATGAGTTCATCGTAACTTTATGTGATTCATTACCACCTATCGAATGTACTGACTTATTAGTGAATGTAGAAGTACTTCCAGTTTGTGAAACAACAGCTAGCTTAGAATGCGTTTCTTATAACCAAAGCGAACAAATCTGTATTGAGTTTGAATGCTTAAGCATGGGGAATATTACAGGAGTAGAGAGTCAGTTAAACGCTGATATTGAAATAACAACTCCCTTATGTATCAACTATGATGCCCCTAACAATTTTGAAGGATTAGATACACTATTAATAGCTGGCTTAGGCGAGTTTGAAATAGTAGATACTATTATGGCGATCATCAGTGTAGGTTGTTCTCCTGCATTAGCAGAAAATGATACTTACCAAATCACTAATGATATGTCATTGAGTTTAGACATCCTTAGCAATGACTATGATCTTTGTGAAGAAGGCATGATCGTATTGAATGACATCATAAGCCAACCACTAAATGGTATGGCAGAATTAGAAGAAGAGACCATACTTTATATTCCTGATCCAACTTTTGTAGGATTTGATACCTTGGTTTACGAAACCTGTAATCCGTGTACACCAGTGGCTGCCTGTGATGAAGCTTTTGTGGTAATCGAAGTGAGTGCGGGTTCAAATACAGCACCTGCCGCAGATGATGTTTATATAGAGATTATGCAAGCAGATAGTGCAGAAGTTTGTATCCCAGAATTTAATCCTTCAGAAGATAACTTAATTTTAGAGGTAATTGAAAGCTCTCCAAATGGTACAGAGGTATTTATTAATGAGGAAGCTACTTGCTTGACTTATATACCAGATGTACTTTTTGTGGGTGAAGATTCTCTATTGGTTACTTTGTGTGATACACTTTTAGCCTGTGATACTGCATGGGTTTATATCACTGTATTAGATGGCTTAATAGCCGTAGATGATAATGTAACAACGATTAATGGCGAAGCCATTCAAATTGATATTTTGGAAAATGATACTTATCCAGATGGCGATTTATTAGAGGTAAGTGTTTATTTATTCCCTGATCATGGCCAAGTGGTGATTGGAGATACTTCTTTGATATATAGTCCAGTACCTGGATACGAAGGCTTAGATTCTCTCTACTACGTGATTTGTGATCCCGTATTTGGTTGTGATACAGCTGTAGTCTATATTAATAACGATTATGTAGTGGACGCTATTTCTGATACAGGAGTAACTCAACTCACCCAAACTTTAGTATTACAAGTTCTTGCGAATGATATTTATCCGGAAGGCTCAATAGATAGCTGTGGTATAGTTCCAGAAACAATAAACGCAGTAAATGGAACAGCTAGCATGACGGATGATTGCGTTCTTAGTTTTACTCCAGATTGGGACTTTGTAGAAGGTGAATATGACTCTTTAGACTATTTCATCTGTAGTGATTTATATGGTTGTGATACGACCACTGTTTATCTATTTGCAGAGTACACACCTGTGAATCCTGTAATGGTCAATGATACTGTTTATACTTCTCAAGATCAAGCCATAACTTCCTACCCAATTCTAAACGACTTTGATCCAAATGGCGATCCAATTTTCACCTCTTATGTGGAGGATTCTATTACTTTGGGTAGCATAGTATTGAATAATGACGGCTCTATTACTTACACGCCTCCGCCAGGATTTGTTGGAGTAGATGAATATATCTATGTGGCGTGTAATGAACTATATCCTATTCTATGTTCATGGGGATTAGTAACCGTAGTGGTTAGTGAAGGGGGAGTAGTACAACCACCTAATCCTGAAGATTGTGAGCTATTCATTCCAAATGCGATGTCTCCAAATGGCGATGGTAAGAATGATGAATTTAAAATGCTCAACATCCAATGTCCAGAGTATAAGCAAAACACCTTACTCATTTTTAATAGATGGGGCAGCAAAGTTTACGAGCAAGAAAATTATCCATCAGAAGGCTGGTGGAATGGCACTTGGGATAATAATGGAGAAGAATTGCCAGAAGGCACCTATTATTACGTCCTAAAAATTAATGATAATGGAGATACCGATCCAAAAGATTATCCGCAAGGATTTATTGAAGTAAATCGATAGTAAATAAAAAAAGCAGCTTGTATCACAAGCTGCTTTTTTTATTTTACCCCCTTTAACGCTTCTTTCAAAGTACTCATCTCATGCTTCAAATTAGCATCTCTACCCGTCAATCTCATCATACTCCTCACCATCGTATTATTTACATAACTATCTTCCGTGATTGTCAAATTAAAATAGTTAGGCATATCCGAAGGAGAAAGCTCATAAGCCCATTTTCCCTCCATTCCAAAATCACTCTTATTCATACGCACTACATAACGGCTCTCTGGCACCTTCTCAATTGCTTCAAAAGTAATTTGACTGCCTAATGTTGTAAATTCTGTCCATTGATCTAAGCCATACCTATTTTGCCCTGTAATCTCCACATGGCTCACATCCTCCCTTCTATCAGGCAATGTCTCGATATTCGTTAATAATGCCCACATATCGCTCTGCTGGCCATTTAGCTCCTCTGTAATGGAATTAGTATATGCCTTTGGCTCTAAAAAGCCCATCAAGATAAAGATGCCGAATAAAAGCGTAATAAATAATGATAGGAACATGATGCCCTGAAGTATTCTTCTGCCCATTTTGATTAATTTATGTTTAACTTTGCAAAAATAAGTTGAATTTTCATGAAACATACATTCATTAGTCTAATAATTTGTCTATTAATGCTCGGCGCTTGTAAAGAGTCTTCTAAAAGTGGCTCTTCTAGTACCAACTCAACTAGCACTCAAACCTTAGAAGAGGAGTATGCCGAATTTTGCGAACAAATAGAAACCAGTATTAATTCAGGTAAATCATTTTTTTTCAATGAGCGTTTTTTGCTCAATGAATTAATGGTGAATGTGATTGATGTAGCAGATGCGGAGGAAGACTATCGAGAAGGCTTTATCGCTGGGGTAGGAGCGAGTTTAGACGTAGGAGGAGAAATCACGCACTCAATGGGTTTTAGTGGATATTACACCTTCCTTAAGTTATTAGAGGTAAAGGATAATACAGCTACGGCTTTATTCCGCTTAGTAACAGAAGGCAGCCTGAATTATCACGAATTATACCTCAAGAAAGATGCAGATGATCGAGTCAATATCGTGGATATGTATGTGTATATGGGAGGGGAGAAACTGAGTATTACATTACAAAGATTATATTTAGCAGGCTTAACAGAAGGGGAGCATGAATACAATATCACAGATGCTAAAGCGAAAGCATTTAAAGAGACTATGCCTGTCATGCAAAAAATAGAAGCGGAGTTAGAAGAAGCCAATTTTCAAGAAGCACTGGATTTAATTGAGGAGGTTCCCAAACAAATGCGTAATGACAAATTTATCTTATTCTATGAAATGGATATCGCTGGAAAAATCAGTGATGATCGTTATATGGAAGCGGCTGATAGATTTAAAAAATACTATCCTAAAGACCCAGCCTTAGACCTCATTTTGATTGATTATTATCTCTATAAAAAGGACACCGAAAGTGCCATTAATGTCATTGATGGATTAGACAAAAAACTAAAAGGCGAGCCTTATTTAAAAGTAGTCAAAGCCCAAATTTTATTAGATAAAGGAGATCAAGAAAAAGCCATTGCCTTACTCAATGAGTCCCTGACCGAAGAATCAGATAATGATGAAGCGTATTGGATGTTAGCAGAAATCTACATCAAAAATAAAGACTACGAACAATACCTAACAGTCATGGATCGAATGTATGCCGAATTTGATGTCAACCCCATGGAGTTCTTCAATCCAGAACAATACCCCGAAGTCTACGAACAACAAATCGTCAAGGATTGGTTAGTTAAAAACCCCATCCCAGAAGAAGAAATTGAGTTTAAAGAATTAGACAGCCACGAAGG
>JAHDDN010000107.1 GCA_020629335.1 Chitinophagales bacterium | reverse complement strand
CTATCAATTCCGCCTTTTCTGTATCCTCTAAATTCCAACGTACCACCCAGCCAGCCCCATCTGCACTATAAAAATACTGAGGTTCTGCCGCCGCACATAAAGCATAAACAGCTGCCTTTAAGCCCGTTAACATCACTACTCGTTCTATATTTATTCGACCCATCTAATCTTTATTTTTAGGGCGTGACCATGCGTTTGCAAAGGCGACGTGCGCAGCACAAGCCCATTTATCATTCATCATTACGCATTCATCATTCGCCGAAGGCGCATGGTCGGGCTGTCCGCTCTTATGTGGCTATGCTGCTCCTACTCTGCTAAGTGCTGCTTGTCTGCCCTTCGGGCCAGCCATCGCATCACTAAGCGTCGTAAGTCGCATCATATACGCCACATACCGCTCCCATCCCTCACGCAAGAAATATTTTCTTAACTTTGAGCCATGCCGCTTATACTTCATCAAAAGCCCATCGCTGATGCACAACTCTGTCTCTGGCAAGTTAAAGAATCTTTGGAAGAATTAACCCAATTATTTCACTCGACACAGCAAGAAAAAGCACAATTAGCGGAATTAAAGTACGAAAAAAGGAAAAAAGAGTATATCGGGGCCAGGATTTTACTCAAACACCTCCTAGGACCCAAGGCCACTATCACTTATACACATAACAGGCAACCGCTAGTAGAAGGCCATCATATTTCTATTAGCCATACCCGTGATTATATCGCCTTGCTACTCAGCCCAACACATAAAGTAGGCATTGATATAGAGTATTTATCCAATCGAGTAGAACGCATCAAACATAAATTTTTATCAGAAAAAGAGGCGCAGGATATCGCCGATCAGAAGCATTCTTACCAAACACTACTCTACTGGTGTGCTAAAGAATGTTTATTCAAATTATATGGGAAAGGGAATGTCATATTTGCCAAAAACTTAGGCATCTACCAAGAACATGGACAATGGAAAGCACAATTCAATAAAGCCGATGAGCAGTTTACCTTAGATTTACATCACTTCATACACGATAAAGAACTGCTTATTACTTATTTAGTAAAAAAGTAACTTTCAGCATGAATGAAAAATATTACTGCTGTGTCAATGATTAAAAACAAAAAAGCCGACTGTAACGTCTTACAATCGGCTTCACTATCACTTTAATAACATTACAAACTAAAAAGTGATTTTTTCTTTAGATGCTTGCTTTGTACAAGTCGACTTTTTACTACAACAAGGCTTTTTAGCTTTATTCAAGCTTACATTCTCAGCCATTACATTAGTGGTTGATTTTTGATTGTTAGTCTTAGTACAACTTGTCTTCGTTTTGCAACAAGGCTTTTTAGCGCTATCTAAACTCACATTCTCGGCCATTACATTAGCAGTAGTAGCCTTCCCATTAGAAGTAGCTGCTTTACAACAATTTAAAGGCAATAAGCTGCAACATTTTTTTCCTGCTTTTAATACATCTTCTGTTTGTAAGGATGCAGCCATAGCCTTAGTTTCCTTCCCTTTACAACAAGCAGGAGGACATAATGCGCAACAGCCTGGTGTACAATTAGCATCCTTTGTAGCACTAGCTTTCATACTACACTGAGTCGCTTTTTCTGTTTTTAAATCAGCACTTGTCGATTGAGCCTGTAAGCCGATTACAGCAAACGCCATTAAGAAAAGAACCGACAACGAAATTTTTAAGATTTTCATAATTATTGAATTTTTAAGTTACCACTCAGAATCCCTGAGCTATCAAAAAATTTGATATGTCAAAGGTATAGGCAAATCGCTCTGGTTCACGTTAGTCAACTGTTATAAACTTGTTATCTAGTTGTTAATTTGAGTTAGGTATTGTATTTGGTGACTTAGTAAATAGCTTGAAAAAGTTATAGCATGTTAAGAAGTTGTTATTGAAGACCAATTACTTTACATTTAACAGATTTATCCCCATTTTACAGCCATTAGCAATGAACTCATTTCAATCAATTATTTTTGCCAATTGAAAAATTGTGTATTTGAAAAAATGGATAAAATACTATAGAATTCCCCTTTTAATGGCAGCGGTATGCCTTGCCTTAGCCTTATTAATTATTTTCCAAATCAATTGGTTATTAATGTCTAAGGCAATGGTAGAGGAACAGTTTGATCAAAAGGTCAGCTTAGCCCTCGGTAGTACCCTCACCGAATACAATTCTAAATATTCGAAAGAAATAATCGCTTTAAAAGAAACGGGTTGCGGGGAAAACGAAGACTGTTATTACTTTGATTCTGAAATCAATGCTATTCCTGATCATAGAAAAGATGAATTAACCGAAATGCTTTCAGGCCATTTGCAGTGTTTTGGTATTGAAGATCAATATGATGTGGCCATTTTAGATAAAAAATTGAGTTGTAATTCTTCTAATTCCTATTGCTGTACCATCAATCCAAGCTTGGATATCATGAAAGATCATCAACTTTATGTTTCCTTTCCATTAAAGGGAAACTACGTCTATGACAAACTGAAGTTTATGATTTTTTCCTCTGTCTTAATCTCCTTACTATTAGCCCTTGTATCTTTTATTATCCTCAAAGCGCTCGTTCAACAAAAAATCATTACGGATAACAATATTGATTTTTTCAACAATACCGCACATGAGCTAAAAACGCCACTGACCAATATCACCTTAGCCCTAAGCCTATTCAATAGACAATATCAAGACACTAAAGGACAGAAGTATTTAGATATTATCAAAAGAGAAAACTCTCGTTTGGCAGCCCAAATTGAAAAGGTCTTATACCTATCTAAAATGGAAAGTGAAGAATATAGCTTACAAGAAGAAGCAATAGATTTGAAAGTAATTGTCAGTGAAGCGGTCAATTATATGGAGATGATAAGCAATGAAAAAAACGGGACGATTCAAACGAACTTCCCAGCACACGAATGCATCATTAAAGGCGATCCTTTTCACCTTAAAAACATCTGTATCAACCTCATTGATAACTCTCTAAAATACTGTACTAAAACCCCTCAACTTAGCATTAGTATTAGTGAAGAGTGTGGAATGTATAAATTGCTATTTTCCGATAATGGAATTGGTATTAGCAAGAACGATCAAGCACATATCTTCAAAAAATTCCAGCGAGTTAATACAGGAGACATTAAAGATAGTAAAGGGTTTGGAATAGGATTATCTTATGTCAAAAAGGCTTTAGAATTACACAAAGGTCAAATCGTCGTTAAAAGCGAATTAAATAAAGGCAGCCAATTTGAAATTAGTTTACCCATAACCTAAAATTATGCAAAAGAAAATATTAGTCGTAGAAGATGACCTGAACCTTGGTTTCCTGCTTGTAGATTTACTCGAGAGTGAAAACTTTTATGTAAAACTTTGCAAGGATGGTTTAGCAGGATTAAAATATGCGGAAAAGGAAATTTACGACCTCTGTATTTTGGATGTGATGATGCCTAAAATGGATGGATTTTCCTTAGCCCAAAACTTACGTAATAAAGGGCATGAAACCCCTTTTATTTTTTTGACCGCAAAATCTATGATAGAGGATAAACTCAAAGGCTATGATATTGGTGCTGAAGACTATATTGCGAAACCTTTCCATCACGAAGAATTATTATGCAAAATTAATGTGATCCTAAAGCGATACTGCAAAAAAAACATTGCAGAATATATCCCTACTTTCTGTATCGGTGATTATACCTTCAAATACGATACCCAAGAATTGATTTATCAAAACGATGCCATCAGACTTACCCAAAAAGAGAATGAGATCCTTCGACTCCTCTGTATCAATAAAAACAAGATCCTAAAAAGAGAGGAAGCGGTATTAGAAATTTATGGTAAGAAAGATTATTTCTTGGGTAGAAGTTTCGATGTTTTCATTTCAAAGATCAGAAAGCTACTTAAAAATGATCCTCGAATAAAAATAGAAACAGTATTCAAGGTAGGCTTTGTATTAAAAGTACAAGAAGATATCAAAGTCGTGAATGAATAAAAAGTTAGAGATTAACCCAAATTAGCTCCATATTCACGATTGATTTTATTGATAAAAGCTAATATTTCTTCCTTGCCATTTTTATCATTGGAAGAAGTAATAAATGTATCTGGCATGGTCTCCCAAGTCAAGCTCATTTCTTTTTTAAATTTAGCCACATTTTCTCTGACCTTCTTACTTTGACGTTTGTCCGCTTTAGTAAATACGATTACGAATGGAATGCGCATTTCTCCCATCCAATTAATAAATTCCATATCAATTTTTTGGGGTGGGATTCGAGAATCTATCAAAGAAAAAACGCATCCTAAATTACGTCTTTTAATCAAGTAGTTACGGATCATTCGCTCCCAAGCTTTTCTCTGTGTCTTGGATACCTTTGCAAAACCATAGCCAGGCAAATCCACGATAAACCATTCATTATTAATTTCAAAATGATTGATCAATTGCGTTTTACCTGGAGTTCCAGATACCTTCGCTAACTTTTTATGTCCCGTTATATAATTTATCAAAGAAGACTTCCCTACATTAGAACGCCCGATAAAGGCATATTCTGGCTTCGTATCAGGTGGACATTCATTGACGCTTGGCGAGCTTTTGATAAAGTTCGCATATTTAATAAGTTCTAATTCTTCCATAGTTTTTCACAATTAAAATCGATTTGGCATTTGTCCAAATCAAAATTCACTACAGACTCTTTGGTCTTTAATAATAATTGGTAAGTACCATCATCTAAATGATAGATCAATGCTTTTTCTTCAATAGGATCTATCATTACATAATACTTCACTCCTTCTCTTTGATATAATTCAAACTTTAAGTGCTGGTCCTTAGATTTAGTAGAAGGAGAAAAGATTTCAAAAATCAATACTGGCGCAGTTGTAATATAATTACCCGAAGCAGGTTCACATAATACAGAAGCATCTGGCTGTACCACTGTATCATCAGATACTTTCCAATCAACTGGCATCAATGCTTCACAGTGGGCACAATTTGCTAATAATTCTCTGAGATGACTGATAATTCGCCCATTAATTCTCTGATGTAAAAGTGAAGGTGCAGGACTCATTGCATAGGGAACACCATCAATCAACTCCCAAGGATCTGACCACCTTTGATAATCATCAAAGTTATAATGTGCTGCATAATCGATTTTTTTCACTCCCATGACTAAGCATATTTTAATGAGCCTGCCGTTGTTTGAAGGATTATTTCCTTTTCATCCGTGATAGTACCTACTGCTTTGGCCTCATAATTAGCCGCCGTTAAAGTTGTTAAGCTCTCTTCTAATTGCTCCTCTCCTACTACTATCAACATGCCATTCCCCATATTCCAATATAGATAAGCTGCTGATAGTTCAACTTTAGCTAAATCGATCAATCGAAGCATGACTTCATGTGGCGGATATAAGTCATTTAATATAGCTCCTTTTCCACTCAATTTCAATACCCTTCTAAAATTATCCGCAATTCCACCACCTGTTATGTGTCCAACCCCTTTTAGGCTTATCCCATTCTCTAAGAGATTAGTAATCGCTGGTGAGAAGATTAAAGATGGGGTCAATAATACTTCTCCCCATGTTTTAGAATCATCATAAGCTTCTTTGTGCCATTCCTCTCCAAACTCTTTTAGCATGACTCGTCTTATTAAAGAGAAACCATTGCTTCTAAACCCTCTACTACGCAAGCTGATAACTTTATCTCCTGCCTTTATATCTTTCCCATTAATAGGCGTTTTCAAACTAGGATGTAATTGTCCGATAGCGGTAGAGCACCAATTAAAGTGCATTCCTTCTCCATAACCACCGATACGATTCCCTAATTCAGCTATTTCTCCCCCACTGATAGCGATTTGAGCGAAATTAGCAGCATCATGTAAGCCCTTCATTAATTGATCGATCACTTCATAGTTCAAATGATCTACGTCTATAATGTTAGAAATATTGGTAGGCTCAAAACCAGCACTTGCTAAATCATCAGCGACCATAGCTATTAAATCATAGCCTAAACTATCATAAATACGGCTTCTTTCTGCTAATTCTATTTTAGTACCAATACCATCAGAGGCAATCCCAATTCTAGTATCTCCAAAATAAAGCAGGTTGGAAAAGCCTCCTTCTAAATCAGTAGCAGGCATACCTGCTTTAGCTGATCGATTAATAAATGTCTTCTTGGACCAATTATAAGCATTCTTAGAACACTCATTGCCCAAGTCAATGTCCATTCCACTATTTGATGTCTGACTCATCGATTGATTATTTTGCTGCAAAGTTACGGAAGTCATCTTAGTATTTGTCTAGGAATATCACTAATTTATCGCTTAACCTAAAATTAATCTTCCAATTCAAAAAGTCTTATTAACTTTGTGTGATAAATTTCCAAAAAAAACCAAGACTCATGCAGAAGTTTATCAAAGAAGGACTCACCTTTGACGATGTATTACTCGTTCCTAACTACTCTGACATCCTTCCTAAAAATGTCAGCTTATCTACTCCACTCACCAAAAGTATTCAATTAAACATTCCTTTTATTAGTGCAGGTATGGATACTGTTACCGAAGCACGTATGGCCATAGCTATGGCCAGAGAAGGCGGTATTGGTATCATTCATAAAAATATGAGTATTGAGCAGCAAGCTGATGAAATTGATAAAGTGAAGCGTTCTCAAAATGTTGTAATTAACAATCCTTTCCATCTTTCCCCTCAACACAAAGTATATGAGTCGGCTGAACTGATGGCAAAATATAAAATTTCTGGTGTGCCTATTACGATTGATAATAAACTGGTTGGGATTATCACAAATAGAGATATACGATTTGAAACAGACCATAATAAGTTAATTGATGAGGTAATGACCAAAGAAAACCTCATTACTGCACCAGTTGGGACGACACTTGAAGGAGCCAAAAAAACACTCACTAAGTACAAAATCGAGAAGCTCCCATTAGTGGATAAAAATAATAATCTCAAAGGGCTCATCACGATTAAGGACATAGAAAAAGCGATACAATATCCTCATGCTGCCCTGGACCCACATGGCCGTTTATTAGTTGGTGCAGCAATAGGTGTCACACAAGATATTATTGAACGAGTAACAGAACTCAAAAATAACCAAGTAGATGTAGTGGTATTAGATACCGCTCATGGACACTCACTTGGAGTAATCGAATCGATCAAAAATATTAAGAAGTATTTTCCTGATTTACAAGTTATCGCTGGTAATGTGGCGACTGGAGAAGGAACGAAAGTATTGATAGAGGCTGGAGCTGATGCAGTTAAGGTAGGCATTGGGCCTGGTTCTATTTGCACTACTCGTGTAATTGCTGGAGTGGGCGTACCTCAAATCACTGCTATCTACGATTGTGCACAAGTGGCAAAGGAGTATAATATACCGATTATTGCAGATGGAGGAATCAAATACTCTGGGGATGTAGTAAAAGCAATTGCAGCAGGAGCCAACTGTTGTATGATGGGAAGTCTTTTTGCAGGCTGTGAGGAAAGCCCTGGAGCAACAGAGTTATATCAAGGTCGTAAATATAAGGTGTATAGAGGTATGGGATCTATCTCTGCCATGAAAAAAGGCAGTAAGGATAGGTATTTTCAAGAAGAAGCTAAAAAGTTGGTTCCAGAAGGTATTGAAGGTAGAGTAGCTTATAAAGGCAAACTAAATGATACCGTTTTCCAAATGGTCGGTGGACTAAGACAAGGAATGGGCTATTGTGGTGTTAAAAATATTGACGAACTCAAGAATAGTAGCCAATTTATTCGGATCACTAATGCTGGCCTTAAGGAAAGTCATCCACATGATGTTCAGATTACAAAAGAAGCACCTAATTATAGTGTGAAAAATTAATTTTCAATTTTAAATACAGCCTATTTCTAAACGCATTATATTTGTGTGCTTTTTTGTAAATTATACGAATAAACACGCACTTTCACGCTAATGACTAACAGATATATTGACCTCATCAAACAAACCTACAATTTTCCGCAGGAAGGCTTTGATGTAATAAACGGGAAGTTATATTTCTACGAGATAGATCTTTTTGAGTTGATAAAAGAACATGGTTCTCCATTGAGAATCAGCTACCTACCCAAAATTAGAGATCATATTAAGCTAGGGGAAGAACTCTTCCAAAATGCTTTTAAAAAGCATAATTACTCTGGCCAATACTTCTATTGCTTTTGTACTAAAAGTTCTCACTTTTCTTTCGTTATCAAAACTGCTTTGGAAGCTGGTTCGCATTTAGAAACTTCTTCTTCCTTTGATATTGATCTCATTCGCCAATTGATCAAGGTTGGTTATGTCAATGAAGACACTCAAATTTTATGTAATGGCTTTAAGTTAGATGATTATATCCAAAAAATAAGCGCCTTAGTCAATGAAGGTTATCAAAATGTCATGCCTATATTTGATAATAAGGAGGAAATTTCCAACTTTAAAAAACACCTAAAAAAAACAGCCCAAATAGGAATTCGAGTGGCTTCTAATGAAGCTCCTACCTTTGATTTTTATACCTCTCGTTTAGGCATCAGCTCCCAAAAAGTGGTGCAGTTTTATAAGGACTTAATCAGTGATGATCCCATCTTTGATCTAAAAATGCTTCACTTCTTTATCAATACTGGCATTAAGGACGATATTTATTATTGGGGAGAACTGACCAATATGATTAATATCTATATTGAGTTGAAGAAACTCTGTCCTTCGATTAGCCGACTAAATTTAGGAGGTGGTCTGCCTATCCGCTATGACTTGAACTTTGAATACGACTATCAATATATGATAGAGGAGATTATTAGCTTGATCAAACAGATGTGTGATGACGCAGGGGTAGAAGTACCTGATATCTATACTGAATTTGGTAATTTCACAGTTGGAGAAAGTGGTGTTTTATTGTTTGATGTACTAGGAGAGAAAACACAAAATGATACCGAATTATGGTATATGCTAAATGGCTCCTTAATGACAACTATTCCTGATATTTATAGTATTAATCAGCCTTTTATACTGCTGCCTATCAATCACTGGGAGAAGGAGTATAAACGAGTTTATGTGGGTGGGCTAAGTTGTGATGGTAGTGATTATTATCATTCTGATCCTACTATTAGCGAATTATTTTTGCCTAAAAAACCGAAAGATGAGCCTCTTTATTTGGGCTTTTTCCATATTGGTGCTTACCAAGAAGCACTTTCTGGATATGGAGGTACAAAGCATTGCTTAATTCCTTCTCCTAAGCATATCATTATTGATAAGAAAGAGGATGGAAGTCTTGATATTCATACTTTTTCAGAGGCACAAAATGCGCCTGATATTTTGCGAATATTGGGCTATGATACTTAGGGCTTGCGCAAGGGATAGGAGCGGTATGTGGCGTCTATGCACTGCCTTACGGAACTTAGTGATGCGATGGCTCCTTAGAGACAAGCAGCACTTAGTGTAGTAGGCAGTGCATAGCCACATAAGAGCGGATAGCCCGGTCTCTTCATTTGTTTTTTTGCGGGCGGACACATAGGTCCGCCCCTACGATGGCAAAAAAACAAATGAAGGGATGCGCCCAAATAATAATTTTAAATCCCTTTCAATTGCTGTAATAATTGTTTGGCTTTGGGTTGATTTGGATTTAATTGTAGAATTTTTTTGAGGACTTTTTGTGCGGCTCTTTTGTCTTTTTTGACTAAGTGAAAACCGACCAGATTGAGTAAGGCTGGTTCGTAATCGGGATTCAGTGCTAATGCTTTTTGATAGAGTTCTTCTGCTTTTTCGACATTGCCAAAATTGAGATTGACGAAGCCTAAATTATTCAAGCCAGCGATGTGCCTATCATTTTCTGAGACGATTAATTCGAATACTCTTTTGGCCTCTTTTAGCTCGCCTACTTGCATAGCTGCACTCCCTAATTTATTGAGAAAGTCTAAATGCAAGGGTTCCAAATTAATTGCTTGTTGGAAGAAGGCGTATGCTTTTTTATAGTCGGTTGCTTGATAGAAAGACTCGCCTATTCGGTAAGCAGTCCAGCCATCTTTGACTCCTTTCGGATCAAAATCTTTGGCTAAGGTTCGGATGGCTTCATATTCATCTTTCAGGAAGTGTAAATGAACCTTAGTACGTGTTCCTCGACGACTTCTTGTTTTGGCTTTGGAAAGGTAATAGGCGGCAGAGTCTAATAGCATTGGATTATTAGAAAATTGTTCAAAATAATTTAAATGCCCTTGAGCGACGATTAATGGATCGGGCGTATCATTGGTGGTACAAGCCAGACCGATAAAATTCTCCACTTCTGCTTTTTGGGCTTCCGTAAGTGGCTTGCGAATAAAGTGATCCGTGATGGTAACATTGGGAATATCTATGCTTCCTGAAGTGGGCATATGGCAGCCTGAACAATCATTTTTATTTTCTGCGATACGCTTCGTTTCGGGTATGGTACAAATAGACTTCGGTGCTTCATGGCACTTGATACAAGCATTATTGAAGGTAGCACGGGGGGTAACTTTGGTGCTTATATGAGGATTATGGCAAGAGATGCAAGTCATGTCAGACTTTTTAAAGCATTCGCTTTTTTCCATTCTATGAGCTTGAGAAGCCATGATAAATTTGGTTTCCCCTCCACTAAAATTGGGTAAGAAAATATCCATCACATCTGTTAATGGCATACCTGGTTTGAAGTCGTGATAATCCTTGCCATCTTTGAGAACGCTCACTCCTTGCATATGGCAACGCTGGCAAACATTGAGTTGTAATTCTCTTTCTAACTTACTTGGATTGACGATGCTGTAGTCTATATATTGGGAGGTATCAATGATTTCGCTGGCTAACTTGGCTTTGACGTGTGCTTCTCCTGGGCCGTGGCATCTTTCGCATTCTATACCTTGTGGTACACTCAAAAACTTATTTTCGGAACCCTCAATAAAGTTGGGATACATATTGTGGCAACTCATGCACTCATTGCCAATGATACGATTAAAACGGGAACTGAAACCACCTTCGAAGCCAGGTGCTAAATCCCATTTTTTGTCTTGTGTATAGAAGGTGATAGGAGCCTGAAATAAATAGCCATTATGCTCATAAATATGGGAATTGGTGTGATGTCCAGAGCCAATAATGTATTTAACGGATTGGGTCAATTGGTGAGTGGTGTCTTGACCAAGGAGGCGGAATTCCTTGATGAATAAAGAGTCTCCTTTCCAAAAAGGTTGGTAATAATAATTGCTGATACTATCGTAAACGGTGGAATGCTGATCAAATGAAGCGGAGCTTTTCTGGGGAGTCGCATGACCGAAAGATTGCCCCATACCTGTTTCTATGAATGTTTTATAAACATCTTCGTGACAGGAGCGACATTGCTGCATACCTACATAAGCAACGGTATCGTTTAGGCCCAAATAAGTAGGGCCACTATTGACTATTTCCTTATTCGACTGACAAAATATAAAAAATGTCAGCGATCCTAAAATAATAATCAATAAGGGCCATTTAGTTTGCATTTAGCCATATTTTTCCTGCCAAGCTAACATACCTCCAAGGAGATTTCGAGTATTTGGGATACCTGCTCTAATCAACAATTCTTTAGCTGCTTTAGAGCGTGCACCACTTCTACAATGTACAATTACCTCTTTATCTTTATAGTCTTCGACTAAGTCTTCCATGTAGTTAGGTAATGTTCCTAAAGGGATATTTTTAGCACCGATATTATATTCTACATATTCGTGTACTTCCCTAACATCAATAACAACTATATCTTCTTTATTGTTGAGCTTCTCGTGAAGCTCTTCTATATTAATATCTATCATTGTTTAACAATCTTTTTACTTCCGATTAACTGACCATCAGCATCTTCTAATTGGAATATATACATACCTGGAGCAATATCTCCTATCTCAACTTGATTCGTATTATTTAGTTCATCCTTCACGAGTCGTCCATATAAATCCATTATTTGAATATGGTATTCATGGCTTTCATGAGCGGTTTCAAAATTAATTACATCCGTTGTGGGGTTAGGATAAATGCTCATTTCTGTAGCCTCACTAATGACATTTTCATTAGACACTGCCCAAGGCGTTTCACAACCAGTCATCAAACGCAGCATTAAAGAACCCTCATAAATCGAGTTGTACCAAATACCGCTGGTGTTATAAAATATTTTTTCATTGCTTTTGGTATTGCAGTCAAAACCAATTAATATTTCTTCTTGATATTTTTGAACGATACCGACATATACGGTATCATTGACTATTAATTCACTATCGCCATTTAAGATATATTCAGGCTCAAAATCAAATACTGTAAAACCATTAATCGTTTCGCCATAAGTGACATCTACATCTGGCTCAAAATAAAGGGTATCATTTACGGTGGGTACCCCATCAATGGTATCATTAGCAATAGATTTATAGACAACTAAGGCAAGCTCATTATCAACTGGATCTACTATATTAGTAAAGTGAACAGCTAAGCCTTTAAGCGTGTCTGTTTCATTAAGGGTGTATTGATATAGCAAATTAGAATTAGCCCCAAATAGACCGTAAGCTAACTCTGCACTACCATCATCATAAGCAAAGTAATTAGAAAATACCTGCTCTCGGCTTAACTCATTGGTATAATCGTCATTGTATAATCTTACGACTGTTTCTATGCTTACTTCTTCAATTTTATCATTCTCACAGCCTGATGTATAATTGACTAGGGTAGAATCTTCATTAATATAATTAACTAAGGTATCTATTGTAATCGGGGCATTACTGCTACCACCAGCAGAAGATAAGGCATCCACATACTCTGGTTCTCCAATATCAAAGAAAGGAGGATTATCGATATTGACCTCTTCTATTCCAACACAAACTTCTCCATAAGTTAGATAATGATATAAATCCATTCTGGAAGCAATCTCATTACCTGAATCAGAATAGGTTCTAATCCAGAAGCCAATATTATTGTTTAATTCTGTATCCTGATATTTATAGAAATGCTTCCAAGGCATCTCTTGATAATTCACTAACATGTTGGACATATCAGATTGGTAATAAACTTGATCTATGATCGAAAAACCATCTACAGAGAGTGGTTCTACTCGCACATAATCAATATGCCAATGATCATTATTACCAGAGATAGTTGCTTTATTTCTAAAACGGAATCTGAAATTATTGTGGAAGTACTTTAAGTCGATAATGGGAATAATTACCTGTTCAAAATCTCGATATTCCTCTGTACCTGGTACAGCAAATACTTCATTCCATATAGTATCTGCATCTAAAAACTCTACAAACAAAGAATCTGTCAAATTAGGAAAATCACCACAACCTGCCGCTTGGTAAAAGAAACTCAAATGCAAAGAATCATCTGGCACATAATAAGGCGTCATACAAAATGGACGAGAAGTTAATACATCTGCGTCACCATAAGCAAAACTTACGGGATTATATGGCTGGCCATATTCATTTAATCCATCTAAAGTTGCTACTCCAATCGAAGGTGGATTGATTGGGAAAGTAGTATTGACGTAAGCAAACTCATCTTCCCATAGTTGATTATTAGGTAATACTTCGGTATCATTAAAATCTTCAAAAAATGGAATCGGAGCGATTATTTCTTGCTTAATCTCAAAGGGCCAAAATGACTTACAGCCATCCGCTGTCACCTTTTCTACATAATACCAACCGACTGGTAAACTTCTAAATTTATTTATATTATCAATCTCCCAATTCTCAGAATTATCTGCACTATAAATCGTAAAAAACGAAATCGAAACATCGATAGTACCATTATATCTAACTATACCATTCCCATTACACTTGGCTGGTATTGTAGAAAAATTGGCGCTTGATAAATCATTATTCTTATCATCTAAAGTCATTAATTGCTCAAAAACTTCTCCTGTTCCAAGATCTGTTACTGTCACTAAGTAACCGCCTGCACTTAAATCACCAAAACTTACTTCGGTACTAAATCCTGGTGGTAATGATTGATCACCTACATTAACTTGATAAAATGGGCCTGTTCCATTCTGTATAGTAACCACTATGGAACCATCTGCTTCTCCACAATTAGGCTCTATAGATTCTATATTCACATCAAATGAATTTCCACTCCTTTGTGCATTTGCCCAGCGCTCCTGATTCACTTCTTCATAAGCGCTATTAGTTGACAAGGGGATTAAAAACTCGTCTTGAGCTTTCACTAAAAAGGGTAATAAACATATTCCGATTATACAAAAAAGCTGTTTCATGCTAATTCTATTATTTA
>JAHDDN010000106.1 GCA_020629335.1 Chitinophagales bacterium | reverse complement strand
CAAAAATACGAATTTAGTTAAAAAATCCCTTATTTTGCGTGAGGGATGGGAGTGGTATGTGGCGGCCATGCTGCGACTTACGGCGCTTAGTGATGCGATGGCTGGCCCGAAGGGCAGACAAGCAGCACTTAGCAAAGTAGGAGCCGCATAGCCACATAAGAACGGACAGCCCGACCCTTTCTTATTTTTTCATGCGAGGGCGCACACATGGGTAGCGCCCCTACAGTCGCATGAAAAAATAAGAAAGGGGCACGCCCTATTATAATGATGAATTATTAATATTTACCCCAAATAAAAAAACGTAAAATTATGGCAGAGAAGAAAAAGGCCCTTGTGATATTAACAGGCGCTGGTATAAGTGCGGAGAGTGGCATTCAGACATTTAGAGATTCTGGTGGACTTTGGGAAGGACATGATGTGATGCAAGTTGCAACGCCTGAAGGTTGGCAGAGTAATCCTGAATTGGTACAGAAATTTTACAATTTACGACGAAAGGATGCGGCTAAGGCCCAACCCAATGCTGCCCATTTGGGATTGAAAAAATTGGAGGAAAAATATGCCGTTTATGTGATCACTCAGAATGTAGATGACTTGCATGAACGGGCTGGTACGACTAATGTAATGCACTTGCATGGTATGCTCAGAGAGGTGCGAAGCACTAAAGATCCTAACTTGATATATGATGTTGAGGATCAGGAAGTAATGATGGGTGATAAGTGTGAATTAGGATCTCAATTAAGACCGAATGTAGTATGGTTTGGCGAGCCTGTTCCTATGATTGAAAAGGCGAGTATATTGGCAGAAGCAGCTGATCTTTTTGTAGTGATTGGTACTTCTTTGGTGGTTTATCCTGCGGCTGGTTTGATTCATTTTGTAGGGCGTGATGTGCCTAAGTATATCATTGATCCGAATACACCTGATGCAGGTGGAGCAGTCCAAAATCTGACTTATATTCCTGAAAAAGCAACGGTTGGAGTAGAAATCTTATTACAGAAATTACTAGGATAGCATGTTTAGTTATTGGGAGCAAACGCAATTTTTCGACTACGACTTTATAGTCATTGGCAGTGGAATAGTAGGCTTATCTACGGCTATTGCAATCCAAGAGAAAAGGCCTGATGCTAGTGTCGCTGTTCTGGAAAGAGGACTGCTACCTACCGGGGCAAGTACCAAAAATGCGGGTTTTGCTTGTATTGGTAGCTTGACGGAATTATTAGACGATCTGAATACCATGTCAGAATCGGAGATGATCGGGCTAATGGAGAAAAGGCGAGATGGGTTAGCACTGCTTAGAAAGCGATTGGGAGATCAGTCTATTGAATATTTGGAAGAAGGGAGCTATGAACTTCTGAGCGAAGAGCATATGAACGCTTTAGATCATTTTGATAAAATCAATGCCTTATTAAGCGACAGCTTTGGTCAGGATGTGTTCTATCGAGCAGATGAAAAGATCACAGAATTTGACTTTGATAAAGGCTATGTCAAGGCTATTATTGGGAATCATTTTGAAGGGCAGATTAATACGGGGAAGATGATGAAATCATTGATCCGATTGGCTGGTGAGAAAGGAGTTATGATTTTTAATCAATGTGAAGTTCAAACTTTTGAAGAACAAAATAATATAGTCAATATTAAGGCGATTTACGGGAACAACTCGCAAAAGGTGCATTTTAAAGCCCAAAGATTAGCCATTTGTACGAATGCGTTTACTAAGCAATTATTGCCTGATATAAAATTAGAACCAGGCCGTGGTCAAGTAATCGTTACTAAGCCGATTGAAGGGCTCAAATTCAAAGGAGTTTTTCATTATGATGAAGGCTATTTCTATTTTAGGAATCATGGTGATAGGGTGATATTTGGTGGAGGAAGGAAGCTATTTAAAGAGGAGGAAGAAAGCACCAAATTTGAGATCAACACTAAGATCATTCATTTATTAGAAACGCACTTAAAAAGCATTATCTTACCTAATACTCCTTTTGAAATTGCTGATCAATGGACAGGCATTATGGGATTTGGAGAAGATAAGCGTCCTGTATTGAAGGCTATTAGCCCTCGTATATTTACGGGTGTTAGGCTCGGTGGAATGGGAGTGGCTATCGGCAGTATTTTGGGGACGGATTTGGCGGATATGGTTTTGGAAGAGCTATAAACCCCTAGCCCCTCCTTTTTTAAGGAGGGGAAATATTTTGATAAAAAAGTTCTTCTTTGAATATGTATTAGTTTTTTTAGGGAAGGAATAAATACTAACATTATAGACATAAAAAAAGAGGGAAGCAGATTGCTTTCCCTCTTTTAAACTATTAAATAGTTAAAATTTAATAGTGTGACTTTTTATTTTAACATTACTTTTTCGCGAATCACTTCCTCTCCGATAGTCATTTCAAGTACGTACATTCCACTGTGTAAATCACCTCTTGGAATACTGAAATTACTTCCTGAAACCCCCATCATATTAATGGCTTCTCTACCATCCATATCAAAGATACGAATATCAAAATTGTCTACATAATCCATCGTGATATTTATATGCGATTGTACTGGATTAGGATAAACAATCACTGGACGGTGATTAAAGTTTTTAATATCAACGCCTCCTTCTACTGGCTCTGAACATAATTCACTCAATTGATCTATCCATTGCTTTGCTAAAGGAATAGAAACCCCTCCACAAGCTGGATGATCTAAGAAAGTAGAAAATGGTGGCTCTTCAAAAGTAACTTCCGCTGAATTAGGCAAATTAGAAAAATAGTCATGAGCTACAACAGAGTTCTGATAAGCTACCTGCTCATCAGCTACACAATGAAATAAATGCATAGGTGTCTCTGGAACCCAATCTAATAAATCGTTATCTGCTAATGCTTGTCTAAAAGGATGATTTTCATCATTAATAAATGCTTCTAAATAATCTGGCTGAACAATATCCAATACTGTGGGAGGTAAAATAGCATCTGCTGCTCCTAAGCCAGTCTCCATATCAAACAACGGAGGTAACTCTACATCATAAGGCTCAATCAAAATCTCAGACAAATCATCATAAAGATCATAAACATGATCAAATGAGAAGAAGATAAAAGGCAAGTAAGCTGGATTAGCATAAGCTTGGCCACTCAATAACATATCTGTTTGTGCTCCAGATAAATCATAAGGCCCTGCCATAGGTACAGAACCCGTTACTTGTAATTCACTTGGATCATAATTTTCTTGGATATAACGATGAGTCGCCATCGCAGCATGACCACCTTGAGAATACCCCATTAAGAATAATTGATCATTCAAAGGAATATCGTTATTCGCACAATGCTCTTTTACTGCCAATACCATATCCGTACTTGCAGTCGCTTCAGAGTGCGCATGAATATAATAATGAAAACTGGAAGTTCCTTCACCAAGCCCCAAATAATCTGGAGCCATCCCCACATAACCACTTGTTGCGCCTGCTAAACCAACTAAGCTTTCAGCTCCACCATTAAATTGAGAGGGTGCATCTTGCCTCTTTGACATGGTGCCATGTAAGTAAGCAACCATTGGCGATGCGCAATTTTCTCCTTCCTTAATTGGAATATACATGGCCCCAGAAGCCAAAACTGGTGTCGTACCATCCGCATCCACCGTATTATAAATGACCTTATAAGCCGCCACTTCATAAGTAATTGGTGCAACATTTTGTAAAGTCTCTCCTAAACCAGAATCATCATAAACTTGCTGTATATCAGCTATGGTATAGTACTGCACAAGCTCCTCTGACTCAATAATTTGTGCATTGGCACCTAAATATGCAACACACATCAATAATATCAAGTAAATTTTCTTCATTGTCTATTTTCTTAGTTTGTTATTAGTTTACAGCTTTCGCTCTTTTAACTCTTAAAAATACAAAAAAAAGGGCAATATGCATAAAGACTTTAATAAGAAGTTAATAGAGGACAAATAATACTAAGGAATATTATCTTTTGTTAAGTATTTGGGCGCGCCCCATTGGGCACAAATCTTAAAAGTGCAAATCAAAAATAGTTGCGATATATCCAGCCTTATAACTCTTTAAGGTAAATCTTTTTCTGTAAAAAACAAGCAATTGCAAATTCACTGGCATCAAAATGAGGTTGAGGTAATTCTCGAGGATTAAGCCATTCCCATGACTCACACTTATCCTCCTCCATGAGCTTCAATTCTCCCTCAAATTGCTTGGTATGAAGAATGACCGAAATAAAGTGTTTTCCTTCTAATTCATAGGTGCGTAAATTATTACTTACACTGATCACTTTTGGATCAAAAATGGTCAAATCAGTTTCTTCTTTTACTTCTCTTATGGCGGTTGCCTCAAAGGTCTCGCCTAATTCCAAATGACCACCTGGGATGGAATAGTAGGGCGCATGACTTCCCTTGCGCTTACCAATGAGTACTTTACCTTCCGCATTTTCGATGATGACGCCTATGCCTACTTTGGGTGTTTCCATATTAATTCAAGTTCATAATTTCTTAATTAGAGGTAGTTGAATAGAGGGTTTTAACGCCTGCTTTCTTTCCTCCGCCATAAATATACCAGTTATTTTCCACAAGCTCGGCTACAAAACTATGTCATTCCTATTGATGCATTTATTGATTGGTGAAGATTAAGAAGAAAGTTTGATTCTGGATAGTTGTGTTGGAGTAATGCCTAAATAGCTGGCGATATGATATTGAGGAATAATTTCTAGTAAATGAGGATAATTTTCTTTAAATTTCAAATAGCGTTCCTTGGCAGTTAGTTGCAAAAAGCTGATTTCACGTTCTGATTTCCTTTTAAATAGCTCTCCTATTTGTTGCTGGTAGACTTTTGTTAATTCGGGATATAGAGTTAGGCTTTCTTCAAAGAATGAAATGGGTACTTTTAGAATTTTGCAATTGCTTAATGCTTCAAAATATACTTCTGTCTTTTCTTCATAATTTACATTCCCCAATAAAAAGGAGTTTTGCTCTAAAAATGCCTTATTCCATTCATTTCCATTTTCGTCTAAATGATATATTCTTATGAGCCCTGATTCTAAAAAGCCTAAGTTCTTGATATTTTCTCCTTCTTTGATATACTTCTCCCCTTTTTCTAAAATGATTGTTTGGGATATTTGGGATAGTTTTTCCCAAAATTGATCGTTCACTTTGGTGATTGATTCGATGTATTTTTTTATTCCTTTATCTTGCATTTTTTTGGATTTGTTTTTTATCGGATGTTGCGGTGTGGACGTTGCGGTGCAAGGTCCATACGGGGTTTTTTGATCAACCATCCTGGTCTGTGCCAAAAATGGTTTTGAATGGTATTAGCATTTGTTTTGCTTCATTTGCGCTTAATAAATCTGTTCTGCTTGCCATTGCTGCGTGGAGGAATGCTGTAGAGGCAGCGCTCCAATCTGCTACTAAATAACACTCATCATCTTCGAATATTAGGGCTTTCTCTTTTCCTAATAGCGCAATGGCTCTTTTATGAATTACATTGCTTATTAGGCTTAATCCATGATTCAGTGGGCTTCCTCCACTATAAATCACTCCTTGATTATTGCCCATTCTATGTACTTTGTCTCTTCGTTTTAACCATTCATCCCACGCTTTGGAATAGTGTTTTTCGGCATCTTTATAATCAAATTCAAAAAGTTGGCTCACCTGCTCTTGTGTTATTTGAACTGCCTTATCTAGTATTTTTGAAACAGCGGCTCCTTTGTCTCCAAATAATAGATCGGCTGGCAATTCTTCTAGTAATTGTAATCGGTAGGTTCTGGTGTAGCCTGCTTTGGCGATCAAGCCTTTTTGTAGGTCTTTATTATAAGATTGAGCATTGATTTCTGTTTTCCATAGCTTGAAGGGCCACCTAGTCAATATGGCTCTTTCGATGGTATGATTGACAATCAGACAAGGAGGCTTGTTTTCTACTTTTATGAATTGGCCTGCTTTTGCGTCCTGATAAATTGGATCGTCATGATAGGCTATGGTATATCCTTGGATTGGGTTCATTACTTCAAATTTTTTAGCAAAAAGCGTTTTAGATTTTCGCCGAAGATGGACTTGATTTCTTCGGGGGTGAAGCCTTGGATCATCATTTCCTCCACTAATAGGGGAAGTCCTGTAGTATCGAAAGGCGTGGTGACGCTGCCGTCAAAATCGGAGCCTAAGGCTATGTTGTTGGTGCCGATAATTCCTTTGGTATATTTCATGGCTTTGACGATGGCTTTAATTCCCCCTTCACCTATTGCTCCTGGGAAATAACCGATACCGACTAATCCATCTCTTTGGGCGATGGCTCGCAGGTGTTTATCTGACAGATTACGAAAGCCTTTTTTAGTACCTTTTACTCCTGTATGCGAACTCAAAATGGGGCCATTATATAATCGTAGAATATCATCAATCGCTTTTTCGGATGAATGAGCGATGTCCATAATCATGCCTTTAGTTTGCATTTTTTTAAGGACTTGCTTTCCAAAATCTGTCAGCGCTCCTTTTTCTACTCCATGAGCAGAGCCACCCATTTCATTATCGAAGAAGTGAGCGGGGCCTAACATTCTTACTCCTGCATTATAAAGTTTGTCTAAATTTTCGATTTTTCCTTCTAAGCAATGTCCTCCTTCTACACCTAGGAGTCCGCCGATATAGGATTTGTCTTGGGCTCTTTTATCTAGTAATTTCTGAAAATCTGCTTTGGTCCGAACGACTATGAATTTATCATCAAAGTTCTTGGCAAACTTCATCAATTTACTGCATTGATACATCGCTCTATTAAATAAACTAAACCAGGTCTTGGGATGCTGGCCTTGACCGATACTAAGCGCCGTAATCATATCCATTCCATCACCAGAATTATTATCGAAGTTTTGGCCTTGTGGAGATTTGGTCACGATAGTGAAGGCTTGAAAAGCGACATTCCCTTCTTGCATTCTTGGAAAATCTACATGACCGTAATCAGATCTTTTAGTGAGATCACGATTCCATAATAAAGCATCACAATGGAGGTCTGCAACAAACTCTAAGTCAGAGAATATTTGCTGTGCTTGTTGGGATACTTTATATGGCGGCTTAATCGTAAATTGATTTCGTCCTTTTTCTACGATGGGTGGAGCAATCCAAGTGAAAAGAAAATAAACGATGACTAAGAATACAAAGAAGTAGAGGAGTTTTTTCATCTTGTGTTAGCTTATTATTATGCGATCAATATAAACACATTCTCTAAGATTTACAAATTAGCTTTATTCAGGGTATTAATCTTTATTTTCTTCTATAGCCAACATAATCACATCCCTAAAATCTATTTTAGCTCTTTCTGTTAAATGGATCACTTCCTCTAAATCACCTTTTGCTAAATATAAAATAGCCATTCGAGTATTATACAAATTGTATTCTGATTCTGCCATTACATGAATTAGTTGTATAGACGAAAGCTCATCTAATACTAATGTTCTTTCATTCTCTTCAAAATCTTGATTAATCTTTTCTAAAATATCTTCATTCATTTTATTAGAATCTACTTGAAAAAATCATTTGAGGCAAAAAACTGAATAACTGATAAACTGGCAAACTGAATAACTCCTATTGTGATAATTCGATTATTCAGTTTTTTAGTTTAAACTTTAATCAGTTAGCAAGAATGCGGCCCTGATGGTAGCGGTATGTGGCGTCAATGGGGCTGCCTACGGAACTTAGTGATGCGATGGCTTGCCCGAAGGGAAGACAAGCAGCACTTAGTGGAGTGGCTGCGCCATAGCCACATAAGAGCGGACAGCAGGATATAGCCGCCCAAACAAATAATCACGGATTGCACAGATTGCACGGATTTTTTTATAAATCTACTGCGTTATTTATTCCTTAAATAGCGGTGCTATTCGCATCATAAATGCCTTGTATTTTTATAATAATACGGCAACTTTGCTATCAGATATTTATCATCAGGACGGCTCGCCGCCCAGATAAAATTAATAACTGATAAACTGGCAAACTGCATAACTCCTATTGTGATACTTCGGTTAATCATTACACATTAATCATTTATCATTAAATCACTCTCCTAAGTTCAATTTATGTTTGATAATTAAATAAGAGCTTACATTTATACCATCTTTTTGCGCTGGTGTAAAGGTCATTTTTTGAATATTCTCTTGTACTTCATCCGTAATAAATCCATTATCTGCTACTAGGAAATCATGCTTAGTAACTTTACCTGTTTCATCTATATAAACAAAATAAGTATAGCTCAATTCCTTATCTTGTGAATAGCCTTCAAAAAGCGTTGTTGAAACTTCAAATTGCTCCGCTAATTCGTCGGCATTTAAAGGGATAGGATAGGTATCGGCTGTTTCTAATTCTCTATTGACTAACCATTCATCTTTCATTTCGCAAATAATTCGGGTAAGGACAATTGGGTTTTCAAAGATAGGATATTCCTTAGATGACATCTCATATCCTCCATCGTATACTGACTCTTTTTTGAGATTGCCATTATTATAGTAATCACGAGATTTACCGTGCTTTCTACCATTTTCCATTTCTTGATAGCTTGATAGAATGCCGTTCGTGAAGGTTTTTTGTATACCATGCCTTTTGTAATTTTTGTATTCCTGTTCATTGCGATCCACATCACCTCCACTGGAAAAACTAAATTCAAAAACATATAAACCAGTGCCATTTTTTAGCGTCTGTTCGCCTTTTTCATTCCAGCAATTTTCGATTAAACGCTCTCCATCTACAAACTTAGCTTCTAATTTTTTGCTACCATCAGGATAAAACTCTAACCACTTTCCTTCCCGATCATAATTGCCAATATAATAGCCGATTTCGGCTAATTGTCCATTTTCATGCCATTCTTTATAATCGCCATATCGCTCATCGTTATCCATCAATTTGGATTCTAATTTCTTAGGATTTCCATTTTCATGATACCATTGATGTAGAAACAACTCACCAGTTTCATCTATATTCACCTCATACTTTAAAGTGCCATTTTCATAATACTTCTTCAACTCTCCCGATTTTTCTCCCTCAAAAAAATCTATCTTTTCTTTAGGGTTTCCATTTTCATAAAATGATTGGAAGAGACCATTAATAATCCCATTCTGTAGATAAAATTCTTCTTTTATGTTTCCATCTTCATAATAGCTTTTGCAAATGCCAGAATAAGCGATATCATACTCTTTTCCCTCCTCATCTAAGCACACTTCATTCGGATGTTTACGAAAATATTTTTCTATCAACGACATGGTATTTTCGTTTATCTCATAATAATCATCATCCAGCATAGACAAATTATCCAGTCTTTCATAAAGATCACTCCCGAAGAGATCGCTTTCTTGAGCTTTGTCCATTAAGGCTTTATTCTTTTGGTAAATATCATCTGCTTTCTTTACCAATTTTGCCATTTCGGTATCTCCAATGTGTTTCAAGCCTTTGATAATAGTCGGCACATAAGGCCCATATCCATTATAATAGAATTGAACAAAGCCTCCATTTCGAACTTGTCCGTCTAAATACCACCAATAATAAAGGGCTTTTTGGGCGTACGAAAAGGATTTAGCTCTCTCCACTTCCTGATCCATATCCTTGATATGTTTGACTAATCGCTCCAATATTAACCATCCAAAATCAAAGTCTTTTAGTTTAAAGAAATCGCCTTTGTTAATTTGGGGCCGATAATGCTCTTTTTCATTAAACTCCCAATATGGATCAGTTTGCCCTTCCGCTTTATTGCCAAATAAATTCAGTATATTCATGAGGATAATTGTTGTGATGAGTATGCTTTTCATTTCTAAACAAAGTAGTTTATTGGACATCAAGATAAAAACAATCACTTAGTTAAACAAATGAATTTATATTTGGGCGCATCCCTTGCGCATAAACTAAAGATTCCCATAAACAATGATTATATCAGCATAGGCCAATTTATTTTAGATAGGAATTATCGTATAAAATCGATTACTTTGTTTAAAATCTTATCTGTTCTTAAAATACGAAAATGCCCTGTACCTTGCACTTCCTGAAATTCTGACTGTTCCCAATTATCATGAACATTCTTTGATTGCCTGATCGGAATTACCCCATCATTTTTATCATGAATGATCAATGATTTATTAACCCGAATCTCTTTTACGAAATTACTTACACTCAAGCTTTCTACATTGAAGTTGTTCTCTCGCTCCAATTTTTCGATCAATTTAATCTTAACTTTTTCAGAGATACCATATTGTTTCACCACATCGTCTATCCTTTCTTTAAACGTATCTGGAGTGGTTAGCAAGACATACTTTTCAATTTCGATTTCTGGATTATTATACAAAGCATAAGTGGTCGCTACACCACCAAAAGAATGACTGACCAATTTCTTCACTTGATACTGTTTTATCAATAGAGCAATCAATTCAGAAAATTCTAATAAATTCGTTTCCGCCTTAGTACTAAATCCATGAGAAGGCGCATCAAATGCAATTACTTTAAAACCATTTTCTACTAGTTTTTCAATCAAATCAGAAAAATTTCCCGCTTGGCCTTCCCAACCATGAATCAAGAATATTTCTTCTCCTTCTTGCCCCCATTCATATACTTTAATATTAAAGGTATTATACTTAAAATCTGTAGTTTTCGCTTTATTTAAAACCTCCATTTCATTATCCCTTAACTTTCTTACTTGAGGATTATTCAACTTTTTATAGGCCACCCGTGTAAAAGTCGTTGGGAATATATTGGACATTATACCTATTATCTTCTTTTTCATATAATGATAAACAAATTCCAGAGCATAAGGTTAATGAAGTTTAATAGCCTCACTTAATGGAATAGCAATTTTCGTCCTTAATGCACTTATTTTAGCTCGATCAATCATATTCAATTTGTAACATTAAATTTATATAGCACAAATCCAATCAATAAAATAACAATACCAACAATATCAACCCTCATTACCTTATTCAATTCAGGATTTACATCCCCATTAACCAATTTCAAAAGCACGACAAATGAAATCATGCTAATAAATCCAATGCATACTGCTAAAGAATAATACTTTTTTGTAAGTGCCGAATAGATCATTATCCCCCCAATAATACCAAATAAAATAGCCCGATGCCTGAGCAGCAACTCATAATTCGCATTTGGCATCTCAATTCCATAAGAACTACTAATCTTATCAGGAATAAAAGCCAAAATGGATGGGACAATATTAATAATCCCTGCAATGAACAAACAAATTCTAAATACTAATTCCACTTACTTTATTTCTTCTATAATGATACCAATATAACAGAATTAATATACTTCAGGTTTTAAGCTAATAAAATATAATTTGCAGACGAAGCTGTCATACTCCGAATTCACACTTGTTGTTACAATTCTTACAATTCATCGCTAAAAACACACTTTTTACATTGTTTTTAACATCGCTAAGAGCGTTTCAGCTTTCAATCTTGTCCTATAATTTGGATTCACATATTGAAATTCAACCTTCCCCTCTTTTATGACAAAAATGGCTGGAACTGGCAATGAATGATGATTTTCACCACTCCATGCTTCTAAGTCAAGCTTATAGTCATTGATGTATTTATCAAATAATTGATCATCCACTTTCCAATCCAATCCAAATGCCTTGATCGTTTCCAACTTAGCATCCGAATACACTTTTATTTCACTCTCAGACCTTTCATTTGATTCTGAAAGCTTATCCGCTTGATCAACAGTTATTCCTATTATCTGATAACCCAAACTTTCAATTTCTTCCTTAGCATCATTTAATTCCGACAAATGTTCCGTGCAGTATCCACACCAAGCTCCTCTATAAAACACCAGTACACTTGGCTTTTCAGCAACCAAATCAGATAAAGAAATTTCAGTATTCCCATCATCCATTAATGTTGTTTTAGGAATCTCCTCTCCTACTTTTAAAGGACAAATATCATACATTTGATCTTGTGAAAAAACGATTTGACTTCCTAAAAATGCGATCATAAATAGTATCACTCTCATATGCTGTTTTGATTTTCATAGTACAGAATTCCATATTCTACAAGCTCAAATATAAGCATTAATACTCTTATCTTTCAATTCATTAATCCTTATTATATTTCTTGGGCGCATCCCTTCGGGTCGGGCTGTACGCTCTTATGTGGCTATGTCGTTCCTACTCTGCTAAGTGCTGCTTGTCTGCTAAAGCCAGCCATCGCATCACTAAGTTCCGTAAGTCGCTGCATGGACGCCACATACCGCTTCCATCCCTTGCGCAAAAATTTAATTAGGAATAAAGAATGGTGCACCACAAAAAAAACCATTTTCGCCATATGCCCAATAATTTACAGAATCTAAACTTTCGAAATAATAATTATGAAAGCTTAAATTCTGATGAACACTACTATCATTTTTCGCTGTATTGAGAATATAAAAAAAATCCCCTACAAAACTTTTATAGTAGAAGACTTCTAAAGCACCATTATTTGTTTTCGAAAAACCACTACAATTACTTTTTTTAAGTAGCTTAATCACATCATTTAATGCTTCATTATTTACACGAAATTCCGAGTAAATAGTGTCAATCATTTCTTTATATTTCAGCTCATAAGCTATACAATGAGGTTGTTCTTTTTTGAACATATCTTTTAAAGCATTCATCGCTTCTTTTTCCCCATCCTCTTCTTTGATATAATCATAAAAATCAAATGTAAAGGGTGATTCATCATCGGAACAATCTCCAACAATTAGTTCAATTTCATTTTCAGAATACTGGTGGATAGCATACAAAGCTTTCATATCTTCTACCTTTTCCTTCAATAGTAGTATGCTGTTTTTATTCTCTTTCCAATTATCAATAGTAGCCAATTTATAATTAGTGAAACGCAATTTAGCTTGCTGATTTTCAATGATGGGTTGTATTAGTAAAAAGCCAATGAAAGTGAGGCAAGCTAAACCTAAAATTAGAACTATCGTTTTAGACTTAGTTTTCATTCTTATTGTATTTAACTTAGGATGAACTTTATTTAAGCTTCATTCCTATCATTAGGGGCTCATATTTTCATTAGCTTCCTTCCAATCATTTCTTTTTTTTTCAACTGTACTATCGAAAAAATCAAAGAACTCAGGATTTGGATCTAAATACTTATTTCCTATTTTTACAATACCGCTATTAGCTGTTAAGGTAACTTTTCTTCTATTAGTACAAAACAAATCAACTAAGATTCTGACATCAAGCTCACCATAGTTTTTATCAAATCTCTCTAAGTTTTCAATAATGTCAAAAAAATGTTGAATATCTAAGCTATCATTAATTGTATTAGTCACCCCAATATCCCTAAAGCCTTTTTCTGGTATTGAAATCGGAAATAAAATATTTAGAGATGTATAATATATTTCCATTTTCTCGCAATCACAATTTCCCATCTCATTTACACATCCAGAAAAGATTATCAAACAAAGCAAGAAAAATATTGGTGTTAATATTTTCATATTAAAGAGCAGTTGATGAATATACTATCTTATACTCCTATCCAGATAGAATTGTTCATTTCTATTTTATCTGTTTGTCAAATTCCATATTCCTTATCCCATTTAACTGATTCGTTCTAATAATCAAATACAAAGCAAAACCAACCGCAACTCCAGGCACAATTCCAAGAAGAAGACATATCCATCCATGCTTTACAGTAGAAGATTCATAAATTACCCAAACTAGCAAAACTGCCCAACAACAAAAGGCATCCGATGAATATCCCGTAGCATAAGGATTGACAAAACCTGCCCCAAATGCCCCAATTATATCAGGATTTTCAATTAAAGGCGGAATAACCACCACACAAAATATTGCCGTAAATAAGATTGCAATAAAAGCTAAACTAATTTTAAAGATTTTTTCATTCATTTTTCAAGATAAGCACATCATCTGAATTCTACAAATAGACTACTTTAAGAAATTTGTCTTTCGCGGCCCTGATGGAAGCGGTATGTGGCGTACATGCTGCGACTAATGGAGCTTAGGCTCACGCAGGCTCCAATAAGAGACAAGTGAGCCTTAGCGGAATAGGAACAGCATAGCCACATAAGAGCGGACAGCAGGATATAGCCGCCCAAACAAATAATCACGGATTGCACAGATTGCACGGATTTTTTTATAAATCTACTGCGTTATTTATTCCTTAAATAGCGGTGCTATTCGCATCATAAATGCCTTGTATTTTTATAATAATACGGCAACTTTGCTATCAGATATTTATCAACTGCACAACACTCATATGGGCGAAAGATATGTTTTTTGTAAACAAGCAACACAAGAATAGTGATATTTTAATGATAAATAAAGAGTCTTTGCATACACCAATTTGCTCAG
>JAHDDN010000105.1:12169-14469 GCA_020629335.1 Chitinophagales bacterium | reverse complement strand
TTCGGCTTAGGGATGGTAGTGGTATGTGGCGTCGAGAGGGGGCTTACGGAACTTAGGTAGACGCAGGCTGGCCACGAAGTGGCAGACAAGTATGCCTTAGTGAAGTAGCAGCCGAACAGCCGCATGAGAACGGACAGCCCGACCCTTTCATTTTTTTCATTCGTGGGCACACACATAGGTAGCGCCCCTACGGTCGAATGAAAAAAATGAAAGGGGAAGCCCCAAATTAATGATAAACGATGAATGCATAGTGATGAATTTCGTATTGCCTGCATTTAAGAATGGGACAAAATTCTTGTAGGGGCCGACCTATGTGTCGGCCCTCTCCAGTATACGAATCAGATAATTATAACAACCACCTCTGGCCCCTCCTTATTTAAGGAAGGGGATTTTTTTGGGAACACAATCAACGAATACATCCCATTGGACGTTGCAGTGCAACGTCCCTACGGGGTTTTTGGTAAAAATGAATTAACGAATACACCAATTAACCAATACACCAATTAACGGATCAGCGTCACATTGCCTTTCTGGCTTTTACTTTCCAGATTGCCGTTGGTATCTGGGGTGTCGTATTGGATGAACCAGACGTAGACGCCCATTTCTTTTTCTTCGCCTTTGTTGGTGCCGTCCCAGCCTTGATTGATGTCATTGGAGAAGAAGATTTGATTACCCCAACGATCGTAGACGTACATTTCAAAATTTTGGACATTATCACTGATGGCTAAGACTCGGAAAAGATCGTTCATGCCGTCGGCATTCGGGGAGAAGGCGTTAGGGGCAACGAAACGATTTTCTCTTCTTGGAATAACGGTGATGGTGATATTATCAGCTCCGCTACAATCATCTTCATCTGTTACTTGAACGACATAAGTGGTCGTCTCTTCGATAGTGACTGTTGGATTTGGACAATCGGCACAACTTAGGCCTTCTATGGGTTGCCATTGGTAGTCTATATTGCCGATAGCATTGGAAGCAATGTTGATACTTGTGGTATCACCTAATTCGATTAATTGATTGTCGCCTGCTTCTACTGTGATTTGATCGGGAGCGTTTACGATGGCTATTTGGCTGACTTGACAGCCTAAATTATCTTGTACCGTAACTTCGTATTGCCCATCGGGTAAATCATCAAAAATCAATTCAGTTTGGAAATTAATTCCGTCTATTGAGTAAGAGAATGGGAAATTTAAACCGCTAATATTAGCTAATTCTATTTGACCATTACTATCACCAAAGCAGATTAGGTCCAATGTATTAAAATCAAAGCTTAGATCAATGCCGACCACATTAACGGTCACGATAGAATCACAGCCGATGGCAGTGACATAACTAAAGTCCATTGATTCACCTGGGCCGATATCAGTACCATCAAAGGTATAAACTTCATCTTGACATACTTCATACTCTTGGGTAACGGCTATATTATTTACGCCCTCCACGGTCACTGTAATAGTAGAATCGCAATTTTCTGAAGTGGTATAATTGAAAGATGTTACAGAACCGATGGCCAGTTCTTGACCATCAAAAGTAACGGTCGTTCCTGTGCAAGTTTGTAAGGTTTCTGCTAAGTCATAAACGGGATGCCCGATCACTGTTACAGTAATGGTGGAATCACAGCCTGCTGCTGTTTGGTATTCAAAAGGAGTCACAGTACCCGCTTCTAAAGTGAGTTCTCCGAAAGTCGCTGTTTCATCTCCACAGACATTAAATGCTTCTTCAAGATCGTAAACAGGCAATAAGTCAACGGTAACCGTAATGATTGAATCACAGTCAGCTGTAGTCTGATAAGAGAAAACCTCTGTATCTCCTGCGGCGATCATACTCCCATCAAATTCCGCGCTTTCGCCATCACAAGCGGAAAGTGTTACTGCTTCATCATAAACGGCTAAACCGATGACATTAACCGTCACCGTTGAGTCACAACCAATACTGCTGATGTATTCAAACTCTGTGGTAGAACCGATGGCTAATTCTTCGCCATCAACAAAAGTAGTTTCTCCTTGGCAAATTTCTATATTTTCTGTTATTTCGTAGCTATCTACGCCTAGCACTGTGACATTGACAGTGGAGTCGCAATCTTCTACACTTGTATAATTGAATGTTGTAGTACTGCCAATCGCTAATTCTTCCCCATCAAAATTGAGGGTGGTGCCTGTACAGGTTGGCAATTCAATATCATCTTCATAAACGGCTAATTCTGTCACTGTTACGGTCACGGTAGAATCACAACCGATTAGACTGATCAAATCAAAGGTCGCCTCCTCTCCTATTGAAAGAGTTTGTCCGTTTACATCAAT
>JAHDDN010000105.1:8557-12069 GCA_020629335.1 Chitinophagales bacterium | reverse complement strand
TCATAAACTGTCAATTCTGTCACAAATACATTGACGAAGGAATCACATGCTGTTTCACTGGTGTATTGATATTCTACCTCCTCTCCTGCTAAGATTTGGTCATCTTCATAATTGGCACTTTCTCCTTCGCAGGCGAATAATTCATATTCGGTATTATAAGCATCTACTTCCTCTACTGTTACGGTCAGTATAGAATCACAACCTTCAGCTGTTACAAAATCAAATTCAGTTTCACTGCCAGCAGCTAATTGTTCTCCTTCAAATAATATAGTCGCATCTTCACAGGCTTCTAATTCTAAAGTCGCTTCAAAAGCTGGTAAAACCTCCACAGTGACATTCACGGTAGAATCACAACCTTCGGCATTTAAATAGGCAAATGGTGTAGTCGTATTTGGCAATAAAGTTTCACCTTCAAATTCTACACTACCATTCTGACAAGCTTGTAAAGTATGTTCCGTTTCATCTGTATCAAGACCTTCTACATTAATTGTTACTATAGAATCACATCCTAAAACAGTGCTCAATTCAAATTCTTCAGAGTCTCCTACTTCAAGTGTTTCTCCATTTATAAGGATAGTAGCATTTTCACAAATCAAAGTGTCTTTATCATATTCATAAACAGGAGATGAAGCGATCAAAGCGGAACTTCCATCTACACTTCCTGAGGTCGTACAGTCATCATAAGAGACCGATACTAAGGTATATAAACCTGGTTCATCTGCCTCAAAACTATAGGGACTTTCATCAAAGTCAATATCAATAGCAGATTGGGCTTCTCCATCTATGGCATAAACGACTTCCCAATCTAATCCTTCTTGTCCTGTCAGATTAATGGTGATCTCTGCATCCTCTACTTCTTCTCCACAGACAGTCGCACCACCACTAATACTGGCTGTTGGCCCTGTAAAACTCCCCTCTATGATGATATCACCACAGCTTACATTATCGGATAAGGAGAAGTAGTAAGACTGACCATTAGCAATAGGCGCACTTTCATAAGAACCTGGCTCCAAAATATAATCGGCTGTTTCCCAAATATAATAAGGTGGCTGACCACCGCTTACTTCAAAGCTCACTGTATAGGTCCCATCTGGATTACAATTTATTTGTTCATTTTCTACTGTTGGAAATTCCTTGATGTATACTGTAACAGTTGCTTGGGTACAAGAACTACCTGAAGTTCCAAATGAAAGCGTATACTCAGTTGTCTCTGTTGGAGAAGCTAATGGATTAGGACAATCAGTACAACTCAAACCTTCAGCAGGAGACCACTCATAGGCTCCGTCTTCTAAGGAGTTATCACAACCCAAATAAACACTAGCATTAGGACAAATACATTTATCTCCACCCGCACAAGCAAAATTGACGGTACTTGGAATAAAGATGGCGTTCAAATACATTCTTTGCAATTGCTTGACCTGCCTCAATTCTGAATCAGTCAAATCAGGAAATGCTTGTGGATTCAAATCTGCATCTATGAATAAAGGATCAGAGGAATACTCGTGTCCTGCCATATAAAAGATACTACCACCTGGAGTAGCTCCATTGATATCCGCTCCTGTACAAATAAACTGATTCACCTCATTCGTTACTCCCAAATAAGTTGTTGGTTTTAACTCACTGCCAAAATTCAACTGATAAGCGGATGCTGAACCTCTAATTCCTAAAGGCAATCCTCCTTCAAATTGCATAATCGGCATATCATTATTCGAGTAATTATAAACGGTATTTAAAGGGCTGGATAAACTTGGATTGATTTCCTCAAAACTACTAGTGGCTTGAAATAAGCCCAAATCTTCAAAACTGATAATAGATTCACATTGGGCTAAATAATTCCCTCCACCATTAATGAAATTAGAGAGGTTCACCATATAGTTTGGATTACTCACCGAATTCAAATGGGGTTGAGAAATAAAAGTATAACAGCCATAATCCTGAAAGAACTCTGAACTGGAAAGTACCTCATGTGGCAAAAAGGCTTGATTCAATATCAAGGAGTGTGGACTTGATCCATATTCTCCATCACTCATCACTGCCACCGTAGGCGGATAAGTCAGATTATATCGTATGTCAATATCGGTATCTTCTTCTAAACGATAGACTTGCACATCATGCCCAAAATCCTCAATAATCGCATTAATATCAAAGGCAAACTGCGAACCTGTTGGATTACAAGCCACAATTTCTAAGATATCTTGCACATTCACAATAAAGGCCGAAGAAACAAAATTAGTAGTACCTAATTCTTCATATTGATCTGTCGGATGAATCCGAGTGACATTCGCTGTAAAATCTACGCCATCCTTCGCCTTACCTGAACGAATAGCCCAATTCACAGGAATCCCATTACTTAATAGCTCATAAGCCAAGCCATAAGCTGCTAAGTTAAATCCATAAAATTCATTTCCGTTGGAATCCGTCTGAGTAGCCGATTGCTTATCCTCATCTAAAGGGATGATATAGGAGCTATAATACATGGTTTGCATATCCGCACTTGGATTAGGCAAATCTTGCCCCATTAATTGATGTGACCACATCAATACACTGATAGACAATAAGATACGACACACACTTTTCAAGGAATCACTCATTTTTCAAGCTATTTATCCTAATTCTAAGAGAACATATTAATTATACCTTTAATGACTCCTAAGTCACAGAAGGTCAGGGGAATTATGGGCAGGCGACCAAATAAAAAGTATCGAAATTCAAAAAGGGGTGTAATGTTATATTGCAAAGTTACTAAAGAAACGGCAATAAGGAAAATCTTTTTTTGGGCGTGTCCCTTTTTTTTGGCCATTGGGCTGACACACAGATACAGCTCCTACAATGGCCAAAAAAAAAGGGTCGGGCTATCCGCTATTATGTGGCTATGTGTTGCCTATTCCGCTAAGGCGTATTGGTCTGCCACTGCGTGGCCAGCCGGCATCCGCCTAAGCTCCATTAGGCACCCCATAGACGCCACATACCGCTTCTATCCCTCACGCATTTTAGTAAATTAGTGTATTTATTAATGGGTAGATACGTAGGACTTAATGCTGAATAATGACCTTCTTTTGAATCATTTCTACTCCATCATGATAATGCAATAGATAAACACCTGATGGCAAAGCACTCACATCCAAGGTATGTACTCCACTGGATAAACCTTCTTTAATTGCCATTATCTCTCCATTGATATTCATCAATTGTATTTGTACGGTACCAGTGGTCTCTATTTCAATATTCAATTGATTGTAAGTGGGGTTGGGGTATAATCGCATAGAATTACTAGTAATGATATTAGCTGATTTCCCATTAGCATCGCTATCGAACCCTGGACCACCTGGGCCACCTCCGCCGCCTGGTCTACCTGGGCGTCCGTTATTGTCACCTCCTTGACCTGGGCCAGGGCCTCCATTATTACCTCCACCGTTGGGGCCATCATTTGGACCATCATTGTCCCCATTATTTGGACCGTCATTACCGCCATTATTTGGACCGTCATTGTCCCCATTATTTGGACCGTCATT
>JAHDDN010000105.1:0-8457 GCA_020629335.1 Chitinophagales bacterium | reverse complement strand
CGTCATTACCGCCATTATTTGGACCGTCATTGTCCCCATTATTTGGACCGTCATTGTCCCCATTATTTGGACCGTCATTACCGCCATTATTTGGACCATCATTGTCCCCATCATTTGGACCGTCATTGTCACCATTATTTGAACCATCATTGTCCCCATTATTTGGACCGTCATTATCCCCATTATTTGGACCGTCATTATCCCCATTATTTGGACCGTCATTATCCCCATCGTTATTGGGATCTTCATCAGCAGGACAAGAGGTAGCAATAAAGGCATTCATTCCAATACTTGTTAAATCCGTATTATTATGAATTAAACTTGATAGACTGGTATTATTTATTGATTGTAGCATTTGAGGTGCAATAAAAGGATCGTTTTCGTAATAGTAAAAATCGGCATCTCGTAGTGCTTCAAATTGATTAATTAAAATGGCATTGAGACAAGGACCTACTGATTTATTAGGCATTTGATTTTCGGCTAACATACCTACCCAAGGATCAATATCATCTACGCTATCATAGGTTGCCATTAGTTGTGCTACAACATTTGGATCTGTGCTAATCTGATCAAAGGATGTAATCGATTCATTGGTAAAATGTGCTCGAATACTTTTATAGTCTGGCAAACCGTGATCTCTTCCTCTTTGTATATTCAGAGCTGCTAAGTCTAATCCAAAAACTACATCTGATTCAAAATTAGGGAATAGCAAATCTCTTAAATCATCTATAATTTTCAGGTCTACTTCTTCTTGTACTTGTGAATGTAAACCTTTTAGAATCGGATCAATACCGTAATCTACCATATAGCTAGAATTAAAGAAGCCTTCAAATAAATTAATAGAAGCTGGCTCATAAGCCTGGCAATTATCGTCCATTAGTAAAATTTCAGAGGCTACCATCGTATGTCCCAAACGATAGGCGGCACTGGCGAAGACATTCATGATGTCGGGTTGGACAGTATCATCGTAGCCAGTATAAGGAGTTAGTTCTATACCTAGGGCTGGCAGGAACTCTTCATAAGTAATAACTTGGATAGTAGCACCTATTTGCTTTCTGGCTAATTGATAAAGGATTTCATCTCCTTGTACTCCAAAACTGATTAATTGTTCGCAAACTCTGTTATGCTCTCTGACAAAAAGCGTATGTAGGGCTGTTAAGCCTGGTTGTTCATTAGCACGTACATCTCCTGCGACAAATACTCTTGTTGTACTATCACCTCCTGCCATACTCGGGGCATTTAAATCTATAGGCGATTCATATTCTCCATCTGTTGTATTATAAGGCAATAAATTACCTGTTGAGATTTTCAATTTTCCATCTACAAATGTTCTGAGCCAATTAGCTCTCATTTCATCTGAGCCGTACACATTAGAAGCATCTATCCAAGAAGTAATAATATTTTCCTGTTGTCGAGCATTATAAATTCCTGTACTATCATAAATATGCGAACGGTGAAAGGGAATAGGTACTTGAAAGAGTGGTTCGTCTTCTGGTAATAAAATGGGTACATATTCATTTTCACTTTCTGGAGTTAGATCAATATCGTGATCTAAGAATTGCCCCCAAGCGTAAGTTAAAGAGCTTAATCCTGTACTGCTTGGGATCGACATTTCTTGATCACATAAGTTGTTAGATACTGCTCTGGCGCTTGGGCGATTTTCTCCACTCATGGCATTCCAAGCATCTGTGCTGCCGTAATCCGCCTCCATTGAACGCATCAGTTCGATATCTGTAGCTCCAAATTCTACTTGAGTTAAATTATTACAAGTTCCGTCTATTTTTCTAAAGGCTAATCTTGGGCAATCTGGATTAGATCTTTCTGTGTTAGTAGTTCTTTTTAGATGTTTAAAGCTTTTTCCGTTAGTAATAAATTCTTGTAATTTTTGTGCTGTTAATTGAGTGGACATAAGTGAAGTGATCATGGCCGTCATTACGGCAATAATTAGTTGCTTTTTCATAAAAGTGTTTTTTAATCAATAAATGTGGATAGGCAGAGTTTGCCTGTTAACGCTGTTGTGGATAATAGATATAGGGAGACTATTAACACTACAGTGCATAAATGGACATATTATCCATTGGTCAATTCAATCTGTAAATAGGAAAATAAATATGGTCATTTTTGATTGCTTAGTTTCTTAGGGAGAAACCTGACTACAATCTTTAAAAAGGGTACTATACTTTTGTAAAAAGAGGAATTTTATGGTGTTAAGAATAAAGAAAAGTATAGTTTTCAATTGCTTAGACGATGGTGGTTTTAAAATCCTTCGCTTTTTTCAAAAAAAAAAAAATAAAAATTTATTTTATCGGGATACAATAGAAGCATTAATCAAGCAATACTAATAGACCAAGTATACTAAAATTGCGTGAGGGATGGGAGTGGTATGTAGCGTACATACTGCGACTAATGGAGCTTAGGCGCACGCAGGCTCCAATAAGAGACAAGTGCGCCTTAGCGGAATAGGAGCAGTATAGCTGCATAAGAACGGACAGCCCGACCATGCGCCTTCGGCGAATGATGAATGCGTAATGATAAATGATAAATTGGGGCGGGCACAAGGCCCGCCAATACGAGCGCATGGGCACGCCCTAATAGCCTTTTAAATCTATGTCTTTACTATCTTCGAGATAGATTTTTTTACCCATTTTTTTCTGGATAACAATGAAGTGATTTTTGTCTTTTACAGTTACTAAGGAAATGGCATCACCTGGCGATTCGGCCCGACCTGTTCGCCCAATTCGGTGGATATAATCTTTGGGTGAGCGGGGCAATTCGTAATTGATGACGTGGGGCAAAAACTCGATATCAATACCACGTGAGAGCAGATCTGTTGCCACTAATACTCTTAATTCTCCTGATTTGAATTCGCGTAGGGCATCTCTTCTTGCTTTTGGGCTTTTCTTGGAATGAGTGGATAAGGCATCGATGCCATTTTTGCGTAGTTTTTCTGCTACTAGGTCAGCTTTATAAACTGAAGAAGTGAATACTAATACTTGTTTTAGGTCGTGTTTCTTAATTAGGTAACGGAGCAATGGGCCTTTTCTTTCGTCTGTTACTAAGAAGGCTTGTTGGTTGATCCATTCGATATTGTCTTCATCACTTCCTTCCATTTTGGCAATGATGGGATCAGTCATTAAAATTTGTTGGATGTTGCTTACTTTATCACTTAATGTGGCTGAGAATAGTAGATTTTGCCTTCTATTCGGTAATAAATTAAATATGCGATCCATTTCATCCTTGAAACCTAAGTTTAGCATTTTATCTGCTTCATCTAATACGAGGGTTCTTAGAGTAGATAGGTGAACCGCATTGGACTCCACTAACTCAATTAAGCGGCCTGGAGTGGCGACTAAAATATCAACGCCTTGCATGGCAATCATTTGGGGATTGATGGAGGCGCCTCCATATACAGCGATAGTCTTAATCCGATCTGGTAAGCCTTTAGAAAATAATTGAAACACATCTCTGACTTGAACGGCTAACTCTCTGGTAGGAACTAATACTAACACCCTAATGTGTCTGCTTTCAACGGCTCTTTTGGGCTTGACGTTCATTAGGATAGGCAATACGTAAGCGGCCGTTTTTCCTGATCCTGTTTTGGCGATTCCTAGTAAATCTTTTCGTTTGATAATGTGCGGAATAGCTGCTTCTTGTATGGGATAGGGCTGGCTATAGTTTTGTTCTTCTAAAACTTTTATTAAATGTGGAGCTACCCCTAAATCGGCAAATGTCATATGGTATTATTTGAGTTTAGGGTGTAAAGGTAGGTATTTTTTTTAGAAGAGAGATCGTTTGCTGTGCTCTCTTTGGGATGCCAGACCGTTCGCTGCGCTCTCTTTCAGATGTCAGACTGCTAGCTTTGCTCGCTAAGAGATTTTTCAAATAAGAAATGTCATATCTTGAAGATATGACATTTTGATTAGAAAGATAAGGAAGATTATTTCTCTTTATTCTTTTTTCCAAGTTGGTAGCGGGCTGCTAATTCTATACGTTGTAGTTGGGTTTTGATTTCTACATCATTATAGTTCGCAATATACTCTGAAGTAAGTCCCAAGGTGTATTTCATTTCTATATCAAATCGTTTGGCGATAGGGATTTGTAATCCTCCAAAGACACTGACTCCAGTATATGGAATAATGTGTTTCTGATTTTGAGCTACGATATTACCATCCTGATCTGTGTAAGTAATATTGGAAGCCACTTTAGCCCGCTTGTGATATAATTCTACCCCTACTCCTGGACGTACCCATTTGGTATTGGCATAAACTCCAATAGGAAGACTAATGAGATGAAAAGCAGTTGTAAAATTCTCATCTTGATTGAGGAAGTTAGGAATATATGGTCTTTCTATGGCCAATGAATCTATAGTGTTTACCTCAACTGGTTCTCCATTTTGTATCGTCACAGGAAAACTCGTTGGGCTTAGATAGTAATAATTTAAGCCCGCATTTAATTGGAGTTTATTTTTAACTATCGGCCTTCTTATATTCAAACCAGCATTAAAACAAGCTTCTAATTTGGTGTCAGTTACCATAAAGACATTTGCGAACTCGTTTTGACCACTATAATCTACTACTAAATTATGTAGGCCGCCGCCAATAGATAATCCAATATCATTTTGTGCTAAAACCATATTTTGGAAAGCAAAGAACATTAAACTTAAAAACGATAATTTTTTCATTTCTTCAGATTTTTTTGAGTTAATCAATTTGTCTGTATGAATGATGTTGGAATCGTAAATGGTTGCAGTTCCATCTAAAAAAATAATGACTTTTTCGCCAATTTTAAAATCTTTATTTAAACTCTCGGAGTAAATTTCCTCTATTGGCTTGGAATCTAATCTTACTAATTCTATACTGGGGCGTTCAATATGAATGGTATCTGTGATGTAAAGGGTATCATACACAAAAATCGTATCACGCACTAAGGTGGAAGATTCTATTTGTGCGAGTACGAAACAAGTACTTAATAAGAAGAATAATAGAGTTAAGGCTAATTTATTTTTCATTTTTTTGGCTTGATTTGATAAACGGTATCTCTGACAATTACTTGTTTTTTAATGATGACTGGTGCGCTGGTATCTTTAGGAGGAAGTGCTTGATCTGGAGAGACGCGCTTCGGTTTAGAAGGCGGTCGATGACTCTTTTGTTTGATTTTGCTTACAGGCTCTTTAGGGGTATTTTGTAAAGGCTTAAGACTATCAATTGATATGGGCAAACTTTCTTGTTTTAGCGAGGGTTCCTTTGCGATTTCTTCTTCTAAGGACACATTATGAATAGTGGTTTTACTTTCTTCCTGTATATTATTGGGAGAATCAACATTAAAAAAATAGACGCCAATCGATACACCTATTACTCCAATCATTACACTAGGAATTCCAATCGTTTTGATCATCCCTATTATTGGATTGACTTGAATAGGTGGTGCCGTATTCATAGCCTCTATCAGCTTATCAGGCATCTTGCCTGTTTCCAAGGTCCAATCTTGTAATTTATCACTGAATAAATCATCAATATAGGATGCCTCGGCTTTCTCAGTTTTAATAAATGGCAGCCAAGAAAAGACTGCTCTGCGTTTTTTCTTTTTCATCTCTTGCACTTTTTCCAGTAAAATTTGCTGGATTTTTTTTCTTGCACGCGATAAGTGTGATTTCGAAGTTCCTACACTAATCGAAAGTTCTTCTGCAATTTTTTTATGTGTGTATTCCTCAAAAACGTATAAATTAAATACGGCCTTGTGGTGTTCTGCTAATTCGTCTATTACGGCAATTAAGTCAGAGACTTCTAAATTCATTGATAGAATGATACTCTTAGGATCTTCTATATCTCCGTCTTTTTCAGTATTAGCTGCTATTTTCGCCTCCTCATTTAGTAGCTCTGTAAAGTGCTTTTGCTTACGTAGGTGCATCAATGTATGATTCACGGTAATTTTACGCAGCCATGCACCAATAGCACCTCTGCCCGAAAATTGCTGCTGTTTCTCCATTGCTATCATAAAGGCATCTTGCATCAAATCCTGTGCAGTAGCTATATCTTTGACATAGCGCCTACAAAGAGCGAGCAATTTAGGTGCTTCGGACCTATATATGTCTTGCCAAGAAATTTTATTCATCGTGATTAGGGTTTCTATAATACAAGATGCAAATTTTTAAAAGGGTTGCAGTAAAATGTGTTTTTTTTTTTTCATAAATCCATTTTATCTTTACAGCCATGCAGCACACTTTGATTTCTTCTCCCTTGCAAGGATTCACCACTTTCCGATTTAGGAATGTATTCCAACAGTTCTTTGATGGGATTGATATATTCTATGCTCCCTACATTAGATTCAATGGGAAGATGGAAATCAAAGCGATGTACCAGCGAGATTTATTGCCTAAAAATAATACAAAAGTAAATCTAATACCTCAAGTAATGACTTGTAGCGCTGATGAATTCATCTTTGCGGCGAAATATGTTCAATCTCAAGGCTATAATGAATTAAATTGGAATCTAGGATGCCCCTACCCTATGGTCACTAATAAAGGAATGGGATCTGGATTAATCGCTAATCCTGAAAAAATTGATCGTATCTTGGATCGGGTGCATACAGAAACAGACATTATCGTTTCTATGAAGATGCGAATGGGCTATGATCATTGTGGAGAAATACTCCATACCTTTCCAGTATTAGCAAAATACCCTATCAAAAGTATCGGTATTCATGCTCGAATTGGGAAGCAGCTCTATAAGGGTGGAGTGGATCTGGAAGGATTCCAAAAATGTATTGACAGCACCAATCAAAAACTCTATTTCAATGGCGATATAACAACAGTCGCTATATTTGAAGAAATGGCCGATCGATTTCCTTCTATCGATCATTGGATGTTGGGAAGAGGATTAATTGCCAATCCATTTCTTCCTCGTATGATCAAAAATAATTCGCATGAATTTCCTGAAAATAGAATAACTGTTTTCAGCAAATATATTGATACCCTTTTTACTTCCTTTGAACAAAAATTGACTGGAGAGAAAGCGGTTATTAGAAAGATGCTGACTTATTGGGAATACTTCGCTACCACTTTTCCCAATCCACAAAAAGTGGTCAAGAAAATCAAAAAAGCGAAAACTTATGAGGCTTATGATGATGCCGTTAAAGAAATATTGGAATCCCATTCCTTAGAAAGTGAAATGGCTCCCCATTTTTAATTAAATCGAACTTCCAAAGAACAATATCCATTCATGAAAACAATCAAAAATCGAATTTGGCTTATGTTCAGTTTAGCTGCCTTATACTTATCTTTCACTAGTTGTTTTACTAGTAAAAGCACTCCTTCTTTGCCCAATAATACCAATGCCCTTATTGAAGCTGTCGCTCAATCTAATAACATTCCAGATTGGCATATAGGCAGATTAGACAGCGTTTGTAATGAAGAATTGTGTATTCACTTTGAAAGTATAGGCGATGAGAAAAATCCTACAATCTTACTCATTATGGGTTATGGTACCTCTGGCTTAGCATGGACAAGTGAATTCATTCAACCATTGTTAGATGCTTCTTTTCATGTCGTACGATTTGATAATAGAGATACTGGGAAAAGTAGATGGCAAGAAGGAAAGGCTCCGAAAGGGCGCCATTTTTATGATCTCTCAGATATGGCCAAAGATGCTTGTCGAGTCTTAGATAAATTAGAGAAAGAAAAAGCACATATTGTAGGTATTTCTATGGGAGGGATGATTGGACAACACTTATCCATTAATCATCCTGAAAGAGTACTTACCCTAACGAGTCTTGCTTCTACGGGCTATTATTGGGACCCGAAATTAGTTTCTGTTTCGGCTAAGGTCATTCAAGAAAATGCTAAGTTAATGTGGAAGTATGGCGTTAAACCTAAATCTTTTGCCAAGGAAGTTAAAAGCAGAGTGGGTACTGTTGCCTTTTTAAGAAATGATGAGAAGATTGACGAAGAAATGATCACCTTTTCAGCACAACGTAATTTATTCAAAAAACAAAATGATTATATCAATCATCCTAAAGCCAATAAAAGACACGGCAAAGCCATTCGAAAATCAGGTTCGAGATTAGATCAACTAAGTCGATTAGAGATGCCCGTCTTATTAATTCACGGCACCAAAGATGTATTAATTTGGGCAGAGCATACCAAAAAATATGCGCAATTTATTAAGCACAAAAAAGAAGTTTATATCAAAGGAATGGGACATATTCCAACAACTGAAGAGGAAGAAAGAATGAGTGCTGAAATTATTCAGTTTATTAAAGAGCAAAAATAATAGGGCTGCTTGCCTCTTATTGGAACCTGTGCAAGCCTGTAGAATACGCAGTATTGACGCCACATACCACTTCTATCAGGGCCGCAGTTTTAGCGATGATTAAATTACGATAATGAAGATGTATTAATAAAATAATCACTTATCAGAGTTCATACCTCAGCAATCTCAGGGCGTTCATTACGACTAAGAT
>JAHDDN010000104.1 GCA_020629335.1 Chitinophagales bacterium | reverse complement strand
TTGAAATCCAAATTTCCGAATCTTTGGCTGTGAGCGGTATGAAGAGATACACCTAGTGCCTTTTCTGCGCCAGCCCAATTGATGAGCGTATTCTTGGGGCGGTCAAAGACTTCCTGTCGAAGGCGAACGCTGGTGCGTGGCGTACTGCTTGGTCGCTTGGTAAATGCACTGATGACACCACCTAATGCTCCTGTCCCATATAATACTGATGCAGCCCCTTTGGTTACTTCTAACTTTTGAAGATTATCAGTTGGCATGAACTCGAAATCCACGCTGCCTAAGTCGGATGTGATCATAGGTAAGCCATCGAGTAATAGTAGGACTCTTGATCCTACCCCATAGGAATAGCCATTACTCCCCCTTATGTTAATTTGATTTTGGTAAGTAACAACACCAGGTGTTTGATCCAATACTTTTTTGATATTACTGCTGGCTTGTTGGTCGATAGATTCGGCGTCTATAGATACGATGGAGATTGTCACCTCTTCACTCCTCTGTTCAAATTTAGCAGCAGAGATAACTACCTCCCCTATTTCGGTACTTTCCTCTTTTAAAAGTATACTTACATCACTGATATCGTCAGTAGGGGAGGGGAAGGAGCGGCTTTGTTTTTCGTAGCCGATATAGCTAATCTCTAATACGATGGTGTCCCTTTTAGTTAAATCGATAGTAAATTGGCCATTTAGGTCAGTGACTACCCCATTTTCTCCTTGATTGCCGATGACGGAAGCGCCTATTAAAGGAATGCGTTCTTCCGCATCTATTACTGTCCCACTGATTTGGATGTTCTGTGCCCATAGGGGAGAGGTTAATAGTTTAATGGTCAGTAGTATAAATATGATTTTTTTCATTCTTTTTCTTCGATTGGATTAGCCATATATTGAGCGATTGCATCTAATTCTTCGTAGAATTCTTCCCCATACTTGCGGATGAGCGCATCTTTGACGAATTGGTAGAGCGGTAATTTGTGTTTTGCACCATGCGTACAGGCGGCGCTACATATATCCCATCGGCTATAGTTGATGGCTGAGAAGTCTGAGTAATCCTTGATTCGAATCGGGTAAAGGTGACAAGAAACAGGTTTTTGCCATTCGATTTTTCCTTCTTCGTAAGCCGTTTCAAAGGCACATTTAGCGATGCCTTTTTCATCGTAATTTAGGTAAGCGCAAGCCCGACCCTTAATTAGTGGAGTAGCTGGAATACCATCTTCATTAGGCGTATGATAGCCTTGTAGGCCAACCTCTTTAATGCCCTCTTCAGTCATATAGGGTTCGACTTTTTCGTATATCTCTGGAATGAGGGCTGCTTCATTTTCTTCTAAAGGAGCGCCGCCTTCTCCTTCTATGCAGCAAACTCCTTTACAAGCATCTAAATTGCAAAGAAATTGTTCTTCTACCACATCTCGGCTGACGATCTTATCTTGGATTAATATCATTTTCGCTGTTTTTTATCGTTCCTTATGGACAAAAATTTGTTAGTAAGTAGTTGATATTATTTATTTCGGTCTTATTACTGAGATTATTTTTAGCTTAGACAAGGCGCTTTTCGCCAGTAATAGCAGGGCTATTGCTAAGAAAAGCAACGCAGTATAAGCTAAAAATAAGCCATCAGAATTGCCGAAATAAATAATTTTAGCTACTTAAAGTTTGGTTAGATAATGAAAAGTCTATCATTACTCTACCAAAAGTAATATTTTAAGCCGAAAATAAAGCAGGTATTCAATGGAAGTAAGCAAGCGTATGCTATACCAGTTAAGCTGGGTGACAATTATTGGTTTTTCTTTTGTGGGGATGATACTCAACTTTTTGCTTTTACATCGTCGTCCATTGGATTTATTGCTATTTGGCGATTCGCCTATATATGAGCAGTTGGGTATAGGCGCTATTTATGGTGTATTGACTGGTTTAGTGGCCTTAGTAGCAGTTAATTTTGGTTTAGCCAAGGAGTTAAGCTCCCATTTGAAGTTGTTATTTCAGGATAAGAGTTTGCGGATGATGGATGCGGTTTTCTTTTCTTTTTGTGCTGGATTTGGGGAAGAGGTGTTTTTTAGAGGAGCGATACAACCGCTATTGACTGGCTGGTTAGGTTCTATGGATATGGGAGTATGGATTACATCGGTGGTATTTGTGGCGATACATGGTTATTTGAATCCGACAAGTTTGAGTGTTTTTGCTTATGGCGTGTTGATGGTATTGATGAGTGCTGGTTTGGGATATTTGTGCGAGTGGTATGGTTTGATAGCGGCTATTATGGGGCACTTCTTGTTTGATGTGGTGATGTTTTATTACTTGTTGAAGAAAATGAGAGTTTAGGTTGGTTGCGGACAAACGATATTAGTTTCTTTTTACGTTAATACTCGATGCAGGTGGACGTTGCAGTGCAACGTCCCTACTAATGCCAAAAAACGCTAAGGCCGTTTAAGATGAATCGGCTTTAAAAAAATGTACTTACTACTCAATACTTGCTACCCAATACTAATAAATGCGCAAGGGATGGTAGCGGTATGTGGCGTTCATGGGGCTGCTTACGGAGCTTAGGCGGACGCAGGCTGGCCCGCAGGGCAGACAAGTGCGCCTTAGCGTAGTAGCAGGCACATAGCCGCATAAGAGTGGACAGCCCGACCATGCGCCTTCGGCGAATGATTAATGATGAATGCATAATGATTAATTGGCTCGTGCTGCGCACTCGCCTTTACAAACGCATGGATGCGCCCTAATAATTAAAAATATAGCTTATTGAAAAAAACATTTTTAATACTGTTTTTGTGTTGTTTTTTTGTGCTAGATAATTTGTCTGGGCAAGAAACATTATTGGAGAATCGATTGTCTTTATTGTATGGATCGGAGCGCCATGAAGGGGCTTTGCGTTATTTGTTATTTCACCGTTATGATCCAGCTAAGTTGAATGTGTCGCCTCATCAGCATCATTTGTATGATCCTTTTACTGATTCCGTGGAGTTTTATCGTTCTTTGGGTATTCATGCGCTTTATGGCTTGAATAAGCAGTATTGGGTGGAGTTGGATGTGGGTATGCGTGATAATCGGCGGATGATAGCAGATACATTGGTAGTGCGAGAGCGTGCTTTAGCTGATCCAGTATTGCAATTGAAGTATGTGGCTTATGATAGTCGTATTTTTCAGCAGGAGTCGAATGCTTATCATTTAGCGATCATTGGTGGAGGCGTACATTTGCCATTGGGAGAATATGAGGGTTTTAGTGAGGCGAGTGAATTGGAGCCGCATTTTCAGGCGGGTGTCGGTAGTTGGACTTATCGAGCTTATTTGGGCTATGAATATATGGGGCGAATAGGGGTGCAATGGGAATCGAGTTATCTTTATTATACGAAGAACAAATATCGTTATCGCTTTGGCAACCAATTGGAGAGTCAACTTCGTCTTTCTTATCCAGTGGCTTTGAAGAATGGCTTGAATATTAAGCCTTTTGCGGAGGCGCAATATGTGTATGTGGAGAGCGATGAGTTGGATGGGAAATTGCTGATGGACGAGTTGAAAAGTGGGGAAGATACAGGGGGGCAACTCTTATGGGCTTCCTTGGGGGCGAGTTTGCGTTTTTTGGATGTTTTTTCATTGAAAGGGCAATATGCGGTACCTGTCATGAATAACTTATTGGGGCAGCAATTAGAGCGAAAAAATCAAATAAAAATTTCTATTAACTACTACTTTAAATAATATTATGAGAATATTCACATTTTTTATGATGGCGGCAGGCTTAGGTATGATGATACTAAGCGGTTGTGGTGATAAAGAGGAAAGCAATGTATTGGAGCTGAAATTTAATCACCAGATGGGGAGTGAGGCTTTGGTGTACGGTAATAGCTATCAGTTAGATGGTAAATTGTTTGTGCCTTCCTTGGCCATGATGTATTTGTCAGATGTGGTGACTTATGATGATGCGGGGGGCGTGATTGAGCGCTTTAGTGATCAATATTTGCTATTGCGTAGTGATGAGACAGCGGCTTATGAGATCGGTGAGATAGAATCAGATCATTTGCATCGAGTCAGTTTTGATTTGGGGGTAAGTGAGGAAATTAATCATGGAGATCCAGCCGTATGGGAAGCAGGTCATCCATTAGCAAGTCAAACACCTAGTATGTATTGGGGTTGGGATTCTGGCTATATCTTTCTTAAATTAGAGGGGCAAATAGATACAGATGCTGATGGCGAAACAGATTCGGCTGTTTTACTGCATATCGGCAAGGATGAGTTATTGAAAAATATAGATTTAATGACGCATGCTGATGCTTCTAATGGTAAGTTCACCGTTAATGTAGATATTGACTATACGAAGCTATTTGATGGTTTGACGATTACTGAAGATAGTGCCACTAGGTCTACCCATACAGGTAATAATTTGCCTTTAGCGGAAGCAGTAGCGGATAATTTTGCTGCTATGTTTTCAATAGTAGAGTAATAAGGAATACTAAAACAGACACTGAATGAGTTGGTCTAAAATAATGATATTGACAGCAGTGATGGCCATGTTAGTCTTTGCTTGCTGTAAGCCTGATGAAGACGAGGATGATGGCGGTGGTGGCGAGTATACTCAAACTCCTTATGAGTTGGATATACCCTCTGGCTTTCCTGCGCCTAATATTCCTGCTGATAACCCTTTGACAGTGGAGGGAGTGGAATTAGGTCGTCGTATATTTTATGATCCGATTCTTTCGGCAGATGGCTCGATGGCCTGTGCCAGTTGTCATAAGCAAGAGTTTGGTTTTGGTACCAATACGCCAGTAGATGCAGGTATACATGGGATAGAAGGAACTCGTAATTCCATGCCTTTATTCAATTTGGTGTTTTGGGATCGTTTTACTTGGGATGGTAGAGCTGGTTCTTTAGAGGAGCAGGCGATTGAGCCGGTGATTAATCCGATTGAATTAGCGGATACCTGGGAGAATATTGAGGAGAAATTGAACATAGATACGATCTATCAGCGTATGTTTAAGGAGGCATTTAATGCGGAAGAAATTACGCAGGAATTAACGACTAAAGCCATTGCGCAATTTTTGCGTTCGATCATATCGGTTGACTATCGCTTTCGATTGGCTTCAGTGGCTGGTTCGAGTGTTTTTTTGAGTGATGGTGAATTAGAGGGCTATGACTTATACAAGCAGCATTTGGTTTCTAGTTGTTTGCACTGTCATAGTTTAGATGGGATGATCTTTACTGATTTTGTATTTAGAAATAATGGCTTGGATGAGGTGAGTAATCCTGAAGATTTTGCTGATTTGGGTTTAGGAGGCGTGACAGGAAACACAAGTGATAATGGCTTATTCAAGACACCTACACTGCTAAACCTCGCCTTTACTGCTCCGTATATGCACGATGGTCGATTTGAGACTTTAGATGAGGTTTTAGAGTTTTATAATGAGCATGTGAAAGAATCGCCTACTTTGGATATTATTGCGGAAACAGACTTCATTGAAAATGGTGGAGGGAATTTTCTGGAAGAATATGAGTTACAAGCTTTGAAGGAGTTTTTGTTGTCCTTGACAGACTCCACCTTAGTTACGAACCCTGCTTACGCTAATCCTTTTGATTAGCACCTAACTTGACAGATTAAAATACCATGATTTTCTGAGTTGAGCGTCCTTGATCACTGAGGATGCTACAAATGTACAAGCCTTTAGAGGCATTGAGTAGACTAATTGATAGTTGACCCCCATTACGAGTTTGTTTAGTGCCCACTAAAGCACCTTGGGTGTTTCGAATTTCTATTTGTACTTCTTCTGGGAAATCATCCTCATTCAGGGTGATATTGAACTGTCCGTTACTGGGATTCGGGAAGATATTCATCATTGAATGAGCAGTTATGTTGTCATTTGGGGTAATGGCATTTCCTCCAAATAAGGCTATTCCGCCTCTATGATTACCAACACAAAGCGTAGGCTTCCCACTTCCATATAGATCAGCTATACTAATACCACCTACACCTCCTTCATCAATAGCTGAAAAATTGGTTGTCAGCAATGTAAATTCCGCCTGATCAAGATCGGTGTATAAGTAGATGTTACCCACATAAGTATTGACCAGTAAATATCGTTGTCCATCTTCCTCAAATATAAAAGGGCTACTATAGCCAAAGGGAAAATTATTTTGTCGCACGTCCACTGATCCCCAAAAAGTAGATTCAGTAGTAAAGCTTAACTCATTTCCCATACTGCTATTACGCAAATGGTTCAATTTTCCAGCCTTCTCTCCAATAATTAGATCTAATAGGCCATCACTATCTACATCATACAGGCAAGGAGCCGCCACATCCCCATTATCTACTTCTAAAAAGTAAAGTGAATGCTCGACTAATTCCATAGGGGCAGATGCTCCAGCAGTATTCTCAAAATAGTGCAAAAACCCCTGACTATCCCCAGCAATCATATCCGTATCTCCATCTCCATCCATATCGCCAAAGCTTGGATAAATCCCAAATAGGCCATACTGGCTCAAATTTGAAAAATCAGTTGAAATAAGCTCAAAAGCAGGCTCGTCTAAACTCCCCACATTTTCATAAAGCGTTAGGCTAGCTGTATAGCTTGTGTCACTTAGATCAAAATAGCCATAATTACCCACTAATAAATCCAATAGACCATCATTATTGTAATCTACCCAACTAGGGTAAGAACGTTCTCCCACATCAATCATATCACCGATTAAAAAAGCCTCTTCTTGCCATTCGAATATAGCTTCTGAGCTACTGCCTGTATTTTTATAATGCCATACATGGTCTTTATTAAGTGCGAATTGGCGCTGATTGGGGGCAATTAATAGATCATTCAACTCATCATTATCCACATCCAAATAAAAGGCCGCAGGGAAATTGTAGAGATTAACAGCGATATCATTTGCTGGAAAGAGACTATCCTGAGCGCTTATATTGGCATAATCTAAGTCGCCTCCATTCGTCAATAAATTCATTAATGGAAAAGACACATCCGATAGCAATAAGTCTTTATCCTCATCTCCATCCGCATCAAAAGCGACTAAAGCAGAGCCAGCATGTCTACTCGTATTATTTCCCTGCATTCCGCCTGTACAAGTCGTATCCAAAACAACCACATGACTGGTACTGGTCTCATAAAAATTCCCCCAACATCTATCCAATCGCTCATAAACAAGGCTATCTGAATGACCATATAATTCTTGCGACTGATTTTCAAAATATTCTACGACCCCACCATTGGAATTAAAGGTAAGTATATCTATATCCCCATCCTCATTAACATCCACCACAGCAGGTATATCCACACTGGACACAAATATCCCAATGATCCCACTAAAACCCTCATACAGAAGCTCGTCTTTTACTAACTCAAAGTCCAATTCTCCCTCTGTATTCTCCGATGCCTTAAACACGCTAAATCCACCACTATTATAAGTGAAAATATCTGGCAGCCCATCCATATTATAGTCCTTGAGTAAGGCCCAATCGCTCATTAGTGGAAAAGCGGAGGCATAGTCAGGCGCATGAGTATAAGCTATTTGGCCAACTATACCATCATTCGTGAAAATATTGACATGCCCATTACTTCTATCAAAAATAAAAAGATCATCTAAGCCATCATTATTCACATCAATAGGTGAAAATTGTGGATTATTCATACCTCCTCCTAAAGGGTAGGCTAAATTAGCCCCATTTTCTTGCACATTAATAGGCGCTATGCGAGGCCAGTAAAACTGAGCATGAGAATTTATGCCATTCATGAAAAAAATAATGATAACAAATACTGTAATGATCCTCATTTTATAGGTATTTTTGTATATTTAAGGATTAATTTAGCCTTAATAACCTAAAGTTGTCATTTATAAGGCTTTGTATTGTGTGGATAACTATAAAACACTTAATTTATTTCAAATGTTAGAAGATTTCCTAAGTCCAATTGACTTGAATAAAGTCATCGATATAGATAGCTTGCACACCCATCAAATAGGCAAGCAAATACTCAATAAGTTGACCGAAAAAGGCCAACATAATCTAGATGATGCAAATATAGCCATTATAGGCGTAGAAGCAGATCATGAAGCAGAGGAGGATTCTGGCTGTGCAGCAGCTCCCAATGCGGTCAGAAGCCAGTTGTACAAATTATACAATTGGTATCCAGACCTAAAATTAGTCGATATAGGTAATATCAAAGCAGGCGCAACACTTAGAGATACAGAAGTAGCCCTAAAAGAAGTGGTCGAAAGATGCCTTGAGCAAAAAGTACTCCCTATCATCATTGGAGGTACGCATGACCTAACCTATGGACAGTTTGAAGCTTACGAAAAGCTAAATACCATCGTGAATATGGTCGTCATAGACGAACAAATCGACTTATTGAATAAAGATACCCATCCAAGTAGCGAGTCTTTTTTATATAAGCTATTCGATCACGATCCATCTTATATATCCGAATATACCCAAGTAGGCTTCCAGCACTTCCTCGTAAATCCAATTATCTATAAAACACTAGATAATTTAGGCTATGATTGCCATAGATTAGCGATTTTCAAAGACAAAATGGAAGATTTTGAGCCAATTGTAAGAAATTCTCATCTTATCTCTTTTGATATGAGCGCCATTTGTCAAAATGATGCGCCAGGTGTTAAAAAAGCCACACCAAACGGCTTTACAGCAGTAGAAGCATGCAAGCTTGCCCGATATTCAGGCTTGAGTGATAGAGTATCCTCCATCGGTTTCTACGATTATAACCCATGGTTCGACAGAGACAACAAAACCGCCCAATTACTCGCCCAAATGATTTGGTATTTCATAGAAGGTTATTCTATTAGAAAGCACGAATATCCAGAATTTGACGAAAAATCCTGTAATAAATACGTCGTCAATATCTCCAATGGCGACTATGAACTCATCTTTTTGAAAAGTAAAAAAAGTGAGCGTTGGTGGATGAAAGTCCCAACCAATGTAGAAAGTTCTGCGTTTCAATTAGTACCTTGCTCTTATTCTGATTATCTTCAAGCTTGCAGAGAAGATATTCCAAATCGTTGGTTAAAAGCCTATGCAAGAATGACATAATCCAAGGAGGAAAATTTGGGGCTTCCCCTTCCTTATTTTTAATCGGCCCGTAGGGGCGCTACCTATGTGTGCGCCCTCCGATTAAAAATAAGGAAGGGTCGGGCTGTCCGCTATTATGCGGCTGTTCAGCAGCTACTCCACTAAGCCGTACTTGTCTGCCTTTCAGGCCAGCCTGCGTCCAGCTAAGTTCCGTAAGCTACTTCTCGACGCCCCATACCGCTACCATCCCTAAGCCAGTCCGTAAACGAACGATCAGATATAAGCAATTAAGTAAATTACTAAGCGCATCGCCGTGAATATTAATAACTTACGCTAAAAATGGCTTCTTTATTGTAAGCTAAGAACTAAAGTGCAACCATACCGCATTTTTTTCATCTTAAGAATGATAAATAAGACAAAAAGGAATAGGGTTTGATACCCATTAACAAATCTAATAAGTATGAGAATATTACTAACAAGTGGATTCCTCCTGCTACTCTCCACTCTACTGTGGGCACAAGATAATCCCCATCGACACATCGTCAATTCCGCCAGTAATCATCTCGAAGGAGAAAATGGCGCAACCACCTTTATTTTAGGTCAAACAGTAGTAGGAACCCTAAGTAATGACAACATTACGATAGAACAGGGACTTAGTGGAGGAGAACTAATCGCTACTCCTATTGAGAATATCAATACATCTCTGGAGATGGAGGTATTTCCTAATCCAAGTAGCCAAATGATCAATATTCAAGGCAAAGATATGCAAGGCATGATCGCTCATATATATGATGTGAAAGGGCAGCTATGGTATCGTCAAAATATAACATCTGATCAAGAAAGTATTGATGTTGTAGAGTGGCCAACAGGCATTTATTTGCTTAAAATATCTGATAGCTCTAATAAAGAGCAAGCCATTTTTAAAATCGAAAAAAATTAAAATAAACTAGTATGAGACATTTATTACTCATTATAGCTTGTTGCTTGCTTAGCCTTATGACTTTTGCTCAAGCACCACAAGCATTCAGTTACCAAGCCGTCGCTTATGATAATAGTGATGAATTATTGACTAATCAAGCAATCTCTGTGCGTATTAGCATTCTATTAGGAAGTAATTCAGGAGATACCGTATTTAGCGAAACACATTCCACTACTACCAATAGCTTAGGTGTTTACAATCTAAGGATTGGGGACGGAGATGCGGTTTCAGGCAATTTTGAAAGTATTGATTGGGGAGATGATGCCCACTATATACAAATTGAAGTAGACGAAAATGGTGGGGGCAACTTTAGCCTAATGGGGGCCTCTCAACTACTATCTGTTCCTTACGCCATATATGCCGAAACAGGTAATCAAGGCGATCCTGGTCCACAAGGCCCACCAGGTCCTGGAGGTCCAGAGGGTCCAGAGGGTCCACCAGGTCCAGCAGGTCCACCTGGTCCTGTCGGTGCAGACGGTCCACAAGGTCCACAGGGTCCACAAGGCCCACAGGGTTTACAAGGTCCACAGGGTTTTGATGGCCAGCCAGGCCCACAAGGTCCAATAGGTATATCTTGTTGGGATTTAAACGAAAATGGCTTAGCAGATGCAAGCGAAGACACCAATGATGATGGTACGGTAGATGTATTTGATTGTAGTGGTGGTGAAGGCGGTGGAGGCATAGGAACACCAGGAGAAGATGGTATTAATTGCTGGGATACAAATAGTAATAATGTCAATGATCCATCAGAGGATGTTAATGGAGATAATATCGTGAATACATTAGATTGTCAGGGGGCGCCAGGTCCAGCGGGTATACCAGGTCCAGCAGGAATACAAGGGATTCCAGGTCCTACAGGTCCTGATGGCCCAGCAGGAATTCCAGGTCCTCCAGGATTACCTGGTGAGACTCCTTGGAATCTGAATGGTACGACGCTCTCTTATACTACGGGAAGTGTAGGTATTGGAACGACTTCACCTGATTGTGCCTTGGATGTAAGTGGTGATATTTGTTCTAATGGTATTGCCTTATCTTCAGATGTACGGTATAAGAAAAATATAGAGCAAATGACAGGTGTATTAGCAAAGGTATTAAGCTTGTCAGGAGTAGTTTATGATTTTAAGGTAGAAGATTTTCCAAATAAAAAATTCACTGATAAGAAACAGATCGGTTTCATCGCACAAGATTTAGAGAAGGTATTTCCTGAACTAGTGAGCACTAATGCGAATGGGTATAAAGCAGTTGATTATAGCAAGTTGACACCTATCTTAGTAGAGGCCTTAAAGGAAATGCAAAAACAGATCAATGAATTAGAAAGCGAAAATGCGGCATTAAAGGCAGATAAAACACAAATGCAATCAGATCTAAATGCTATCAAAAAGCACTTAGGGATTAAGTAATCATAAGGTATCCATTTCTAAGAGAATTTTTTCTTTGAGAGGGTTAAACTGATTGAAGCCAATTTGACCAGCGTGTTGTAATTGGCCGACTACTATCCCAGGGTGGATATAAATGGACTGAGCGAAGTCATTAATGACTTCTTCAGTCCATTTTTCATTTTGTAGGAATTTTTTCCAGTATTTCTCAGGCACTAAGAATTCCTTAGCGAAATCATTCGCTTGTTCTTCCTTTTGTTGATCCATATCTGAACCTTCTAAATTTTCTAAGAAAATATCTTTTTTTCCATGTAGTAAAATATGGGCTGCCTCATGATAGAAGGTAAACCAAAAATGATCATTGGACTTATATCGACCACTTAGTTGTATGACAGGGTGATGACCTATCCATCGTGTTGCTCCACTGATGGAAGCCTTGGCAAAAGAAGGAGTAAAGACCAGCTTTACACCAGATTCATCACATAATTCCTTTAGTTGAGATTGAAAATCTTTAGGGTGATAGTATGCTATTTTTCGAATGCTTTTAAGGGCGTTTTTAAATTGATTTTTATTATAAGCGGTTAAGTGTTGTTTGGAGGCTATAATTTCTCCATGTCTTAGCCATGCTGCAATGGCTGCTGGCATATTAGTATAAGCGAGTGAAATGCGGAAAGCAACATTTGTTTTTTCGTTGAGCCATAGTTCTTTCCATTCTTTAGGCGATGCTACTCCAAAAAAGGACAGACAAGCATGCACTAACTCTTTTTCGGTGAGTTTGCCTTTGATCCAGCCTAACTTAATCATGTGTTTAAGTGGTAGATCCTTTAGCCAATCTATGCTATTGGTTAACAGCTTTTCTTGTTCCAATCGAGCGAGGGCTTCTCTGTACTGTCTTTCTCGGTTCATCCAAAAGCGGGCAGGGATATTCAGCACACTTTCCAGTTGGAGTGCTGTTTCAGGAGTGATGGCAGATTTTCCATTGATAATGGCACTGATGGTTTTTTCGGGTCTACCCATACGAGTGGATAGCTCAGATTGAGTCATGCCGATTTCTTCTAGCTTTTCCTGTAAAGTATCTCCTGGAGGAGAGACCCAATCAGGCTCAAATGGATAATATGTTAGCTTGGGTTTCATTTTAAAACTAGCGATCTTTAGTGATAATCAATGATGTCTAATATCATAATTCGCTCGACGGCTGTCCAAAGTAGAGAGCCTCTCTCGTCTAATGGAGGTGGCTCGCTTAAAGGAACAAATATCAGTCTGGCTGGTTGAAGGAGATCACAAGCTAATTGACCTTTACGATCATTAGCTAATTCATGAAATCGGCCAGGAGCATTGCGCAGATCTTCCAGCACTTCTGCTGCTTGTAGCTCATATAACCTTCGCATTAGTTTTCGCGCTTGTCTAGCACCAAACTTCTTCTTCAGCCTCTTTTCTGAATTGAGAATCTTCGCAATACGTTTATTCGCAAATAGGACTTCCACGTTCTTTTTCAATATGAACTCGTTTAAAGTTTCATTATAAAACTTTAAACGAGTTCTAATTATTAACACTAAGTGTTAAGAAAAATACATAGCAAATATAGCTTTTTATTTTTACTAATCGAAAAGAGTTTATCCACTTTAAACTTTCAAGTCTGTGGATAGTTGATATTTTTGTATGATTTAGTGATTCTTTTATTATTCTTGAGTCTGGATTAGGTTTTTGGGCCATTTATTGTGATTCAATGATTACTTTTGTAAAAAAATCTTTATGAGAATATTACTTAGTTTATTCCTATTCGCTTTTTGTCCAATGGTGTTAGGAGCGCAACAAATTCATGGGAGTTTGAGTGATGCTAATGCGGCAGGACAATATATGAAGCTATCAGAAATTATCGGTAAGCAGGTGAATGTACTTGATTCAACGCTTATAAATAACTCATTGTACTTTAATTTTCCTACTAAAAAGTATGAGGTAGGTATGTATCGCTTATCTCTGCAGAAGGATAATTTCGTTGATGTCATTGTGAATTCTAAAGAGGATGATCAAGTATTGGTGCATTTTAACAGCAATTACTTGAATAGTAGTATATCTGTCATTAATTCTGATGAAAATAGAATGCTATTTGAATATCTTGGAATGAAGCAAGGTATTGATAGGGAGGCAGATCAATTAAGGCAAAAAATCAAAAACACGCTGAATGGGGCGGAAAGATCGGGTTATAGAGCAGATTTAAAAGCTTTAGAAGGTAAATTATTCGATAAGCTCAATGCTTATGCTGCTGTGAAGCCTAAATCTTTTTTCTTAGCGATGAAGCGGGCAGATGTGCTTCCTAGTTATAGTGCTTATCAGGCTGAGCAAGCTACAAAGGGAGGTAAAAACTATAAAGATGAATTTGCCTTTATGAAGGATCACTTCTTTGATAATGTAGATTTTGATGATGAGCGTTTGGTGCGTTCCACTGTATTTACAGATAAGATGCATCATTATTTAAAAAACTATACAGAGAATTCAGAAGATGGAATTATTGCTTCTTTGAATAAAATTATGGATTTAAGTCATAATAATGATATTACGCACGAGCATTGCTTGAATTATTTATTGAACCAGTTTGATACTTATGGTCCTAAATTGTTTTTTCAGTATTTAGTGGAAAATTTCCTATTAGAGGAAGGATGTGGTGATGTAGATGTTGATGAGGTTTATAGAAGAAAGGCAGAAGGTTATGATAAATTACGCCCCGGTAAGTTCGCTCCTACAATGTCTATTCCTGATTTGAATGGCGATTTGTTTGATGTAGCTTCTTTGGTAGCCAAAAATGAGGCGACTGTATTGGTCTTTTGGTCTTCTGGTTGCCAGCATTGTAAGTCAGAAATTCCTCATCTGAAGGAGTTATTAGGTCAATATAAGGCTAAGGGCTTAGCTTATTTGGCGATTTCAATGGATAATAAGAAAGAAAATTGGGAATGGGGGATGAATAGTTTCGGTTTAGTAGACTGGATGCATCTATCGGAATTGAAGGGTTGGAGTGCTCAAGCAGCAGATACTTACAAAGTCCACAAAACGCCTATTCTATACTTGTTAGATAAGGATATGAAAATTATTGCTAAGCCTAAAAATTCTAAGGTCTTAGAAACTGATTTACAAACTTACTTTAAATGAGTTCATTAAAAAAAGGAGGCACTCATCAAGTGCCTCCTTTTTTTGTTTTTATCCAATTAAGCGAGCATTGAGTTTATTTTCCATCCAATCGAGGGTGGTTTGGAACACTTCATTTTTATTGGGTTCAT
>JAHDDN010000103.1 GCA_020629335.1 Chitinophagales bacterium | reverse complement strand
GCTATCTTAATAGTGGAATTTATTATCTCCAAATAATCAAAGCTCAAGAAATTTACACTCAAAAAATCTTAAAGTACTAAGTGGTTCAGCTCATAAGTTTCTGACCATTAAGTTGCCGTATTTTTACGATTCTACAAGGCATTTTTGAAGCGCATAGCCTCGCTACGTAATGAAGAAATAACGCAGTAGAATCGTAAAAAGACAAAACTTGGGTGGTCAAGAACTTATGGGTTGAGCCACTAGCATCCCTCAACAAGCATTTTTTAGCTTCAATTTCACAAAATCAGCAAAAATTAAATTTATTTGTTAATTTGTGCTTATTATTGAACTCATTAATTGAAACTACTAACCACATGTTTGTAAATAAAAATTTAAGTTTAAGAGGTATTATAAGATTCACGGGTTGGCATCTCGTTTGGATCACCGCTTGGTGTGTCGGCGTAACCGTTCTTCATGAGTTAACTAATGCTTCTTGGATGAATATCCCTTGGTTACCACTTTCTATTATAGGTACTGCCGTAGCCTTCTATGTAGGCTTCAAGAATAATCAAGCTTATGATCGACTCTGGGAAGCTCGAAAAATCTGGGGAGGAATCGTCAATGATAGCCGTTCATGGGGAGCAGCCATAAAAGGCTTTGTTACTAATCAATTCACCAATAGCAATTTATCCGAAGGAGAATTGCATCATGTTCACCAAAGATTATTGTATCGCCATATTGCTTGGTTATATACGCTTCGTAACCAATTGTTGATTCCTACACAATGGGAACATATAAGCCAAGGAAAACATATAGCGAACAACACTAAAAATTTAAGAAAAGAAATTGGAGTAGGCTTATTTGATGATGGGGTGATAGATCAAGAATTGCATAAATTACTGCCACCCAAGGAATATGATCGACTCATTAATTATGTCAATACCGCAACACAAATTATAGATCAACAAGCGCAAGACTTAAAAAAAATAAGGGAAGATAATCTAATAGACGACTTCCGACACATGGAGCTTCAAAAGCATTTACAACTATTTTATGCTTATCAAGGAAAATGTGAAAGAATCAAAAAATTCCCACTACCAAGACAGTATGGCGGCTCAAGTCTTATTTTCGTAGGCATCTTTATTTTCTTATTGCCTTTCGGTATGGTGTCAGAATTTCATAAACTAGGAGAAGCTGGGGCATGGCTTTCCATCCCATTCTCCATTTTAGTATCATGGATTTACCTCATGATGGAATTAGTAGGCGATTATTCCGAAAATCCATTTGAAGGCCTAGGCAATGACATCCCTATGCTAGCCCTTTGCCGAACCATAGAAATAGATCTAAGAGAAATGCTCAATGAAACAGATTTACCACCCAAAATACAGCCTATCAATGGTGTCTTAATGTAAACTTTAAAACGATTTTAATAAAAAAGGGGACCATCTGATTTTTCAGATAGTCCCCTTTTTAGTTCTGTGGAGCTGGCGGGAATCGAACCCGCGTCCAGATAAAGCATTAATGAGCTTTCTACATGTTTAGTGTTGATTTGAATTTCAGTAAAAAGCAGGACCAACACAGCCCTAAACATCTACCTAAGCCCTATTAATTTCGCCGTGATTATCCTAGAACAGTGGACAAGCGGCTATCCAGATGGGTTATGATGTCTGGCGGCAGTCGAACTGGAAGCGACATTTGCCGGGAGACAATGGTACCTTAATTCCTTGAATTAGGCAGCCATAGCAACACTAGGTGTGCCATTTAAAATTTGGATTGAACATTAGTTTTTACGAGCTAATATACAAATCTCGACATGCTTACACTTACCAATAACTCTCCTGTCAATACCGGTCAACCCCATTTCATTTATCAGTAAACGGATATGTTAAAATTATATCCACTTGCAATGATACTAATACTTTTCATCTTATAAAAGTTCCATCACAATAATTTATTTTTTTTGGGCGTGCCCCTTCCTAATTTTTTCATGCGCCAGTAGGGGCGCACCTATGTGTGCGCCCTCGCATGAAAAAATTAGGAAGGGTCGGGCTGTCCGCTCTTATGTGGCTATGCTGCTCCTACTTCGCTAAGTGATACTTGTCTGCCCTTCGGGCCAGCCGTCGTATCACTAAGCTACGTAAGTCGCATCATGGCCGCCACATACCGCTCCCATCCCTCACGCATTTATCGCTTCACATAAACAATATACTTCTCCTCAAAGAATGGAAAATCAAAATGATCTTTAATCTTTGTAATTTCCACCCTTTTTTTAGTCTCTTTTACCTCTTCAGAAATATTCCCCCCTTTTAAACAGATCAAACCATTAGCCAACTTATTATAATGATCAGGCGTGATCAAAGGGTGAGCATAATCGTATAAAACAGGCAACTTAGCCACCGCTCTACTCACCGCAAAATCAAACTTCTTATGTACTTGTTCGGCACGGGTCTGTTTACAGCGAGCATTTCTGAGTTGTAAAGCATCTATCACAGCCTGTACAACTTTAATCTTCTTACCAATTGAGTCAATTAGAAAAAAATTAGCTTGTGGATAAAGTATCGCTAAAGGAATACCAGGGAATCCTCCTCCAGTGCCAATATCAATAACTTTCGTAAAAGGCTTGAAGTCTGTTACTAAAGAGATACTTAAAGAATGAATGACATGCCTGATATAAAGCTGATCAATATCCTTGCGAGAAATGACATTAATCATGGCATTCCATTCTTCATAAAGTCCCTTTAATTGCTCGAACTGAGCAATCTGTTGATCACTAAGATTAGGAAAGTAGCGTAAAATTGCTTCCATAATGGTGTTAAATGGAGAATAAAAAAAGACATTCTTCACAGAAGAATGTCTTTGGAATATTGAACAAAGGTATGTAATTATTTTTCTTTCATATCATCTATATGAAATTATCTTTGGATTTTTTTAGAATATTGAAAAGAATATCTTTTGCTCTAAAAAGTTGGGCTTTTACTGTTCCCAAAGGCACATTTATTTCTTGTACAATTTCTTGATAAGATAATTCCTCAAAATAACGTAGTTCAATCAAACGACGATATTTAGGATCCATTTGGAAAATGAGTTCTCTCATTAACTTAGCCTTTTGCTTTTTGATCATTTCCTCTTCTGGATCTGTTTCATAGGCTGGTAAAACATCTGAATAAGAATCATCACTGACAGAATCATTCATTTGCTTATCTAAAGAAAGCGAAATAGGCTTTTTCTTTCTGATATGATCGATTGAATTGTTCACAGCAATACGGAACAACCAAGTACTGAAGGCCGCAGAGTCAGGATTATAGGTTTCTAACTTCTTAAAGGCTTTACCAAAGGTGACCATTGTTAAATCTTCAGCCTCAATAGCATTTTTGACCATTTTATTAACCATAAAGAAGATAGAATCTTTATAACGCTTCATTAATTTGCTACAAGCGAGCTGATCTCCTTTAATAGCTAACTTAACTAAAGCTTTATCATCGAAAGATTTATCACCTAATTTTTTCGATAACTCTACGGTTAGCTTCCTATTGCGGGGAGAAGCAAAAACCTTTTGATGCTTGATAAAACCAGGACATGTGACGACTAATTGGTCTTCATCCTTTCCTTTGCCTTGTAGTGCAAATTCGCCCTTTTCATTGGTATGCACGCTTTTAAAGCGATCTGACTTCAGATATACATTCGCCTGAGGGATGGGTTTTCCCGTTGTTGCGTTTTTAACAACTCCGATAATTGATATAGTAGTACTCACTTCCACTTCACATTTTGATTAAGAAAAGATATAGGATACATAACTAAATAAATCAGACAATACAACCCATCAACAAGAGGTATCCAATATAAAATACGCTTATCTTCAAATAAAGTAGCGAACTTTTTCCATACAAATAAAACTAAACTCAAGCGTATTGTATACAAGATAAGAACTTCTGATAGTTTATCACCATTCAAAATCAATAAAAACAATAAAATGTAAAAGAACAGATGACTAAAAGCATAAATACCTAGAGTCATTAGATGAACTGGGCGATATCGACTACCTGTTTGGTAGTGTCTCGTTTTTTGTCTAAACCACTCTTTCCATGTTTGAGGAGGAGCCGAAAAGCAAAAAGTCTCGGGATCAATTTCTATTTGAGTATTTTGACCACTTGCTACCTGATTGATGAACAAATCATCATCTCCGCTGGGTAGGTTAGCATGTTGATCAAAACCATTACTATTAGTGAATAATGATTTCTCATAAGCTAAATTTCTCCCTACGCCCATATAAGGCATGCCGATTAAGGCAAATGAAAGATATTGAATGGCAGTAAAAATAGTTTCGTATTGAACTGTAATATTTAGAAAATAATTTTTTACGTTTTCATTGTAAGGTGCATAACCTAAAACAATATTTGTGCCTACATCAAAGTTGCGTACCATCTTACGTATCCATTGACTTGAGGCTGGGAGGCAATCAGCATCTGTCAATAATACCCAATTATTATGTGCATTTTTTATGCCATTCGCTAATGCAAATTTCTTTCCTAACAGATTTCGATCTAAGTTTTTTGTGCTTAAAATCCTTAAATTTTTCTCTTTTTTTTTAAGCTATTTAAGTACAAATCACTACCATCAGTAGAGTCATCATCTACTACTATTACTTCAAAATTTGGATAGTCTTGGGCCAAGATAAAAGGCAAATTGGCTTTTAAATTTACTATTTCATTTTTAGCACAAATAATAATAGATATAGGCTTAAGTGCCTGATTAACAGTTGTTTGCTTTGGTGAGTATAGGGCCAGTCTAAGATGTGTTAAAACTATTATGACCAGTTGCATGATGGTGGTGAGAATAAATGCTGCGAAAATAAAGCTCATAAAAAAATAGTCGTTAATGGTGGTGAAAAGCTAAGCTTCATTTTTAGCTCTATTTAAAGAGAGCGTTGATGACAATCCCGCTTCGTAAATTGCTCAAAAGATTTTCAAAATAAGCTTTACTGAAAATGGCCTTTAAGAGGTGTTAAAGTTATTACAATTAGATTGAAATTTATCACAAAAAATGTCAAAAAAATAATAATTACTTCATTGTTAAAGGTCCTAATATTTCCAGATGGCAGAATTATATTCCTAATTTTGGAAAAATGGTGGGGATTGAACTAGTGGCGTAAATGATATTTACGTATGTTTAAACATGAATGTTGCGTTTTAACTCGTGAAAAAGATAAATTAAAGGATAAGGGACGTTTAAAAAATAAGATTGGTATTTGCAGCTAAATATTTTGTATCAAGACAAGGCGAAAAATGCAGGCGATGCAGCGCATCGGCAAGGCTTTTCAACGAAGTATTGGTACAAAAGATTAGCTGCTAAATGTGGAAATTATTTTTTAAACGTTCCTAAGGTTTGTCCAATTACTTACTGATCAGGCTTTATTTCTTGTATTACTTGCGTACCTTTGCGCGAATACTTAAAAAATGAGCTTTAAAATAGAAAATATAGATCGCGGTAGCAGTGCCAGAGCAGGTGTTTTTCAAACGGATCACGGTCCAATAGAAACACCTATCTTCATGCCTGTAGGGACCGTAGGAACTGTAAAAGGAGTCCATCAACACGAATTAGAAGAAGTAATCAAGGCCCAAATTATCTTGGGTAATACCTACCATCTATACCTCAGACCTGGATTGGAAGTACTCCAAACAGCTGGAGGACTGCATAAATTCAATAATTGGAGCCGACCAATATTGACCGATAGTGGCGGTTATCAGGTTTATTCCTTAGCACAAATGCGCAAGATAAAGGAAGAAGGAGTGCGCTTTCAGTCGCATATTGATGGTTCTAAGCATTTATTTACTCCAGAGAACGTCATGGATGTTCAACGTGTTATTGGTGCAGATATCATTATGGCATTTGATGAGTGTACGCCTTATCCTTGTGAAAGGAAGTATGCGAGACGCTCCATGAAAATGACACATCGTTGGTTAAAGCGTTGCTGTGAGCATTTTGATAAGAGCGAACCTTTATATGGTTATCAGCAGCATTTATTTCCGATAGTGCAAGGGAGTGTTTATCCTGATTTGCGAAAGCGTTCAGCAGAGGCAATTGCCTCTTTTGATAGGGTAGGGAATGCTATTGGAGGATTGTCAGTAGGAGAACCCGCTGAGGATATGTATGCTATGACAGAAGTGGTATGTGGTATACTGCCTAAGGAAAAGCCACGTTATTTGATGGGAGTGGGGACTCCCGTAAATATATTAGAGTGTATCGCTTTGGGAATTGATATGTTTGATTGTGTCATGCCGACCCGAAACGCACGTCATGGGATGCTCTTTACTTCTGAAGGAATCATTAATATCAAAAACAAAAAATGGGAAAATGATCATTCTCCAATAGATACGAATAGCACTTCTCCAACGAGTCAATTACACACTAAGGCTTATCTTAGGCATTTAATGAAGGCAAATGAATTATTAGGAGCACAGATTGCGTCCATTCACAATTTAGCCTTCTATCTTTGGTTAGTAAAAGAGGCCCGTTTGCACATTAAGGCAGGAGATTTTGCTTCATGGAAAAATCAAATGGTTAAAAAATTAGATACTCGATTATGAATTTAGTAATTTTTGATGTGGACGGCACACTGACAGATACGAATACCGTTGATCAACTGACTTTTGTCCAGACATTTAAGGAATTATACAATATTGATGTAAAAGACTTGAATTGGAATAATTGTGAGCATGTAACCGATTCTGCTATTTATAATGATGTATTTGAGCAGTATATGGGTAAAAAACCCAATGCTGAAGAATTGCAAAGCATCCAATTGCATTTTGATTCCGTCTTAAAATCCTATGCTGCTTTAAACGAAGGGCATTTTAATATGATCGAAGGGGCTAAGGATTTGTTAGATAATTTAAAAGCTAATGAAGAATGGGGAGTCGCTATTGCAACAGGTTGCTGGAGTGCTTCGGCCTTGACTAAATTAGGTATAGTAGGCATTGATATCAGTGAACTGCCTTTTGCTAATGCGGATCGTTGGATTAGCCGTCAGGAAATCACCTTAGATGCTATTCGACAGGCAGAGGAAAAACATAGCTATTCATTTGATAAAATTGTTTATGTTGGAGATGGAGAGTGGGATTATAAAACCTGTTTGTCTTTGGATCTACCACTAATTGGAATTGACGTTCATCAAACAGGCAAATTGGCGAGTTTAGGATTGCAGCATGTGTTGAATAATTATGCTGATATGGAGCAGTTTTATCGGTATTTGGATGTTGTTTAGTTCGTCTATTGTTGATTAGTTAACTCATTGTTCATCACTTATAGTTACCCCTCTTCCCTGCGGGCATCTCCCCTGTGAGGGGAGAAGGCTTAGGGATGGCAGCGGTATGTGGCGTTTATGCGATGGCTTACGGAACTTAGCTGGACGTAGGCTGGCCTGCAAGGCAGACAAGTACAGCTTAGTGGAGTAGACAGCGCATAGCCACATAAGAGCGTACAGCCCGACTGCTGCGCTTCGCTTGCAATGATGAATGCATAATGATGAACGATAAATTTGTATTAGTGGATTGAAGGTTGATTTCTGCGAGCGCAGCAGGAAGCCCCAAAATTAAAAAATGAAGAAATTAGATTGGTATATTATTAAGAAGTTTTTAGGGACTTTTTTCTTTACGATTATCTTATTTGCTGCGGTGGCAGTGGTGATAGATTTTGTGGAGAAGATTGATAATTTTTATGATGAGAATATACCATTTGGGGAAATTGTGGTGGAATATTATTTGAATTTTATTCCCTTTATTTGTTTGATGTTGAGTCCGCTTTTTATTTTTATTGCGATTATATTTTTCACCTCTAAGTTGGCTTATCGTTCGGAGATTATTGCGATGATGAGTGGAGGGGTTAGTTTTTATCGGATTTTATTTGTGCCTTATTTTGTAGCGGCTTCCTTATTAGTGGGCTTACAATTGTGGGCAAATCATTATTGGGTGCCTCAGTCTAATGCGGATAGAATTGCCTTTGAGGATCAGTATATCAATAAGCGGAAAACGATTCGGGATCGGGACATTCATATGCAGTTGGATCGGGAGCATTATATTTATTTGGAGAGTTATAATATGAAGGAAAATGTTGGGCGTGGATTTACCTTAGAGCGCTTTAAGGATCGGGAAATTGTCTTTAAAATGTATGCAGATCGGATTGCTTGGAAAGAGGATAAATGGGAGTTTAAGAATTATTACCAACGTACGATAAAGGGCGATGATGAGGCGATTAGAAAGGGAACAAAGTTGGATACGACTTTGAATTTGAAGCCCAGTGATTTTGGAGATGTGGTTCGTTTTAAGGAAGCGATGACGACTCCAGAGTTGAAGCGATTTATTGAGAAGGAAAAGCTAAAGGGATCTTCTTTTGTGCCATTTTATGAGGTAGAATATCACAAGCGAAATTCCTTGCCTTTCGCCACTTTCTTTTTGACGATTATTGGTTTTTCTATGGGATCGAGAAAGGTGAGAGGCGGTACAGGAATTCATTTATTTTTGGGTATTGCGATGAGTGCAGCTTATGTGGTGTTCTTTCAATTTTCGCAGACATTTTCGACTCAGGGAAGTTTGCCTCCATTTTTAGGTGCTTGGATTCCAAACATTATCTTTGGCGTATTGAGTATAATATTAATGTTAAAAGCGCAGAAATAGTCATTCGCAACTATTCCAGTCAAAATCATTTCTTTTTTGTGTCTTTAATTCTTATGTTTGGCGTATATGAATAATATGGCGAAAGGCGCGAGTTTAATTGATCATTTCCATTTACACTTTGTTGTACTGTTATTTGGTTTTACAGGTATTTTGGGCAAGCTCATTACTTTAGGTTCTACCGAATTAGTGTTCTTTAGAATGCTCATTGCATGTATTGGGATTGGTTTGATTGCTCAAGTACTTTCCCATAAATTGCGAATACACGCTAAAGGGGTTTTGCATTTAGGAGGTATAGGGGTGATCGTAGCCTTGCATTGGATTACATTTTTTGAAGCCATTAAGGTGTCTAATGTTTCCTTAGCTTTAGGTTGTATGGCTAGTACCACTCTTTTTACCAGTTTGTTGGAGCCGTTGATTGAGAAAAGAAAAGTGGACCCGCTGGAGGTGGTTATTGGGATCATCGTAATATTGGGCTTGTACCTAATATTTGAGTATGCCTTTAATTTTTGGTTAGGGATTGTATATGCTTTGGTTTCCTCTTTTTTGGCTTCTTTATTTGGGGTATTGAATAAACAAATTGCGAATACTTACACGCCAACGGTTATTTCATTTTATGAAATGCTTTCAGGCTTTATCATGATAGGTATTTATACTATTTTGATGGAAGGAGCGTTTTGGAATCATTTGGAGTGGGTACCGATGGATATAGTGTATTTATTATTATTAGGTTTGGTATGTACTTCTTATGCTTATGTTGCTATTGTATTTTTGTTGAAAAAGATTTCGGCTTATACGGTCGCTTTAGCCATTAATATGGAACCAGTATATGCGATTGTTTTTGCCTTTTTAATCTTTGGAGATTCGGAAAAAATGCATCCGGGCTTTTATGTAGGTACACTTATAATTTTATTGTCGATTATTTTATATCCTATATTGAAAAAAAAGTGGCAAAAAATGGCTTAAGAGATGAATTTATTCGTTTTTTGAACCTTAAATAAATGAGTTCAATAAGAAAATATAATAAATAGGAGTTTTATTAGGAAACCGACTAGCAAACAATTACATTTAATAAATAGAGAGCAGAACTACTGACTTATAAGCAGATGACCAATACATTTAAAATCATCTTTGGAATAGTGGTGGTGTTGATAATTGGCTTTAGTTTTTACTACTTGAGTAGCATCATCACTTATGTACTAATAGCGGCAATATTGTCCCTAATTGGTGCACCTTTGATGCGTATGTTTAGTGGCTTGCGAATTGGACAAGTATCTTTGCCTTTATCGCTCTGTGCGATACTCACCATTTTGTGTTTTTACCTTTTCATCGCTGGGTTTATTGCTTTATTTTTACCAATGATCTTAGATCAGGTACGTGCGATCTCAAGTATAGATCCACAAGAAGCCATCGCAGTCATTACGGATAGACTAAATCGTTTAGATCAGTTTGTAGATCCTTATTTAGGAGATAGTGATAAACAAGCAACGGATTATGTACAAGATGAATTGATAAAAATTATTCAACCATCTAAAATCACGAATTTATTTGGAAATATAGTAGGGGTGTTAGGAAATTTGGTTACGGCTTTATTTTCAGTAACCTTTATTACTTTCTTTTTTCTAATAGACCACGATTTAATCTATCGAATTATCTTTGCTTTAGTCCCGCCTGAGTATGAGGAAAAATTCAATAATGTTTATAATACTTCTCGTAACTTGCTATCAAGATATTTTATAGGTGTATTGATACAAATGGTTTGTGTAGGCGCAATTGTTATGTTTGGCTTGAGTATCTTTGGGGTAAAGAATGCTGTATTGATAGGGACTTTTGCAGGAATTATTAATATTATTCCTTATGTCGGCCCATTCATAGGCCTAATATTTGGCTTAATAGTGGCCTTATTAACGAATCCAAGTATTTCTGTCGCTTTAGTGTTATCTATTGTTTCTACCTTTATTACTGTACAAACATTAGATAATATCTTTTTCCAGCCAATGATATTTTCCAATAGTGTAAAGGCGCACCCCTTGGAAATTTTTCTACTTATTTTGATCGCAGGTACCTTAGGCGGAATCGCTTTAATGATCGTAGCCATCCCAGTTTATACCGTAATGCGTGTAGTAGCTAAAGAATTCTTATCTCAATTCAAATTTGTTAAATCACTGACCTCCCGATTATAATGCATCTTTAGGTCGATAATGGACTATTTCAAGCCAATCACCTTGACCTTATAGCCCATATCAGTTAATATCTCACCGACTTTCTTGCGGAAATCCCCTTGAATAATAATCTCATTATCTTTGGCAGAACCACCTACACCACATTTGGACTTCAGAATTTTAGCTAATGCCTTTAGGTCATCTTCCTTACCCACAAAACCAGTAATTAAGGTCACTTGTTTCCCTTTTCGGCGTTTGCGGTCTAACTCTACCCTCAGTTTTTGCTGATTGGGCTCAAGGGTGTCTAATTCATCCTGTTCGTAATCATATTCAAAGTCAGGATCAGTGGAGTACATCACCCCAATTCGGTTCTTTTTCTTCTTAGCCATAGTGCTTTGTTTGTTGCAAATGTAATAATTCGTACCTCAATTTATAAATATCTGCTCCTTAAGTTGCCGTATTTTCGCTAATCTCCCTGTTTTTTCATTAAAAAATAAAGTAATATGGGTCTTTAATCCGACTATGTAGTATGCTTAGTGGCATTTTTCTTGTTTATAGTAAAGCGTTACTTTAAATTTGGCCCCTTAAACCTATATAATGAAGACGAAAATATTAGATAAGAAAGCATTGACTTTTTTTGAGAATTACATCAATACCCATTCCCCTACAGGTTTCGAAGCGCCAGGGCAACAGCTTTGGTTAGACTATATTAAGCCTTTCATCCACGAATATCACATAGATAACTACGGTACAGCCTATGGAGTTGTCAATCCAGATGCCCCTTATAAAGTGGTAATTGAGGCTCATGCTGATGAAATCGCTTGGTTTGTCAGCTATATTGGTGATGATGGAATGATTAAAGTAATCAAAAATGGTGGCTCTGATCACCAAATTGCCCCTTCCAAAAGAGTAAATATTCATACGAAAAAAGGTATGGTGAAAGCGGTATTCGGCTGGCCTGCTATACATGTTCGCAAAAGAGAGAAAGATATTACACCGAAATTGAGCAATATCTTTTTAGATTGTGGCTGTAATAGCAAGAAAGAAGTCGAAGAATTAGGCGTACACGTAGGTTGTGTCGTTACCTTTGAAGACGAATACACCACCTTAAATGATCGTTATTTCGTTGGTAGAGCATTGGATAATCGTGCTGGCGGTTTCATGATCGCTCAAGTGGCTCGATTATTACACAAAAATAAGGTCAAACTCCCATTTGGTTTATATATCGTTAACTCAGTACAAGAAGAAGTTGGATTAAGAGGGGCTCATATGATCGCCCAAACTATTCGACCCAATGTAGCACTCATTACCGATGTAGCCCATGATTCCAGTACGCCAATGATGAATAAGAAAGAAATAGGCGACTTAAAGTGTGGTAAAGGCCCGATCTTAACCTATGCACCATCTGTTCATAGGCGTCTATTAGACTTAATCATTGATGTAGCTGACGAAAACAAAATTCCTTTCCAAAGAGAAGCGGCTTCTCGTTCTACAGGAACAGATACAGAAGCATTTTCCATTTCAAATGGCGGAGTTGTTTCAGCACTAATCTCTTTACCTTTGCGTTATATGCACACGACAGTGGAAATGGCGCATATGGAAGATGTAGAAAATGTCATCAAATTGATGTACCATTCACTTCTTAAAATCGAAAATCATCACGATTTTAGATACTTTACTTAAAAAACTTTATTTTGATCAGGTCGCTATTAGCTGCGCTGATATATAGTAATTTATGGATAGCATTAGCAGCGGTAATGATGGTCGGTATGACTTTAGTCCAACTATCATTACCGCTAACTTCTGCTTCTCTTTTATTAATAGTATTTGCTTCAACGATCTGCTCCTACACCTTACACCGCTTAGTAGCGATAAGAAATATACCCAAAGACCTTGATTATTATCCGCCAATTGTCAAATGGTCCATCAAAAATGAAAAATTCCTTCAACTAGCTTTTGGAATAGCCAGCCTCAGCAGTATCATTTGTTTTTTTCTACTGCCTTTCTCTGCTCAAATATGTATGATCGCAATGGGAATTATCACATTGGGTTACTCTATTCCCTTATTCAAACGAAATGGGAAGAAATTTAAGTTTCGAGACTTAGGCATGAGTAAGATATTTTTGATTGCCATAATTTGGTCAATAAGCAGCGTCCTTTTGCCTGTCCTCTATTACTCCATACAACTTAGCTGGCCAGTATGCTTCATTATTTTAGAACGCTTCCTATTTGTATTCATCATCACCCTACCTTTTGATATTCGAGATATGGAATTTGACCAAAGTCAAGAACTCAAAACCATCCCTATTCTAATAGGTATTCCAAATACCAAAAAATTAGCGCTTGCCTTAATGATAATTCTGAGTTGTTTAAGCACCTTCAGAATAGTTTACCATTCTACTAATTTCACAGAATTAATAGCACTATATCTCGCCTATTTCATAAGCATAATACTGATTTACAAAAAAAAATCTCTTCAAGAAGAGTATTATTATCTAGGATTATTAGATGGAACTATGATATTAATGCCAATACTGCTTATCCTTGCTAGTTGGATCAATTGAAAATCGTTATAATAATTTGTGCCAATTAATCCAATTACTATATAAAAAGTCTTATTTTAGATGAATAAATTCAAAGAGGCCATTATGGACCTCAATTACTATATAAACACAAAATTAAAATGAGAAAATTTCTTTTCCTTTCAATCTTAGTCGCACTATCTTTCTCGGCTAATATTTTCGCTCAAAATGCAGATGATATTGTTGGCCTTTGGTTCGTAGAAGAAAAAGATGCCAAAGTAGAAGTATATAATTGCGGAAAAGGCTATTGCGCCAAAATCGTCTGGTTAGAAGAACCCAATGAAAATGGAAAACCAAAAGTAGATGATGAAAACCCAGATGCAAGTCTTAGAGATCGTCCGATCCTCAATTTAGAGTTTCTTAAAAACTTCAAATTTGATGGCGAAAAATACTACGAAGGCGGCAGTATTTATAATAGCCGAGATGGCAAAACTTATGATGGCTATCTATTCATCCAAGATGACGGCACACTACTACTAAAAGGTGGCTATAAAGTGCTGGGCATGACAATCGGAAAATCTAGCGTTTGGTCCAGAGCAGAATAAAGGAGTGTTCACGCCTTTGTTACAAAATAATTATTGGTTTATAATATTATTATTTATATTGTGGAGTTTTTATGAAGTGGTAAGATAATGATTGAAAAATAAAATAGATATTTGAAGCTTAAGATTAGCTGCAAAATATGGACCTTATTTTTTTCATTATTAAGGTTTCCTCACCCCATTTCTTTCCAATAATTTAAAAACTAAAATTATGAGTAAGTTTCAAGCGTGTTTAGACACCTACGCAACAGAGTTCGGAAAGATCAAAGTAAAATTTGACGAAGATCTTTTAAGAGCTGTTACCAAAGGTTGTGGACCATCTATCTACAACCCAGACTCATCTAAAGTATCTTCTTCAGATCAAACAGAATTAGATCGTGTAAAGAAAAACTTTCTAATTAAGAAATTAGGTCTATCAGACTCAGATGATTTAGATGGCGGCATCAAAAAAGTTGTCGATACTTTCGGCAGCTCTAATCGTAATAAATACAGAGCAATGTTCTACTACCTACTAGTAAAGCATTTCAAAAAAGAATCCGTTTATAGCTAAGCAATATAGTCAATAAACAAAATAAAGAACGCCATTTCAGTTCATCCTGAAATGGCGTTTTTGTTTTTTCATTCCGTTTAGTCCTTTATCCAGTTTATCCGTTATTCTGTTATCCAGTTTATCCTTTATTCTGTTATCCAGTTTATCCGTTATTCT
>JAHDDN010000102.1 GCA_020629335.1 Chitinophagales bacterium | reverse complement strand
TGTCTTCTGTAAAATTCGTCAAACTCAAGAAGGCGAGTACTATCATAAATATATGTTGGCCTATCCAGCTGGCCAAAAAACACTAATCGTAAGCGGTGTCTACGCCGAATACCTAGACGACCAAATGTCTCAAGTAGTAGAAAAAAGTATTCTGTCTGTCGTAAGAACAGATAAATAAAATGAGGGCGCATCCCTTTCCTTATTTTTCATTCGCCTGTAGGGGCGGACCTATGTGTCCGCCCACGAATGAAAATTAAGGAAAGGGTCGGGCTGTACGCTCTTATGTGGCTATGCCGCTCCTACTCTGCTAAGTGCTGCTTGTCTGCCCTGCGGGCCAGCCATCGCATCACTAAGCGCCGTAAGTCGCATCATGTACGCCACATACCACTTCCATCCCTTGCGCAATCAAGAGCAAGCATAAATGAAGCTTATTTTTTAGATTTTTTCAATATGCCAAAAGCAAAATACTCCAGCATCTCCTCCACCTCATGATAATCATCTCCTTCCACCTTTACATCAGTTAATCTCGGAAGATGCTGCGCAAAATAAATATGATTATTAGCCATTTCAAACAGATTACTGGCCAGAGTGTGAGAATAAGGAAATTCCGAATCAACCTCTAAAATAACGTCAGCTACCTTTTCTGTCAATCGTTTATAACTCAAGAAAAAACCATCCTTGTTCTCCTCATCAACCGATTTAGAATGATAAGCCTTTGCACCTTCCGCTATCACCACGCGATGCAGTATGTTTTCATTGACATATTCTGTAGAAGGATTGTCTTTAGTCGCAAAAAATATAGTTTTAATAATCTTTTTCAACTTAACCTCTGGATCTTCAATATTCATCAAACGAATATCAATCAGATAGCTTACCCACTGCCAATACCAAACAACTAAGTAAATAAGTAATAAATGTTTATTCTCAAAATAACGATAAATAGATGCCTCTGTTGAATTCATATCATAGGCCAACTTCTTGAAATTAAATGCTTCAAAGCCAATATTATCCATCAATATAATACTATGATGAATAATTTTTTGTCCAAGTGCCGTTTTTTGAGGGTCTCTTAAATAGAGGCGCTCATTCAGACTAATTTTTATTTCAACAGCCATAAAAAAAACCTTTTTTAACAAAAATAACAAAATATCAATAAAAAGTACAACACTGTAAAATAAAAGCAGCGCAATTTAAATAAAAAGTAAAACATCACTAAACAAAATTAAAACTTTTTGTGTTAATAGTATTGCTATTACGGAATAGAGCAATTATATTTGCGACGATATTAAAACAATCATACGTAATAGTTAATAAATACTAAAACTCGAACAAAAATTTAAATTGATAAAATTGTAAACTTGAACTCTATGAATGATAAGAAATTAAACATTAGTTTAGCGAATATAAAGCACGATTTACCTGCTTCTATAGTTGTTTTTTTAGTTGCAGTCCCCCTATGCTTAGGAATTGCACTAGCTTCGGGTGCGCCCCTGTTTTCAGGTATTATTGCTGGAATAGTAGGTGGAATAGTCGTTGGAGCATTGAGTGGTTCTGCCTTAGGAGTTAGTGGACCAGCAGCAGGATTAGCAGTTATTGTACTAACTGCCATAGCAGAATTAGGAGCCTTTGAGACCTTTCTTCTGGCTGTTATTATTGGTGGTATTTTCCAAGTAATACTGGGTTTTGCCAAAGCTGGTATTATAGGATATTACTTTCCCTCCTCCGTTATTAAAGGAATGTTAGCTGGTATTGGGGTGATTATCATACTCAAACAAATACCACATGCCCTTGGTTATGATAAAGATTATGAAGGTAGTTTATCATTTGCTCAACCTGACGGACATAATACGATTTCAGAACTCTATTATATGTTTGAGGCAGTTAGTCCTGGAGCTATTATCATCACTGCTATCTCTCTATTAATATTGATACTATGGGAGCAGAAATTCATGAAAAAAATCAAACTATTTAAGATAGTTCAAGGACCATTAGTAGTAGTAAGCCTTGGTATTTTGTTAAATTTAGTATTCCAAAATACCTCCTTTGCCTTGAATACTGATCAGATAGTAGCGATTCCTGTACCAGAAAATATTGCAGGATTCTTTGGACAATTTACTTTCCCTGATTTTAGTCAAATCACCAATCCTGCTGTATGGGTAACAGGTATTACCATTGCTGTAGTCGCAAGTTTAGAAACACTACTTTGTTTAGATGCAACCGATAAGTTAGATCCATTTAAGCGAATAGCACCAGCTAATCGAGAATTAAAAGCTCAAGGAGTGGGTAATATTATTTCTGGATTTTTAGGCGGTTTACCTATCACACAAGTAATCGTTAGAAGCTCTACTAATATTCAATCTGGAGGTAGAACTAAATTATCTGCCATTATGCACGGTGTAATTTTATTATTAAGTGCTATGGCTATTCCAGCTATCTTAAATTTAATTCCACTATCTAGTTTAGCTGCTATTCTCTTTTTAGTAGGCTATAAGTTAGCTAAACCAGCTTTATTTAAGCAGATGTATGGCTTAGGACAAAGCCACTTTGTGCCATTTATTGTAACTATATTGGGAATTGTATTCACTGATTTATTGACAGGAATTGGTATTGGTTTAGTGGTAGCGGTATTCTACGTACTTTATAATAACTACAAAAAGCCTTTCTTATTTGAGTCTGAAAATCACATCAATGCTGATACACTCAGATTAGAGTTAGCTGAGGATGTTACCTTTATCAATAAGGCAAGTATCCAAAGAACATTAAATCAAATTCCTGATAATACTAAGTTAGTCATTGATGCTTCAAAAAGTATTAATATAGATCACGATGTCATAGAAATCATAGAAGAATTTCAAACGAATGCGCAGTATCGTAATATTGACGTAAAAATCATCGAAAGGAAAAAGAAAGGCGTCAGCAATCAAGCAGCAGAATTAGAAAATGCTATTTTCAGTAAATTGTCTTCCTCTAAGAGTCAAGTGGCATAAAATAAATCCGACTATTTTTTTCAAAGCCATTATTCAACCCTTAGTTGAATTTTGGCTTTTTTTATTTTTGAGCGACAAAAACATCTTATCTTAGTACAAGGTGTTGAATTTAGAATATCATATTTACCCTTTTAAAATCTTCCGATAATCAAATACCTAATTGCGATACAAACAATAATTCTAATCTATTTTTTAGTAATTCTTTTTGCTTAGATAGTATTTTGTTATTATTTTCAATTAGCTTAATTTCTCTATTGTTTAATAGAAAAATAGAGCTTTCTCCTATCTCATATTTTATTTTCTCAGCTTCTAATAAATTATTATAGTTAGTACTATTATTTTTAAGAATTAGGAGTTGCTCATTTAAGAAGTCCTCTTTAGCAACTAAGTATGTTATGTTGTTATCCAATGCTTCCTTTAGTAATTGCCCCTCATTATGATTCATCTCCAAGTAAATATCTATTAACTCAATTTCAGCTTTGGCTTTTCTTGCAAATAAAGGATAGTAGAACTCGACCCCCAATTTATAATTTTGGAAATCATATCCCCATACAGGGTGCCCATTATCAAATCGAAATATTGGGTTATAATTCAAATTAAAAACAGGCTTTAATTGCTCCTTAGCCATTCTCCTATCCAGTTGTCTTCGGCCTCTCCTATTCTCCAGTTCATTGACTAATAAATGATCCTCTAATACCCTATCTTGATTCTCAATTAAACGACCTATGTTATTTAGCCATTTTGACTCATCGATACTTTCTGGAATGATTAAAGTATCCATTAAGAATGTCAATTTATCTTCCTGCCATAAATAATTATTAAGCAACTGACGTGCTTGATTACTTTTTTGTTGATAATCTAATAATGACTCTTCTCGGTTTTTCAAAACAACATAAGACTCTAATGTATCTATAGCAGGCTTATCCCCGTTCATACTCAAACTTACAATATTTTCATATCTCAGCTTTGCTAGTTCAACAGCATACTTCTGATTTTCCAACTTAAAATAAGCTTCCTGCCATACTAAATAAGCTTTAGCTGCTTCAAAATGAAGCTTATTCAGAACTTTTTGCCTTTTCAATTTATTGGCCTCAGTTATTAATGATGATTCTTTCAATATTTTTCTTCTTTCATCAAAAAATAGTCCTTGCCCTAACGGAACACCAAAACCAATACTCAATAAGCCATTATCTGCTAATACATCCATATTATTTAAATACTGACCGCTATTATTTTCGTAGGAAACCTTTAAGTCCACACCAATTTTCGTTGGCATTTTCAACATTGCATTTAATCGATTATAATATTGCTTATCATCAAAACTTTTCAAATCCCAATCACTAGATAAAACGGGATCAAATCCAGCTCTTGCTTTCAAATCATAAGCATTGGACTGTTCTTCAATAAGTGCGGCTTGTCTTATTTGAGGGTGTTTTAATTCTACTATGGAAATAAACTCATCTAACTTTAATGTTTTATTTTCAATAGTATCATTGACCAATGAAAAAAGAGTAATAAACAAATACAACATATCAGCTATTTTATATCTTCAAGTGTCACGAAATGAGGAGTCGATTTATTCGTTTTATCCACACTAACAAATACTAACTTATCAATTTTCAAAATGATTCTTTTAGTAATTACATTACGAACCTCACATTGAAAACTAATAGATGTTACTCCTATACTAAGAAAGGCTAAACCTATCTCAATAATATCTCCTTGATGGGCCGAATCAACAAAGTTAATCTCAGAAATATACTTAGTAACTACTTTCTCTGTATTTAATTTTGTCATGGCATAGATACCAGCTTCTTCATCTATCCATTTTAGTAAGGCTCCTCCAAACAAGGTGTTATTTGCATTCAAATCACCAGGCTTAATTAATTTTCTTGTATAATATTTCATAATTACTTGAATTTTTTAATTGGTCTTTTAAGCTTAGGCATATTCGTTTCTCCATTTTCATAGTAATCTGCTGGGAAACCATTCAATTGCCTCCAGAGTTCATAATAAACTCTCACTTCATTTAACAAGATGAGCGCATTTGCTCCTCCACCAATTCGTACCTCGTCTGGCCAAGGATCATTCTTATCATCTTCTCCTATCAAAATTCTATATTTGCCGTTTTTGCTAATATAATTATCAATCGCCGCAATGCGCCCTTTAAATGTACCATAAGAATTTTCAGGCCAACCACTAAATACAATGGCTGGCCAACCATCAAATTGAATTCTAACCTCTTGCCCTATTTTAAGTAAGGGCATATCTCTGGGCAAAACATACATTTCCACTGAAACCTCATAGTTTGAAGGAAAAACACTAACTATATCTTCTCCAGCTTTGAGAAATTCACCAATCCCGTTTTGCATCGACTTAGTAACAATTCCATCGATAGGAGATCTAACATAATAATTAGCAGCTCTCACTTTATATTTATTATATTGAGATTCCAACTTATTGACATTCGCTTCAGTGGTAAACTGACTTGAAACTGAAGACATTTTATCTGATTGAATTTTATTGAGTTTATCATCAAATTCATTTAAGATGGCGACTTTATTAATTCTTAGATTTTCAATCTCGTTTCTATAAACATTCAATTGATTTTCTATCGCCAGAACATTAGCTTGTGACTCTTCATAAGCATAGTTCTTTGATTCTAATTCAGTTAATGACTTGATACCTTTCTCGTATAAACTCTGGGTACGAGATAATTGTTCTTTAGCATTAACCAACTTTATTTCAGCTGCTTTTAATTTCAGGCTATCACTGCTTATTTTAATTTTTACTTGTTCTATTTTTATTTGGTTTTGACTAAATTTAACTTCTTTATTCTTTAATACTGCCTGATATTGTTTTTCTAAATTTTGAGCCTTTTGTTCATAGGCATCCTTAGATTTATTTTTGGCTGTAATTTGATTTTGAGTCCTATTCAAGAGATCAGGATCTAAATAATCTTCTTTCGATTCTGCAATTTGCATGATTGTATCTCCTGCGCTTACTTCTTGCCCTTCTCTTACATACCATTTCACTATTCTTCCATCTATCAAAGACTGGATGGCTTGAGGTTTATCATAAGGGTTTAGGGTGCTAACATAACCCTTAGCACGAATATTTTGTGTCCAAGGTAAAAACAAAGCAATGATGGCAATAATAAAGATCAATGCTATTACCTTAATCAAAATTGAAGAAAGACTTTTCGCCTCTACTTCCTTAAGAACTGTATACCTATCTAAGTTGATTTTATCTTTCACAGATTTTCTACTAATATTAAGCATTCCTATTATTTTTGATTACTTCCAAATTTGTATTAACTATTTTTCCCTTATCCAAAAGCAAATTACTTTTGATTGCTTTTCGCCACCTTCCATCAACCGATATAAGAATAATCGACCAAGGCTTATCTTTACTGCATAAAGAGTTAATAATTCTTTCTTTTTCCTCGGCCTCTATATGGTAAAGAGGAGAATCCATAATTAATAATTCTGGTTTGGTAACAATTGCTCTAGCTAATAATATTTTATCAATAGTACTCTTTGAAATATTTTTCCCATCTGGATCTATTATAGTATGTAACCCCATTGGTAAAGAAAAGATGTACTCTATTAGCTCAACTGTATGAAGCGCCTCTTTTATATCATTGAGACTAACATTTTCTCTACCTAACAGAATATTATCCATAATACTTGCTTGAAAAATTTCTTTGTTACCAATTACATAACCAATTTTGGACCTTAAGTTATTTTTATCTAAAGAGGATAAGGCAAATGGCCCAAAATTAACACTTCCACTATCTAACTCTATTATACCACCTATGATACCCAGCAGTGTATGTTTACCTGAACTCGCAGCTCCATCTATATAAAGGGAAGTTTTGGCCGGTAAATGAAAACTTAACTTTTCAATATTATGCTCCGAAGATTGAGGATTATTATAAGTCACATCAGTTAAGGAAATAGAAATATCTGATAATTTTTCGTCTAAGAATAGACCGTCCTCCTTATCTAAAGGCATGTCTGTTACATAGCCAATCTTTTCTAATGCAGTTAATACATCATAAACCGTCTCTAAAGTCCTTATTAACTTCTCCACAGAGGCTATAATAATGATAATTACAATCTCAGCCGCTACAAACTGCCCGATATTCATTTCTTGATTAAAAACTAACACACTACCAATGATTAATAAACCAGCAGTAATTAATACTTTGAAAGCAATCAAATATCCAAACTGACTGGCTAATATTTTAAAATGTGATTCTCTTGAATCTAAGTATTTTTCGGCATGACGATTACATTGATCTAAGCGATAATTAGCCGTATCAGTCAGTTTGAAAGATAGCTTAGTTCGAGCAATTTCCTCTATCCAAAATGCCATTTTATATTTATAGGTCGATTCCTTCATACTCGTATGCATCCCTCTTGGACCTGTTATAGCTATGATAACATAAATCAATACGATTAATACGATACCATAAATAATAAAGAAAGAATGATATAAACTCAATAGAATTAAACCTACCAAAATTTGAAAAATAGATAAAGAAAAATCCATCAATATTTTAGGAAGTCCCTTTTGAAGAGTAAGTGTATCAAAGAAACGATTGGCTAATTCTGGAGCATAATAATTATCTAAAGCATTCGTCTTCATTTTAGGTATTCTGTAGGCAAATTCAAAAGAAGCTCTACTGAATATTTTTTGAGATAAATTCTCGACTATTCTCAACTGTAGAAACTGTAATATGCCTGAAAAGGCTACCCCCATTATGACAAATGCTACTAATACCGCCCATGAATAACTGATCTCTCCTCCTTGAATAAGATGTATAATTGCTTGAATACCTAAGGGTAAAGATAAATTTACTAAACCATTAAATAATGCATATACATAAACATGGTAAATTTCTTTTTGATCAGCTTTCAACAAGTTTTTCAAACGCGATAATGGAGATAATTTTGTTTCCATAGATGCTATTTTATTAAGTAGTTTTTCAATGATTATTATTTCTATTGACTTTCATATCATCATAGTGCTGGTAAACTGTATTGATAAAACTCAGTATAATTCCCACCCCTATCATGATGTAAAAAACAGTAAATAACTTACCTATGTCTGTTTGAGGGGATAGATCGCCATAACCTACAGTAGTTAAAGTGATTACTGAAAAGTAAAGCGAATCTATCCAACTCCAGTTTTCAAGATAGGAGTATATGACACTACCTGCTAGGATAATGATCACAGTGGTAAACAATAAGTCTCTATACTCCTTATCTTCTATGAAAGAAATCAATGTTTTTATATACAACATGGTTTTCTAATTTATGATGAGATGATTCAATCTCCATATGGTAATGCCGACTTATGAGCCACTATCTTAATTGAACCATCATCCACTTTTTTATAACAGAAGGTATATTCAAACTTGCTCGTTATGCCTTCTTTATTAGTGAAGTAATAATTACCCATTGCTACAGCGATCCCTCCATCACTATTAATAATTCCAGCATTTTCCCACCTTACATCCTTCCATGTTTCTAGAGCAAAGCCTTTATCTTCAGGATAAAATTCATTGTCTCCTATGAAGTAAGACAAAGCTCCCTCAAGTGTAGTACGAAATGGCTTTTCCTTTGCTAAGGTTGGTTTAAATAAGACCTTAGTCTCATCATAAGCATAAAACTCTTCTATGAAATTACTTGCTGCCTCTTTATAGTTATTTGAATTTTCATAAGCCACCCCTATTCCAATCAAGCCAATTGCCCAAGCTTTTTGGGCCCTTAAAATTTCTGATTCTGTAATTTTTTTTAGCGGTTTACTATCACTTACAGCACAAGACTCCATTATTAGTAAGGAAAATGATGCAATAAAGAGAACTAAACCATATGCCAGTAACTTAATTTTTTCAACTTTCATAATTATATTTTTTAGTTTATAAAAATATTAGCAAAGCAATCATTTATGATAGTTATACTATTAACAATAATAGTATTAATAAAGTTTATGGATAGGGTATTTTTTTTGCATTTTTTTGGGCCCAGCAAAAAAACAGCTAACAATCATGGAAAAATCTATGAAGGAAATTAGCAATAATGACTATTTTCGCGCAAGGGATAGGAGTGGTATGTGGCGTACATGATGCGACTTACGGCGCTTAGTGATGCGATGGCTGGCCCGCAGGGCAGACAAGCAGCACTTAGCAGAGTAGGAGCAGCATAGCCACATAAGAACGGATAGCCCGACCTGCGCCTTCGGCGAATGATTAATGTATAATGATGAATGATAAATTGGGGTCGAGCTACACACCTTATTTTACAATCGCAGGATGCGCCCAAATAAAAAATAATTGTAGGGGCTGACCTATGTGTCAGCCCATTTTGATACGTGTCAGCCCATTTTGATACGTGTCGGCCCATTTTGATACGTGTCGGCCCATTTTGATACGTGTCAGCCCATTTTGATACGTGTCAGCCCATTTTGATACGTGTCGGCTCATTTTGATACGTGTCGGCCCATTTTGATACGTGTCGGCCCATTTTGATAGGGCATATCAGCCCTTTTTAATAGAATTTTACGATTTTAAAATTTCATCAACGGAAGCAGCAATTTTTTCAAATAATTTCTGGGAACCTTCTGCTGTTCCGCTTTCACAATAAATACGAATAATGGGTTCTGTATTGGACTTTCTGATATGCGCCCATTCTTTGGTGTCATCCCAATTAATCTTTAATCCATCAATCATGGAGTGAGGTTGATCTTGGTATTTTTCTTTTAGGGCATTCAATAATTTATCTACATCAATTGGGGCTTCATCGCCCTTTGGCAATAAACTAATTTTATTTTTGCTGATGAAATAGTCAGGATAAGTCGCTCTTAATTCTTTACAAGTCTTACCGCTCTTAGCTAAATGTGAAAGGAAAAAAGCAATCCCTACCAAAGCATCACGACCATAGTGTAACTCAGGATAAATAATACCGCCATTGCCTTCTCCGCCAATGACTGCATTGCAGGCTTTCATTTGAGCAACCACATTTACTTCCCCTACGGAAGAAGCAAAATATTCTCCACCAGCAGCTTCTGTCACATCTCGCAAGGCTCTGGAAGAAGATAAATTGGAAACAGTATTTCCTTTTTGATACTGTAGAATATAATCGGCTACGGCTACTAAAGTGTACTCTTCCCCAAACATACTACCATCTTCACAGACCAAGGCCAAGCGATCTACATCTGGATCTACTACGATTCCTAAATCGGCTCCATGCGTTCTGACAGCTTCTGAAATTTGTGTCAAATTTTCTGGCAATGGCTCTGGTGTATGCGCAAAGTAACCCATATTATCGCCGTTCAGAATAATGACATTTTCTATTCCTAAGGCTACTAACAAAGGTGGAATGGCTAAGGCACCAGTAGAGTTAATGCAATCTACGACTATCTTAAAATCCTTGAAACTAATGGCGTCAGTATCTACTAGTGGAAGGGCTAAGATTTGCTCGATATGATTTTCTATGGCATTCGTTTTTTGCTCATAAGCGCCCTGATGAAAAACTTCAGCATACTCAAAATTAGCTTCGTCTGCCATGTCCAAAATTAATTGCCCATCTGCGGCACTGATAAACTCGCCTTTTTCATTTAATAACTTTAAGGCATTCCATTGCACTGGATTATGACTGGCCGTTAAAATGATTCCTCCGCCTGCATCTTCTGCTACTACGGCCATCTCAACAGTTGGGGTAGTAGACAATCCTAAATCTAATACATCTAAGCCTAAAGAGCGCAAGGTTGCAGTTACTAATTGACTGACCATTTCTCCCGAAATACGCCCATCTCTTCCAATCACCACTTTCTTTCTCGCACTTCTATGCTTTAACCAGCTTCCATAAGCTGAGGCAAATTTTACTATATCTATAGGAGTCAAATTATCGCCTACTTGGCCACCAATTGTTCCCCGAATTCCCGAAATTGATTTTATGAGAGTCAAAGCTTTTTAATTTAGTTTAATGAATCCTGTCTTTGCAAACAAATTATTGAACTTCAAATATACATTATATTCTTTTGTCAGTACTACGCAAATGTAATAAAAAAATACTAGCTTTGTCCCTTCATTAAAAGAGATAAGCTAATGTCAAAAAAAGAATGGTTTGAAAGTTGGTTCGATTCTCCCTTTTATCATCAGCTTTATAAGGACAGAGATGATACGGAAGCCGCCTTATTCTTGAATAATATCATCCAATTTTTGGCGCCTCATCCTGAAGCTCATATCTTGGATTTAGCTTGTGGAAAAGGGCGACATTCTATTTTTTTAGCGAATAAAGGTTATCAGGTTACTGGCGTCGATCTCTCCGCTCAAAGTATTGCTCATGCACAAGCTTTTGCCCACGAAAAACTGCATTTTCATCAACATGATATGCGAGCGCCATTAGTCAATCAAAGTTTTGATTATATCTTCAATCTCTTCACCAGTTTTGGCTATTTTGAAAATAGTCAGGACAATCACAAAGTCTTAAAATCCATCTATCAAGCCCTCCAAAAAGACGGCACTTTGCTGATCGACTTCATGAATGCTAACAAAGTCATTGCCAATTTAGTCAAAGAAGAAACTAAAGTCGTAGATGATATTTCATTCGATCTCCAACGATCTGTTCAAGATCAAAAAATCGTCAAAGATATTCGCTTTCAATACCAAGAACAGGACTATCACTTCCAAGAAAAAGTACAAGCCCTCCAACTGGAAGATTTTGAAGAGCTACTCCAAACGAATCACTTCAAAATCATGCACCAATTCGGTGATTACCAGCTAAATCCATATGATCCAATTCATTCAGATAGATTGATCCTAATTGCCCAAAAAGCATGATAACTACTTAAAAAAAAATACTCCCAATTCTCAAAAGGGCGCACACATAGGTGCGCCCCTATAGATTTTTAATGTTTGGGGCTTCCTACTGCGCTCGTAATACTAATGCGCAACACAATCAAAAATATTCATCATTATGCATTTATCATTGCAAGCGAAGCGCAGCAGTCGGGCTATCCGCTCTTATAGGGCTGTTCGGCAGCTACTACACTAAGCGCTGCTTGTCTGCCCTTCGGGCCAGCCATCGCATCACTAAGTTCCGTAAGCTACCTCTCGACGCCCTATACCGCTTCTATCCCTAAGCCATTCAATACCAGCACTATCTATATTTCAAACTAAAAAAGGCTTGAATAAATAAAGCTATTCATGCATTTTGAAGCGAATTATCCGTATCTTGTCCCTATAGAGACAAAGTAAACATTCTACTAACACATCTACCTAAATCGCTCAATTTATACGTATATTACGTTGATATTTAACAATTAGATTAAACAAATTCCTAATACTGAGTAAAGATGGCAGTGTTTTACTCCAAACACTATCACTTTGACTTCTGTAGAGTATTGTGTGTTCTATTAGCTATTATTGCTTCAACCTGCCAAACCACTTATAGCCAAATAGACACTGATAATTCTTATTCAGATGAAGAATTAGTGATGGATGTACTCCTATCCAGCGGATGCTTTGAGGTAGATCCCGCAAGCATTTCAACTTCAGGCCCTAATCAAGGTATTGGTTATTTCTCTGGTGGAGCTAGCTCTATCGGCATAGAGGAAGGTATTATCCTATTAACAGGTAATATCAATCTCGCGGAAGGAGAAAATGACGATACAGGTGCGACCTCTGGTGGTGGCGGCGGCGGCGCTGGTGGTGGAGATCCTGATCTCTTCGAATTAGCTGATGAATTCCAAAATTATAATGCCTCTATTTTAGAATTTGACTTTACTCCATCTAATGATCTAGTCGAATTTAGATACGTATTCGCCTCAGAAGAATATTGTGAATATGTAAACAGCCAATATAATGATGTCTTTGGCTTTTTTATCAGCGGGCCTGGCATTGCAGGCCCTTTTGAAAATGGCGCAGAAAATATTGCACTCATACCAGGTACTAACAACTACGTAAGTATTAATAATGTCAATCATAATGCTAATAATACCTATTATGTACCCAATATTCCAGCTGGAGATTTTTTCCCCTTTGGTTCCTGTGCTGGACATCCTAATACCCCAATCGCTCCTGATGATACGCAATTTGATGGTTTTACCACTGTATTAACTGCCGTAGTTGATTTAACGGCTTGCGAAACTTATCATATTAAAATTGCAGTAGGAGATGTGGGAGATGCGCAGTTAGATTCTGCTGTATTCTTAGAAGCCAATAGTTTTACCGCTGGTGAGGCAGCGGTAATTAGTTCTTTTGTACCAAGTACGGGCGGAGCGGACGCTTATGAAGGCTGCTCTGATGGTTACTTTCTATTTGAAAGAACAGAAGGAGATATAGATACTGATCTTGTACTAAATATTGCATTAGATCCTTTGAGCACAGCGACAGAGGGAGTTGATTTTGCAGCACTGCCTACACAAATTACTATTCCTGCTGGAGAACAATTCACCATCTTACCTATTGATGTTTATACAGACTTTATCATGGAAGGAGATGAATCTGTAATCTTATTATTAGCAGATGTTCCTTGTGGTTGTGATGAAGTAACTTTTGCTTCAGCATCTATTACGATCATTGAGCCACTACCTATTGATATTCTATTAGATGATATACAAAGTTGTGATCCGACACCAGTTGTGCTGACGCCTTCTGTAACGGGAGGATTACCACCTTACGACTATTTATGGGATACAGGAGATATAACACCTACTATCACCATTAATCCTGGGCCACCTAGCACCTACTCTGTCACAGTAAGTGATAATTGTAATAATGAAAATGTTCAGACAATCAATGTTAGTGTTGGTTCTTCTATCAATACAACGGCAGAATTAGAAGCTTGCCAAGGAAGTACTATTGATTATAATGGAAGTATATTAAGCCCAGGTTTTTCTGGCGATTTCAATTATATTTCTCAGGCTGGATGTGATTCTATTGTCACTATTACGGTCGTGGAACTACCTACTCAAATTGCGGATGTTTCTTTAGATGCTTGCCAAGGCGGAACAGTCGATTTTAATGGCACTTTATTAAGCGCTGGATTTGAAGGAAGCTACACTTATACTGCAACAAATGGTTGTGACTCCACTGTCAATGTAATTGTTGGAGAACTCCCTACACAATACTCAACAGTCGATTTACAAGCCTGTCAGGGGAGTACAATAGATTTTGCAGGAACGCCTTTAGCTCCTAATACTTCAACAGACTTTACTTATGTTTCGACAATAGGATGTGATTCTATCGTGACCGTGAATGTGGCGGAACAAGCACTTCAGTATGCTAATGTACAACTTGAAGCTTGTCAAGGTGGAACGGTAGATTATGAGGGAAATTTGTTAAGTCCAGGTTTTAGTGGTAGCTATAATTATGTTGCTACTAATGGATGTGATTCTATCGTAACCGTGAATGTGGCGGAACTTCCGACACTATTTAATCAAGTTGATTTACAAGCTTGTCAAAATGGTACCGTCGATTTTGCAGGAACGCCATTAGCCCCTAATACTTCAACGGACTTTAATTATGTTTCCGCAGCAGGATGTGATTCTATCGTAACAGTCAATGTAGCGGAACTTCCTGCACTATATAATCAAGTCGATTTACAAGCTTGTGAAAATGGAATAGTCGATTTTGCAGGAACA
>JAHDDN010000101.1:12900-14939 GCA_020629335.1 Chitinophagales bacterium | reverse complement strand
TAGCTCGATCATTTGTTAGTTTTGAAAAAAAATGCTTTATGATATCTAAGCAAATATATTGGATTATAGCGTTCGTGGTGCTAGGGGCTTTGAGCAGTTGTTCGGCGTCAAAAACAAGTCCGCCTTGGGGAATTGATACGTTTTATATCATAGAAGATGTAGATCAGCCCTCAAATAAGGACATAGGGAAGGTGATAGAACAGCGAGTAAAAGATGAGGTATTAAGTGAATTTTCCGCCACTACTTACTTTAAAATGCTCTCAAAAGAGGAAGTGGTAGGCGACTACAATGCTTCAGATCATGCCATCGGATTTGTGATACAAGGAAAAGGGGTACCTGATATGGGTGTTTTAAGTGATATTCAAAAAATCATTATAGATGTAAGTCAAAAAGAGAAGGTGCCTGTGGAATTGAATGTAGGTTATATGCGATTCCAATCAGTAGGTGCAAAACCTGATTCTTATATTACTATGAGTGGTAGTATCTCAGAAGGAGCTGATTTAGCCATAGATGATGGTTCTGGTAAAAAGATTGATGTAGAGGTCTTAGAAGGAGGCAGCTGGGCTTGTGAAGTAAAGCAAAATGACAAATTAGCTGCCAGAAATGGTATGATATACGCTAAGGTTGTGAAAGGCAATGCTGTACAGTTTATGGAAATCAATGTACTTTCGAAAAAAGAAAGAAATATCGCAGAGGAAGATTTGCCAATGGATTCTGTTTTCAGAAAAGAGATTGGTAAAAGATAAGCGGTTTTTGGCTTAGGGATGGCAGCGGTATGCAGCGTTAAATGTGATGGCTTACGGAGCTTAGTGATGCGATGGCTGGCCCGCAGGGCAGACAAGCAGCACTTAGCGTAGTAGCCAGTGCATAGCTGCATAAGAGCGAACAGCCCGACCATGCGCCTTCGGTGAAAGCCAAATGCATAATGTGATGCCATGATGAATTGGAATATGTTATATGTTTTTTATTACGACCGCATGGAAAGCCCCAAAAATTAAAAAAATATTCAGCAATTCTCGATAGAATAAATAGTTTATTTATAGTAGCCTTTGTATTTAATAGCAATTATTGAAAAGGTCGGCCCTTTGTGGGAGCCGACCTTTTATTTTTTATGTGTGCTGATTTATTTAGCTTGAGCACGAGCTTGATCATATCGCTTAGAAACAGCGTCCCAATTGATGATATTCATGAAGCCGTCGATATAATCGCCTCTTTTATTTTGGTAATTGAGGTAGTAGGCATGTTCCCATACGTCAATGCAAAGAATAGGCGTACTTACCCATTGGCTGAGATTTTGATGTTTCTCTGCTTGTAGCACTACTAATTTATCAGAAGCTGCTTGATAGGCTAAAATTCCCCATCCAGAACCTTCAACGGACTTAGAAGCTGCCTTAAAGTAAGCTTTGAAATTCTCGAAACCACCGAAAGAGGAATCGATGATTTTGCTTAATCCAACAGAAGGCTTACTTTTATCTGGCCCCATTACTTTCCAAAAAATAGAGTGTAAAAAGTGTCCAGATCCGTGAAAAGCTAACTCGCGTTGCCAATGTTTCACCAATGAATAATCATCATTAGCGATGGCTTCTTTGATTTTAGCAGTTGCTTTATTTAAGCCTCTTACATAGCCAGCATGATGTTTGTCATGGTGTAATTTCATAGTCGCCTCGTCTATATGAGGTTCTAATGCGTTATAGTCGTAATCTAAAGGCGGAAGCGTGTATTCTTCTCTTGCATTAATGGTCATATCAGTGCCTTCGATAGCAGAAAAGCCAAGAGCATCCTTAGCTGATATTATATTGGTGCTCAGTGCACCAGCAGAGCCGATAATGGCCCCCGTTTTAAGAAATTCTCTTTTATTCATGATTATTTATTTGGTATTTATGACTTGAATTATTGGAGGTGTTTGTGGTGTTAAAGATACGAATTAACTGAATAACGGAAAAAACTAACCAACTGTTTAACGAATTAACCAGATTTAGCGCAACACTATTGCAGGTATAGCGCAACACTATTGCAGGTGTAGCGCAACACTATTGCAG
>JAHDDN010000101.1:10520-12800 GCA_020629335.1 Chitinophagales bacterium | reverse complement strand
TAGCGCAACACTATTGCAGGTGTAGCGCAACACTATTGCAGCTAGGCCATAAAAGTATAAAAAGTTCTCTTTTGCGCCTATTTTAATGAGCCTGATAATGTTTAATGTGTTATTTTTGTATAGCAAATAAGATAAAAAATGGCCAATACAGATAAAATACATATTCAGATAGAGGGGATGCATTGCAACAACTGTGCATTGGGTGTGAAGCGTTTTTTAGAGAAAAAAGGCATGACAGACGTTAATGTTGATTTTGCCAGTGAGGAAGCAACTTTTTTGGGTATTCCAGAGACGAACTTGAATGAGTTGGTTAATGGCATAGAAAAATTAGGCTTTAAGGTAGTGGATGAAGAAGATATTAAAGAAGCTGACCCTAATGCATGGTCGCCTATTGTTAAGAAATTAGTGATTGCTGCTATCTTTACGATACCTGTATTCTTAGCCATGTTTTTACCCTTTGAGATTTTGCACCAGCCTTGGTTGCAGTTTATGTTGACCTTACCAGTGATGGCGATAGGGATACAGCATTTTGGTGTGAGTGCTTATTACTCTCTCAAGACAGGGGTGCCTAATATGGATGTGTTAATTATTATTGGTTCAAGCGCTGCTTTTATTTATAGCACTATAGGTTGGTACTTAGGCTTAGGGCCAGATTTTCTATTCTTTGAGACTGCTGCGACGATTATCACTTTAGTGCTTTTGGGTAATTATTTTGAACATCGTTCTGTTAAGCAAACGACTGTAGCCCTGAAAGACTTACAAGCTTTGAAAGCAGAAAGAGCACACTTAATTACGGTTGATGCAAATGGAGTAGAACAAATCAAAGAAGTGCCTGTGGAGGAAATTCGCGCAGGACAATCTTTTTTAGTGAATACAGGAGATAAAATTCCTGCGGATGGAGAAGTAATTTGGGGCGAATCATCCGTGAATGAAGCGATGATGACGGGGGAAAGTAATACTGTTCGAAAAAAAATAGGGGATGAAGTGATAGGCGCTACGATAGTCGAAAGTGGCAGTATCAAAATTAAAGCCACTAAAGTAGGTAAAGACAGTGTATTAGCTCAGATCATTCAGATGGTGAAAGATGCTCAGAATAATAAACCAGCGATTCATCGATTGGCAGATCGTATTGCGGCCATTTTTGTGCCTGTGGTATTGGCTATTGCCACTTTGACCTTTGTGATCGAATATTTTCTATTGGGCTGGACTATGCAGGAATCGCTTTTAAATAGCATTGCCGTGATGGTGATTGCCTGTCCTTGTGCGATGGGTTTAGCGACACCGACTGCCCTTATGGTAGGCTTAGGAAAAGCAGCTCAAAATGGCATCTTAATCAAAGGTGGAAATACCATTGAAATGTTGGCGAATGTCAAAAATATAGTCTTTGATAAAACAGGCACACTCACTACAGGCAAATTCAAAGTAAGCGAGTATAAAAGCTTCATTGATGAGGCAGAATTTAAAGCGATAGTAACAGGTTTGGAAAAACATTCTTCTCACCCAATTGCAAGATCAGTAGTGCGTGATTTCAATGACATTACACCTAAAGAAATGGCTATGGTGAATGAGGTGAAAGGAATCGGATTAAAAGGTTCTGATGCAGAGCAAAATACCTATCAAGCAGGTTCTTACAGAATTGCTAAACATCTCACCCAAGAAGATCAACACAAAATCTACGTCCTCAAAAATGATGAACTCATCGGTTGGATCGACTTAAAAGATGAACTAAGAAATCAGGTTAAAGAATCTGTACAAGGCTTAAAAGCAGAAGGAATTAACACAATTCTCCTAAGTGGCGATAAGCAAGAAAAAACCGAAGCAATGGCTCAACACTTAGGCATTGCAGAATATTATGGCGAACAAATGCCCGCCCATAAATTAGAGATGATCTCCCAAAAAAATGAAGAGGGAATGACGGCTATGGTAGGCGATGGAATTAATGATGCTCCTGCATTGGCGCAAGCTGGTATCGGGATCTCTTTACGCCAAGCGAATCAAGTAGCCATTCAATCTGCCGATGTCGTACTAATGAACGATAATTTAGACACGCTCAATAAAACAGTTAAGATCAGTAAAGCGACTTTAACAACGATTAAACAAAATTTATTTTGGGCTTTCTTCTATAATGTCTTAGCGATTCCAATCGCCGCTATAGGCTTGTTAAATCCAATGATAGCCGCTATCACAATGGCCCTTTCTGACGTCATCGTAATCGGCAATTCCCTAAGATTAAGAGGCCGCAAATTATGGTAAAAAAATCCCCCTCCTTAAACAAGGAGG
>JAHDDN010000101.1:0-10420 GCA_020629335.1 Chitinophagales bacterium | reverse complement strand
AAAAATCCCCCTCCTTAAACAAGGAGGGGCCAGGGGTGGTTGTCAAAAATCACCCTCCTTAAACAAGGAGGGGCCAGGGGTGGTTGTCAAAAATCACCCCACCAAATTCTCCCCAATTCCTTCCATCTCCTCCAATAAAGGCACGATCTCCAATTGATCCTTTTTCCTACGTTTAGGCCAAACAAAGGCAAACAAGCCCCAAATATAGAGCGTAGTAATTGCCATAGCTATCCAGCTCGTCTTTGTCAACTCAAAAGAACTCAAGATTTCATAAGTATAGACATTCACAATAATCGTCAACAACAACATATACAAAGGCATCAGCCAATTTGTTACCAACAAATTATAACGTAATTTCTTTTTCAAGTGATCCACAAAATCCTTATTAGAATCCATTAATTGCTTCGGTTGTATCAACACCCTATTACTAAAAATAAGCGACTGATAAGCCAATAATCCCATTATTGCCATAATGCTAAAAGCCAAAATATAGCTATTCATTACATACGCACTACCAAAGCAAGCGATTCCCAGTATAAATACCGTCGCTGCAAAAAGGTAGATAACGCTTTTATTCTCTTTTTCAATATTTTGATTCATTACTTGCACTTTATCCATCCAGTTTCCTGTGCTTGGAATGGCCTGTGCCTGCCAGTTTGATTTTAAATTCTCTAAATCCATGATTATGATTTTTGTTGTTTATGCTAATATTATTGAGAAAGTTTTTTCATTTTCGCCTTAATACGATTCAATCTTACACCTACCAAATTGATACTAATACCCACGACATCTGCAATTTCCTGATAAGATAAATCCTCCAAAAACAAACTAATTATCCATCGCTCATCCGCTTTTAATTGTTGAATAATAGCATACAATTCTTCCAACTGCGGATGCACATTTTGCCCCTCATCATTAGGTTGATTAATTCCCAATTGATCCCGTTCTTTTCGCTTAATTTGCCTCGTATTAAATGTAATCGCCGTATTAATAGTAATCCGATAAATCCAAGTATAAATCTGCGCATCCCCCTTATACTTAGGCAATGACTTCCAAATATTCATCAGCACCTCCTGATACAAATCATCTACACTAGCCCGTTCATAAGCATTCGCCCTACACAAACGATAAAGCCGTTCCCGATGCGCCTCCAAAAGCTGATTAAATTGATTTTCCTGTTCCTGCCGATTCATTATATTGGATTGTTTATATGCTTAGTCTAAACACAAATCCCTTTTATTACAAAATCCCCATTTTTTTTCAAAATAAATTATCAGACAATAAAAAAGCCAAAGGCGTGGCTTACGAATAATGATGAAAAAACTGCCAATAAACTAATATACTAATCAACGAATTTATCCAATTTGGGGCTTACCCTTCGGGTCGGGCTGTCCGTTCTTATGTGGCTATTCGGCAGCTACTTCGCTAAGGCATATTTGTCTGCCCTGCGGGCCAGCCTGCATCTGCCTAAGCTACGTAAGCTACCTCATCACGCCACATACCACTTCCATCCCTAAGCCAACTACTCCCCATACAAATAACAATCATGAGTAGGATACAAACTCCCAGTATAAGATTGCATCAAACTCAAATCAAGATCGCCAATACTTAAAGTAGGAGAGAGCTTTGCCTTATTAGTAATCAACCAAATAGTTCGCTCAGGAAATTGTGCTTGCACTTTTGCAATCGCTTTCTTCACATCCGTTTCATTTTCCAGCCTCAACTTTGAAGTCCAATTACAAAAGCTGCCCATTCTTTCTTCTGCTAAATAATAGACTGGCTTTTGAAGGTAGCCACTAATGGTAGTGCTGATTCTATAATCATCTGTGAGTATCAAATCGTCACTAGCGTCCAAAGTATGTAAGTACGCCACCATCTGAGGAGCCTGAGAAAAAGGAACCCGCCAATCCCAAGCATAAGTGATAGCTGCTGCGATTAAATGAATACTCAGTAAGCCATACATAAAAGGTCGATGCATAGCAGGCAAAGGAGAGGAGCCTTCCTGCCTCTGAGACCAATGAGAAGCTAACCAATAACTGGCCATAAAGAACAAAAAGAAAAAGCCCATATAACGAGCGTCATTATAAGGAAAGAATAAAGCAAAAATGAAATTACCCAAACTAGCAATTCCTACTAATAATAAAGCCTTAGGATGCTTTCTCAAAATAGCAATTAATCCCATGATTAAAGCTACAATTATGACTAAACGGACAGGTTTAGGAATAAATTCAACGATCAGATAAGAATTCCACAACTCGTATTTTGTGAAATTGGGAATAGGTAAATAGCTTCTTTCTATGGCCATAAAGGCATTCACCCAATTCCCAACTTCTGCGAGTTGAGAACCAAAACCCGCTCTAATCTCATGCTCACTAGGAGGCATAGAATGCCAAATCGCTACACTTGTCAGAGCAAAATATACTGCTCCCATCCATAAGAGCTGCGAAATAGGTCGATTTTTATCCCAAAGTACTGTAGTTAATAAGAAGAGAAATAAGGCAAAAGAAGCGATAAGTCCTAATATATGTGCATTAGCCATCAGTCCCAAGACCAATCCAAATACTAGTAAATGCATATTGCGCTGACAATAAAGCACACAAAATAGGATTAAACCCATGAAGACGAGCGCATAATTCGCACTCATAATATTGTACTCAAAAAAAGGAAAGTAGCCAAAAACGAATAGTATCTTCATCCAGCGTTCAAAAGGGGCGTAGCGAAGGATCAAAAAGGCAGTAGTGCTAGCAAGAGCGGCATGAACCAACTGCATAGCCATAGGCTGTGAAGTCAAGTGCTTAAGCCCATATAAAATAAAGTACCAAAGAGAAGGATGACCTTCATATCGCTTATTAATTAGCAGTTCGCTAATAGAATTGCTATCTCTTACTAATAGCCATCTTTGTATCTCGTCCAACCATAATTCATGATGTAGGATTCCCAATATGGATAAAAAAACGAATGTAATAAAGGCGGTTAATTCGGTTTTTTTCATGAAATTTGATTCTGTTTATTCTTAGGAGACATAAAAATAAGACAGAAATACGATAAAAATAGCCATTGCCTATACATTTATAAAAACTTCAAAGAACTTCTTTGTACTTTTACCTAATCGTTAAATTTTTTAAAGCACTATTTATGGGTAAGTTGGCCTTGCATTGGAGAATAATAATTGGATTGGTATTAGGCGTGATTTGGGCCTTAGTATCAAGTAGTATGGGATGGAGCCAGTTTACGATTGATTGGATCAATCCTTTTGGGAAGATATTCATCAGTTTGTTGAAGTTGATTGCAGTACCATTAGTGCTATTCTCTATTATCAAGGGAATTTCTGATTTGTCAGATACAACTAAACTCGGTCGTTTGGGCTTAAAAACGGTCTCGATCTATTTAGTCACAACCATAACAGCCGTGAGTTTGGGACTTTTACTCGTGAATATGCTACAACCTGGCAAATCCATAGGAGAGGAGCAGCGCATAGTTAATAGGATGAGTTATGAAATGTGGGTACAGCAGACAGATGGCGTAGAAATCTTAGATGGCCGAAATTATCTGAATGATCCCGCTTATGCCAAGTACAACAGTGATGCCCAGAAGAACTTAGCGGCAGTCTCTGATGCAGAGAAAGTTAAAAGTAAAATCGAATCAGCAGGAAAAACCCAAAACAGTGGCCCACTAAAATTTGTTGAAGATATAGTGCCCAGCAATATATTCAATGCATTAGGAAATAATGGGCTGATGTTGCAGATTATTTTCTTCGCTCTTTTCTTTGGGGTGACACTGATTACCATACCCAGAGAGAAAGCAGAACCTGTGATTAAGGTCGTGGATAGTGTGAATGAGGTATTCCTCAAAATGGTAGAACATGTCATGGATGCAGCTCCTTTTTTCGTGTTTGCTTTGTTAGCAGGTAAGTTATCCGAAATGGCTGGGGATAATCCCCAAAGCTTAATTGATATATTCTATGGACTTTTAAAATATTCAGTAGTTGTGGTCGTTGGATTAGGGTTGATGATCTTTGTGATTTACCCTATTTTGTTGATTCTCTTGACGAAAAGGCGTAAAGGGAAGTCCGTTTTGGCTACTTACAGAGATTTCTTTAAAGCGATTGGTCCAGCTCAATTATTGGCCTTTTCTACTAGCTCAAGTGCCGCCACCCTACCAGTTACGATGGAATGTGTACGGGATAGGATAGGAGTATCCAAAGAAATTACTAGCTTTGTGCTTCCAATCGGTGCAACGGTCAATATGGATGGTACGAGTCTCTATCAAGCAGTAGCCGTGGTTTTTTTAGCCCAATTTCATATGGTAGACCTTACTTTGGTTCAACAATTGACGATAGTTATGACAGCAACGCTGGCTTCTATTGGTTCGGCAGCTGTGCCAAGTGCGGGTTTGATTATGCTCATTATCGTATTGCAGTCGGTTGGTTTGAATCCTGCTTGGATCGCCATCATTTTCCCTGTAGATCGTATATTGGATATGTGTCGAACGGTGGTGAATGTAACAGGTGATGCGACGGTAGCGACTATCATTGCTTCTTCAGAGAATGAACTCAATGAACCGACTCAGTTGGATTATACCTACTAGTTAACAATGAACAATGAATATTTATTGTTCATCATTCATAGCTCATTGTTAAAAAGGAAGCCCCCAAAACTAAAACTAAAAAACGCAATTAAACTATATTAATCTTTTTTTGAAATGAAAAACACAATTGAACAATCCTCAAAGGTTAAGGCGCGCAAGAGTAAATCGCGTATCACTTTTAATCATAAGGATCAAATGGATTTTTATCCAGAGGTAAAAAGGAGAGTAAATCAATATTTTAAAGACAACAATATCGAGAAGACGGCCAATTGGAAGATGATCGGAAAGACGATTTTTATTCTGACGGGCTTGATCACAACTTATGTGATGTTGATTAGTAATTGGTTTGTGGCGACTCCTTGGGTTATGCTAATTATAGCCATGTTGTGTGGCTTTTTTACAGCTATGGTAGGTTTGAGTATTACGCATGATGCGATACATGGGGCTTATGCGAAGAGTAAGCGTGCAAATAGATGGATTGGCTCTTTATTTAATGTTGTGGGGGCGAATGATTATGTTTGGTCAGTTATTCATAATGTTATTCATCACACTTATACGAATGTGCCAGATCACGATGCCGATTTAGATCAGGTGCCGATTTTGCGTATGAAAGAAACGCAAGATTTGTGGGCTATACATAAGTATCAATATATTTATGCCTTTTTCTTGTATCCATTGGCTTCTTTGTCGTGGGTGTTTTTGAAAGATTATCGCAAATTTTTCGCTAAGAAAATAGGGGGCTATGATAATAGTAAATATCCTAAGAAAGAGATGTATCGTTTGTTTGGCTTTAAGGCGATTTATTATCTTTGGGCGATTATCATTCCGTTTTCCGTGATTGCGCTGCCTTGGTATTATATTTTGTTTGGCTTTATTATGATGCACTTAGTAGAAGGTACTACTTTAGGAGTGGTATTCCAATTGGCTCATGCGATTGAGGAAACGGATTTTCCAGTGCCAGATGAAAAGGGTAAGTTAGAGCATTCCTTTGCGATACATCAGATGAATACAACCGCTAATTTTGCGCCGAATAACTTCTTTGTGAATTTTGTTTTTGGTGGATTGAATTATCAGATAGAGCATCACTTATTTTCCAATATTTGTCATATCCATTATCAAGATATTGCTCCTATAGTGAAACAAACGGCTCATGAGTATGGCGTGCCTTATCACGAAAATACTTCATTCTATACCGCTACTTTATCGCATATAGAAACACTCAAAAGAATGGGGCGTCCGCCTGAAACAAACTTGAATTAAATTCAATGCGAGTGACAAAGACTTGCATTATAAGAGAATAAAAAAAGGGATAACTAATTAATAGTCATCCCTTTTTTTTTGCTTGTATTTTTAAATAACTATACGCCTACTTCACCGTATAATTCTGCACGCTGTGCGATGATACGATCAGCCACTAAGTATTCCTCAAAAGTCAGCAAGCTATCAATTACCCCATTAGGAGTCAATTCAACAATACGATTACTGACTGTTTCCATTAATTGGTGATCATGAGAAGTAAAAAGCATATTCCCCTTAAAATCTTTGAGGGCATTATTTAAGCTGGTAATAGATTCCAGATCCAAGTGATTCGTTGGATCATCCATGATTAAGAAATTAGGATTACTCAACATCATTTTAGAGAACATGCATCTCATTTTCTCGCCTCCAGAAAGTACGCTTGATTTCTTGAATACTTCATCACCAGAGAACAACATACGTCCTAAGAAGCCACGAATGAAAGGCTCATCTTTTTCCTCAGAGTATTGGCGTAACCAGTCTAATAGTTCTAAATCCTGATCATCTTTAAAGAACTCCGCATTATCATTCGGCATATAATCCCAAGTGATCGTTTGGCCGAATTCAACCTCACCAGTGGTAGGAGCTAATTTGCCAGCAATGATTTCAAAGAAAGGAGTTAATGCAGCGGGATCTCTACAAATTACGCCTATCTTTTCATCCTTATTCATCGTGAAGTCAATATTGCTGAATAGTACATCACCATTATTGTCTGTATAACTTAAATTGCTCACTTTCAAGATTTGATTACCAGGAGCACGCTCTGGCTTGAAGTGGATGAAAGGATATTTCCTAGTAGAAGGACGAATCTCTTCTAAATTCAATTTTTCTAAAGCTTTCTTACGGCTGGTTGCTTGCTTAGACTTAGAAGCATTCGCACTAAATCGCTGGATAAATTCCAATAATTCATTACGCTTACTTTCGATTTTCTTGTTTTTATTAGCGATTTGCTTCGCCATGATTTGGCTTGTCTCATACCAGAAGGTATAATTACCCGTGAAGATTTTGATTTGGCTATAATCAATATCTACCACATGTGTACAAACCATATCTAAGAAGTATCTATCGTGAGAAACCACAATAACCGTATTCTTAAAATCAGCTAAGAAATTGGCTAACCAAGAGATAGTCACCGCATCCAAGTCGTTGGTAGGCTCATCCAATAATAAAATATCAGGCTCTCCGAAGATAGCTTGTGCTAATAATACCTTGACTTTCTCAGGACCGCCCAATTCACTCATCTTTCGAGTGTGAAGGTGTTCCTTTACGCCTAAATTACTCAATAAGCCAGCAGCATCACTTTCGGCTGTCCAGCCTCCCATATCGCCAAACTCATTTTCAAGCTCAGCAGCTCTCATGCTTTCTTCATCCGTCGCATCAGGATTCATATAGATGGCATTCTTCTCTACCATGATGTCATACATCTTCTTATGCCCCATGATAACTGTATCTAAGACGGTGTGATCATCAAATTCTTGGTGATTTTGCTTCAATACAGCCATCCGTTTACCTGGCTCAATGCTGATTTCTCCCCGAGTAGCATTAATTTCCTTAGACAAAATCTTCAAGAAGGTAGACTTACCAGCACCATTGGCTCCAATGACTCCATAGCAGTTACCTAAAGTAAATTTCAAATTGACTTCATCAAACAAAACTCGTTTCCCGTATTGTAGACCTAAATTATTAACCGTAATCATCTAACTTATTTTTTATTCTTTACTAAGTGCGTTAAGCGGATGCAAAGATACGCTTTTTTTGTGAATAGATTTTCTCCAACTTTTTTCAAACATTCTTGCTTATCTAATCTATGATGTATAACTTTATGAGTTACTAAATATTTATTATTTTGAAAACTAATAAATCCTAATTTGAAGCAGTTATTGACATATCAAACTTTTTTGAAAAGCTGTATCAGTATAGTGCTGCTAGCCCTTAGCTTAACTTATGTAATTAGTCCACTAATTGGATTATTCGAGTGTGATATAGAGATGATTGAATTAGTAGAATTAGAAGATAGTGACTCAGAAGAAAAAGAAAACGAGAACGAAAAAGAAAAAGAGTGGCGGGAACAGAATTACCTAAGGGATCAATATAACACGATTAGTAAAGGTAAAGTTAAGCTAAGTTATTATTTTGGTAATTCATTACATCTGTTTCACTATGTGGAGCTGTTAACCCCACCCCCCGAACGTATTTCTAGTGTATAACGAATTTGATCTTTCCTTTTTATAATTCGTTGAAAAACATTAATTTACATTTTGCTTTAGGAATGATAAAAAAATAAAGTTACCAATATTGCTGTAGGATTTTTTTCGACTGACAAGGCAAAAAACGTAGTCGATGCAGCGCATCGGCGAGGCTTTTTAACGCAGTCAGACGGAAAAAAGACCAAGCAAGATGGTAAAGTTATTTTTATAGCGTTCCTTATTAAGTCTTAAAGATCGAGATGATCTTAAGGCACTTCTATTTACACCCAATGGACGTGTTATTCCTTTAGTTATAATTATTTTTAGCTAAAGGTGATGGCATAGCCATTCAAATATTATTGAAAGATGAAAAAAATATTCGGATTTGATTTTTCTAACATTAGAGGAGATATATTAGGTGGTATCACTGCTGGTATTGTTGCCTTACCATTAGCCTTAGCATTCGGTTTGCAATCAGGCTTAGGAGCAGCAGCCGGTTTATATGGTGCCATTTTTATCAGTTTCTTCGCCGCTTTATTTGGAGGTACTAATACACAAATTTCTGGCCCGACAGCTCCAATGACAGCTGTAAGTATGGTCGTTATTGCAGGTATTATCGCAGCTAATGAGGGGGATGTTAACAAGGCATTACCAGCCATTTTGATGGTCTTCTTATTAGCAGGCGTCATGCAAATTGCTCTAGGCTTTATGCGAGTCGGGCAATACATTCGGTACATACCCTATCCCGTAGTTTCGGGCTTTATGACAGGTATCGGGGTCATCATCTTAATTACCCAAATATTACCGATGTTAGGGTATTATCCAGGAGAAGATGCAGCCTATGTACAAGAATTTAAACCAATGGCAGAGGAGGTCATATTGGAGCGGATACTCAAAGAAGAAGCCGCCGAGAATATACTAGTATTAGAAGACTTCAAAGAAACTATAAAAAGAGCCGAACAAATAACCCAAGCAGATATTGCGAAAGAGTCAGTGGCTTTGGCTAAGGGCAATGCTGCTGGTGTGATAGGCTCGCTCAAAGTACTACCAAATGCCTTAAAAAATATCAATTTTATAGACCTCCTTTTAGGACTCATAACCATATTCATCATCTATGGCTTTAAACGGATCACCAAAGCTATACCCAGTGCATTGGTAGCGCTGGTGGTCGTCACCTTGGGAGCAGTCTTGCTGCTGCCCGAGTATAGGACCATCGGAATCATACCCAGTGGTCTACCCATACCCAAATTAGAAATCTTCACAGGCTTTAGTATATGGCAAATCACGCCTTATATTTTTACAGCCTTATCTTTAGCAGGGCTTGGTGCCATAGATTCTTTATTAACGTCTATAGTTGCGGATAATATGACCAAAACGCGCCATAATCCCAATAAAGAATTAGTAGGGCAAGGGATTGGTAATACAATCGCCGCTCTATTTGGTGGTATTCCAGGTGCAGGGGCTACCATTCGTACCGTGGTTAACATAGAAGCAGGTGGTAAAACCAAAATTTCAGGTATGGTAGCGGGGCTCATTTTGTTAGTGATCCTACTTCTTTTAGGGCCACTGGCTTCTCGAATTCCAGCAGCCGTATTAGCAGGTATCTTAGTAACAGTAGGTATAGGCGTAATGGACTACAAAGGCTTAAAGCATGTTCGTAAATTACCTATAGGTGAGGTAGTAGTGATGATGTTAGTATTATTCATGACCGTTTTTGTAGGCCTAATAGAAGCCGTAGCAGTAGGTACTATTTTATCTTGTATCTTATTCATGAAGTCAATTTCTGATGTAGTAGAGGATAGAACTGACACTGCAGAATTAACAGAATTCTCTCAAGAGATTCCTTGGGCTGATGAAGGCGAGATCATCGAGAAAATTGGTGATAAGATTTACATCAAGCACTTAGATGGTCCACTATTCTTTGGCTTTGCATCTCGATTTAAAGACCTGACCGCCGCAATACCAGAAATTGAGTTGGTTATCATCCGAATGGACAAAGTACCATATGTAGATCAATCAGGACTCTACGCCATGGAAGACGCTATTTTAGACTTACGCGAACAAAACATTAAAGTCTTCTTCACTGACCTACAAGATCAGCCCCGTGATATGTTTGAAAAATTCAACTTAATTCCAGGCTTAGTGAAAACGGAAGAATGCTTTGATGACTTCCAAGATTTATTAAAATGGTTGGAAAATCGCTATAATATGGTATTAGCTGATAATTCAGATAATTCCAAAAGCACCATTTCTAATATGATAAAGCACAGATAATCCAATATTAACAATTCATTGAAGGGCGGACATATTCCAAATATGATCCGCCCTTTTTTTATTTGGGGCTTCCCTTT
>JAHDDN010000100.1 GCA_020629335.1 Chitinophagales bacterium | reverse complement strand
ATACACCTATCGTCTGCGATGATGATGATCCATGTACAGAAGATACTTGTGAAGACGGAGAGTGCATATTCACTCCGATCGTTTGTGATGATGACGATCCATGTACAGAAGATACTTGTGAAGATGGAGAGTGCATATTCACTCCGATTGAAGGCTGCTGTGATGGCCCTAAAGATTGCGACGATGGCGACCCCTGTACCAATGATTTCTGCGCAGATGGTGATTGCCTCAATCTGCCTATCCAATGTAATGACGATGATCCTTGTACAGAAGATAGCTGTGTAGACGGCGAATGCGTATTCACTCCTATCGTATGTGATGATGAAGACCCATGTACAGAAGATACTTGCGTAGACGGAGAATGCATATTCACTCCGATCTTAGAAGTTGATCTCTCTTTTGAAGAAGCCAATGAAGGGGAAACAGACGGAAGTATTACCGTCGAAATCACAGAAGCTTCTAATTTCGATAATTTCATCATTCAATTAAGTGATGATAATGGATTAGTAGACGAATATGAAGGCGAGAATAATCCATACACTTTCGAAAACTTAGCAGCAGGCGATTACTTCATCGAAGTCTATGACGATAATAATTGCTACTCAGATATCATCAATATCACCATCGAAGAATTGGGCGTCTTACCTCCAACAGCCAAGGCTCCTCAATTCCAATACCCGCTATTCTCGCTCAACGATCAAACTTACCTACAAGGACTACATCGATTCAGCACTTATGTGCCTATTTACGGTCCTTCAGAATACCCTGATCAAGAAGGCGAAATAGTCAATTGGCTATATTATCCACAAAATAGCTTCGCAGCCAATATCCAATGGAGTAATGATCAAGCCATTCAATGGGAAAGTAATTTTAATACCAGCAGCGGTCGAGCTACTTATCAAAATGCTACAGGAGATTATCAATCTCAGTACCAAGCATATATGCTAAGCTTAGCCATAAAATATCAACCCAAATCATTACCTTATCTAAAATCTGGCGTCCAAAATGCCTGGATCAATACTTCCACGACCTTACAAAGCAATGGACAAACGATCTACAGAAACGAAAATAATCAATACAGCGAAATCCTTCCATACATAGCCACTGGCTATCAATTTGACCTAGGAGGCCGCTTAATCATACAAACCGAGACAGGCGTTTTCATCCAAAAAGATAAATTCATCCTCCCTCGCATTCAATTACTAATGAATATTAAGAATTAGGGCGTGCCCCTTGCGTAATTTTTCATTCATCATTATACATTAATCATTAAAATGAAATACCTCCCCCTATTGCTCATCAGCTTTTTACTCAGCAGTTTCCCAAGCAATGCACAAGAAACAGCCACCAATGGCAACAAACACTGCATGAACAAAGAAAAGGTGCTCAAAAATCACCAATGTGCTAACTCCAACTTCATCGACATCATGGGTTTTAATACCCACTATATTGAAGAAGGCATCGGTAAATCAGAAGTACCCATTATTCTAATACATGGTTTTGCCTCTTTCTGCTTCACCTGGGACGCATGGGCAACAGACCTCCAAAAAGATCACCACATTATTCGTTTAGATATGCCGATGTTCGGCCTTACAGGCCCCAGCGAAACATTCCAACCCGAAGATTATAATATCGAATTAAGCGTACAGTTTTTAGAAGCATTCTTTAAGCTAAAAGGCATTGATGATGTTCATTTAGTAGGTAACTCATTAGGCGGATGGATAGCAGCCATGTATGCCTCCGCTCATCCCGAACAAGTTCAATCCTTAACATTAATCGATTCTGCTGGCACCCTACCAGCTGATGAAGCGCCTTTAGTAGTCAAAGTAGCTTCCGTCAATGCCGTCAAAAAACGCTACTCCAAAGGCGTCCCCAAATGGGTCATCTCCAATCGTATGCGCTCTGCTTACGCTAATCCCGACCGAATGACCGAAGAAAATATCCAACGCTACTACGAAATCAATAATATAGAAGAAAACCTACCCGAACTATTCAATGCCGCCAGCGCTATGCCTGAACCAGACCTCAGCATCTTCCCAAAAATCAAAGCCCCCACCCTCATCCTTTGGGGAGCAGACGACAAATGGATCCCCCTAAAGCACGCCTATTTACTCGACCTCCACATCCCCAATAGCCAAGTAAAAGTCATCAACAACTGTGGACACGCCCCACAAGAGGAATGCCCAGAAGAATCCATTATTCCTTTCAAAAGCTTCCTCCGTCAGTTTTAGAGACGTCAGATCGCTCACTGCGTTCGCTTTCAGACCCGATTTATTCCCACATTAATCTGTCATTCTGAGCGACAGCGAAAGAATCTATCCGAGCAACAAACAGCAAGAATATGATAGCACAAGGCGTCAGCCGCAGGGCCGTTGGGTCTAAAATTTACTTGTGAATAGATTTTTAGACATCAGACCGCTTCGCTTTCAGATGACAGACCGCTCGCTTTGCTCGCTGAGAGATCGGCTGCTGCGCAGCCTGTCAGACTTTTTGGCAGGGCTGAAATGACATATCTTCCTGAGAATAGCAATCCCTTAACGAATTGAATAAAAGAAGATGAATATGATATGTCATTTCTTCATGCGATTTACGACAAGAAATGACATATCCGCTTTATGAATCACTAACAAAAATCAACTATTCTCGTTTTAGCTTGCCAACAATATCTGTCATCCCGAATGCCGTAGGCATACAGGGATCTATTACGACAAAAATCAAGGATTTGGAAGGCTAAACTCATTAGCAAGAATCGTTTTTACCATTAATATCATACCCCTTCTGTCGCAAGCGTCTCGCTTGTGACTCCCCCAATCCTGATAAAATGTCATAGTAAAAACTTGCCCAAATCATCTTTTTTATGTAAATTAAATTGTTAGGCAAGTATTTATAAATTAATAATTTTATCAATAAAACTCTAAACCCATACAAATGAGACACCTCCTCACACTCATCATAATACTCCTGTTCACATTCACTAACACAGCTCAAATTACAGGAGTTGATGAAACAGATTCAGATTCTACACCAAATAATACAGTAGCTACTATTACTCTGATTCCAGCTGTTAGCCCTTGTGATAATGATCCACAAGAAGCATGTACTAAGCCTATGACACCTATTATATTATGCCCAGATTTCTGTGATTTAGGAAACAAATACAGTATCTTAAGCGTGACTACTAATTATGTTTGTAATCTCTCTCTACTCCCTGATGAATGTATAAGATTCACCCCGTTTCCAGGATTTCTTGGACATGAAGTAATAATAATCGATGCTTGTCAAGATGATGGTAAGTGTGACTCAGCGGTCTACATTATTACAGTAGTTGAAGGCTGCGATAATATCACTATTCCTAATAAAGCACCAATAGCTGGAAATGATAATGCTGAAACAGAAACAGGTATCGCTTCTGAAACTATTACAATTGAATCAACTGATGGTATTGATGCATTTAATGGCGAGCAAGTAAGTGCAGCAGATCAAGCAGATATTGATTCTGATCCAACTAATGACGATGGTGACCAATCTGAGGACAATAATAGCAGCGATAATTACCAAGAATTTGGAATAAGTGCTCAATATCTTACTGCTCAAGCAATAACATTATTTCCTAATCCTGCCAGTGATTACTGCATCATAGAAGCAGATAATACCATCATCCAAAACATTCAAGTAAACAATGTGAAAGGGCAAGTAATGAATGTTCATTTTCAGAATAAGCGACTCAATACGGCTACTCTTAAAACTGGTTTATATTTAGTCCACATTCAAACACATGATGGAACAATCGTAAAGAAACTCGTAATTAGATAAATCCTATATAATCGATTGGCATTTTTCAATAAAAAAGGCTGTGAAGTAAATTCACAGCCTTTTTTATATTCATTTATTTGCAAAAATCAATAATCATCGAATTCAAAGCAAACAAATCATTTTTTAACGGCTTCATTGATCGTTTACTTTTACAAATAGAAATTTCACTAAAAACCGAAGCTATGAAAACGATCAAAGCAATTTCTCTTATCCCATTTTTTATTCTAATCATATTATTGGATACTATCAATGTTTTCGGACAAAATGAAATGGACTCTAAATGGGATTTAGCCTACTGGAATATTGGAGCCGAGTTAGGAGGATTAACTGAAAGAAATCAAGATCTTACTCGCCCTATCTTTGGAGGTATCAATGGCAGTCTTTACTTTAGCAATCATCTAATCTTATCAGCTAGTTTTAAGTACTCCGATAATGTCAAAGCAAAAAATGATATTCCAAGCGATTACTATCCTGGATTCATCCTCTTTGGAAACAGAACTCTACCTGAAGATATACTCAATAATCTAACTTTAAGTGCTGGTAGATATTTTGTTCTTCAAGATCCGTTTTTAAATCTTTCTTTAAAAGCCGGTGTGTCTTATATTGAATACGTCAAGGTCGAATACCGACCTGTTGAAGATCGAACGTTCTTAGGGCGATCTCATACCACTCACTACCCTATTAAAGATCGAGCTATTGGCCTAAACCTTAAAGCTAAGTTAGAATTTAATGGGACCACTTTTATGGGTAGTGGTATTTTCGTAGAAGGCAATATCAATAAGCAATATTCTTATCTAAGCTTAGGATTTTTTAGACACTTTGGGAAAGTGAGAGATAGATTTTGAATAACTGACAAACTGGGTAACTGAATAACTGACAAACTGGATAACTTATGAGTTGAGATATTTCGGTTAATCAGTTTTTCAGTTAAAAAGTTAATCCGTTAAAAATCGGCTTAGGGATGGGAGCGGTATGTGGCGTTCATGATGCGACTTACGGCGCTTAGGTAGACGCAGGCTGGCCTGAAAGGCAGACAAGTATGCCTTAGCAAAGTAGGAGCAGCATAGCCACATAAGAGCGGACAGCCCGACCGAGCCACTTGTTGATTGATTGATTTTTGATTTGTTGATTGATTTTTTATAGAGGGGAACAATCGCAAATTGCGAAGCGAGGGAAGCCCCAAATTAATGATAAATGATGAATGATAAATTAAAAATGATAAATATTTTGTAGGGGCGCACCTATGTGTGCGCCCTTCCGATGACATCCATGAAGCGATTAAGAAGTTCTTCGTTTTACTTTCATTTTAATGCCATTTTTGGGATTTAGCGTGATTAGTGGCTGTTCTACAATGACTTGATTAGGCATTACTTCAAATTTGAAACGAGGGAGAAAATAGGCCAAGGCCATTTGCATTTCCATCATAGCGAAATTATTGCCGATGCAGAGGCGAGGGCCACCACCGAAGGGCAAGTAGGCATATTTATGATGATTTTTTTTGGCCTCTTTCTCGAAGCGTTCAGGACGGAAAGCTAGCGGCTCCTCCCAATATTTTTCGCTATGATGCGCTCCACGAATATACAATAGTACCACACTGCCTTTAGCTACTTCATATCCATTGACTACATCGTCATCTAAAGCCAATCGATCTGTGGCCCAGGCAGGAGGATATAAACGCATACTCTCTTCCACTACTTGACGGGTGTAGGGCAATTGCATTAGGTGATCAAAGGTCATTGCTTGGTCTCCTACGACTTCTTTTACTTCCGCTAATATTTTTTCTACTACTCTTGGATGCTGATCTAATAAATAAAATGTCCAAGATAGCGCATTAGCTGTTGTTTCGTGACCTGCTACAAAGAGAATCATACTCTCGTCTTTGAGTTGCTCATCTGTCATGCCTTCCCCTGTGTCTTCATATCGAATATCTAAGAGCATATCCAATAGATCATCGTGTCTTTCTTTACTAAGCCTTCTATTATTAATCACCTCTAATACGATCTTATCGGCCTCTTTCTTGAGTTGTTGATGCTTTCTGTCTATACCTGTCATCAAATAATAAGGACGTCTAAATGGCTGGCGAATAATTTTAACGGCATATTCTTGCAAATGATCTATGATATAACGAATGCGCTCTAATTTTTCATCGGGCACGCCAGTCCCAAATAAACTGTGAGAAACTAACTTATAAGATAGGTGCAACATCGACTCTGTAAACTCAATAGGTTCATTCGCTGCTATGGCTGCATGGAAGTTCTTCTCAAAATCCTGCATTTCATGGAGCATTATATCACTTAACCCCATGAGCTTCTTCTTGTGAAAACCAGGTTGAATCAACCTTCGTTGTCGCAGCCAATAATCGCCATTGGAAGTTAGCAGCCCTTGTCCCAAAAAACGGCCTAAGCCTTCTGTTTGAGCAGCCGATTTATGGTAATTCTTATTATTCGTTTGTAATACATGTCGCATGAATTCAGGTTGAGAAGAAACAATGACAGAACCTGCTCCACCTCTCATACGAAAGGTGCCTCCATTCTCTTCAGTGTACTTTGTAAAAACGGGAATGGGATTACGGGCCATTTGAGGCAATAAGGAAAGACTTTTGAGTATATTAATAGTTGGTGGCTGTTTGGCTGCAACAGAAGAAGTGGAAGTAGCGCTCATCTTAGAATAATTTTGTTCATTAAAGTGCTCAAATTAGTAGCTTTTATAGTATACTACAATATCAAAAGATAATTAGTATTCCGACTAGTTACTTATTTAAATGCTAACTTCAGAATATTTTTTTTAAAAAATACGAGTATTTTATACTTAATTTTGTTTTTTGGTTTGATAATTGTTCTATCTTAAGCAAATACTGAAAGCTATTTTTAAAAAATTTTAATTAAAAATAGATTTTCTTTCTCTTATGCGTGACCTAGGTAAAGTAGGCACGTATAAAGGATAAACAATACAAAACTATGAAGGGTAGACTGACCAGATGTAAGAAGGCTGTAAAGCTGGAAGACATCTGGCTGTCTTTTTTTAGGGCCTTTCATAAGGAATACTAAAACAGCTTTATTTTAGCCCTTTTCTCTCCCCCTTTTCTTCAATTTTACTTCCCTCAAAATTTTGATTGGCAAAATTCAAAAATTTATTGCTATCTTTCACCATAATTATTTTACCACATCAAAATCTAACCACATGAAATTTTTGCAAAACACACTAGCTATTATGCTTGTGTTTATGCTATTTAGCGCAAGCTCAATAGCTCAAGAAAAAACCGTAGTGTTAAGAACAAATCTCCCAAGCTACGGCTTTGTAGCTCCTAATATCACTGGAGAATTCGTATTATCTCCCGCACTAAGTGTTGACTTAGGAGTACATTTTAAGACCAAATCTAATATTACAGTAGACGGAGAAGTAACAAGCAGTGATGGTAGTAACTTTTCTGGAACAGAAGAAGTCTCTATTGGTGGAATCGTATTAACCCCATCTCTACGTTGGTACACTACGAAAAATGCTCCTCATGGCTTCTATTTAAGCCCATTTATGCGTTACTTCAACTATAAAATTGGTGCCGACTATGATTATACCAGAGAAATTAGTGGCGCCCCTGATCAAATTGTACCAGTAGAAGGATCAGGAAATGTAAAAGGCATCGGCGGAGGATTAACCCTAGGTGGACAATTCTTACTAGGCGGAAATGACAGCTTTGTATTAGACATCAACTTCGGATTCGGAGGCGCAAGCACTAATATGAATATGTTAGTAGAAGATAAAGATTTATTGCCTTCTGAATATGCAGATATCAAGCAAGGTATAGAAGATGAAAAAGACGCCAATGCAGATGTTTTCTTACTAGGAAATCTTTTAGGTAAGGTAGAAGCTAACGCTACTGACTCTTCAGCTGAAGCAACAATTAACGGGGTATTCATGCCGATTGTACGCTTCGGTGTATCTATAGGATGGGCCTTTTAGAGACCACTAAAAAAATCAAGTACAAGAAAACGAAGCCATTTTCCAAGAAGGAAGATGGCTTTTTTTGTTTTTGAATCCTTTACCTACCCTATTTTTTTAATAACTTTGTATTCCAATGATAAAAATATGAGTACAGCTGTTGTAGAATTATATAATGCCGATATCTATCAAAAAGATACTTTGATCCTAAAAGGAGTCAATCTTCAGATTAATAAAGGAGAATTTGCCTATTTAATTGGCAAAACTGGTACAGGTAAAAGTAGCCTCCTCAAAACGCTCTACGCAGCGATTCCACTCCAAAGTGGAATTGGCAAAGTGGCTGATTTAGACCTCAGCAAATTAACTTGGAAAACAATCCCCTTTTTACGTAGAAAGATAGGAATCATATTCCAAGATTTTCAGCTCCTAATGGATAGAAATGTCGAAAGCAATCTCCGTTTTGCCTTAGAAGTAACTGGCTGGAAAGACAAAAAAGCAATTCAACAGCAAATAGATAACGTATTGACCACCGTTGGTATGAACCACAAGCGCAACTCCATGCCCTATAAACTATCAGGTGGTGAGCAACAACGTATCGTTATCGCCCGCTCCTTCCTCAATGATCCCCAACTCATACTCGCAGATGAGCCAACAGGCAATTTAGACCCAGAAACTTCAGGAGAAATCATTGGCCTACTCAATATGATCTCCAAAGAAACCGATACCGCTATTTTCATTGGCACACACGACTATTATACCATCCAAAAATACCCTGGCCGAATCTTCAGATGTGGCAATTCTCAAATAAAAGAAATCAGCTCCTTATACGAATCCTAAAGCATGTCTCCCATTAAATAGAAATTCACGCCTTTATTTTATAAATTTGTAAATTATTTGGGGCTTCCCCTTCGGGTCGGGCTGTTCGCTCTTACTCAGCTATTCAGCAACTACTCCACTAAGGCATACTTGTCTGCCCTTTCAGGGCCAGCCTGCGTCTGCCTAAGTTTCGTAAGTTGCTTCATCACGCTGAGTACCGCTTCCATCCCTAAGCTGAAGCCGAACCCGTACGGACGTTGCAGTGCAATGTCCCTACTTAAAAAACAATCAGACAATGCCTAAAGGAAACTTTAAAATCCCTACACCAACTAACTCTCCAGTACAATCTTATGCGCCTAATTCGCCAGAGAGAGCTAAACTAAAAGCAGCTTTAGCAGAAGCAAAAGCGACTCAAGTTGAACTGCCATTCTACATTGGAGGAGAAGCCATCAAAACAGGCAATCTAAAACCAATGTATCCTCCACATGAGCGACACCACCTCTTAGGTCACTACCATGAGGGTACAGCGGAACATGTTCAACAAGCTATTAATGCAGCTATTGCTGCAAAAGAAGATTGGGAAAATCTTCCTTGGGAACACCGAGCAGCTATCTTTCTAAAAGCAGCAGACTTACTAGATGGGCCTTATCGATATAAAATCAATGCAGCCACTATGTTAGGACAATCTAAAACGGCTTATCAAGCAGAGATTGACTCCGCTTGTGAGTTAATAGATTTCCTGCGTTTTAATGTCCAGTACATGGAGATGATTTATGCCCAACAACCTAGCTCATCGCCTGGAGTTTGGAACCGTCTGGAATATCGTCCTTTGGAGGGTTTTGTATTCGCTATTACTCCATTTAACTTCACTGCCATTGCTGCTAATTTACCAGCCGCACCAGCGATGATGGGTAATACTGTCGTTTGGAAACCATCTGATACGCAGATATACTCTGCTGCCGTTATTATGGAAGTATTCAAGGAAGCTGGCTTACCTGATGGAGTAATCAATATGGTACATGTAGATGGGCCAACAGCTGGTGAAGTCGCTTTTAATCACCCGCTTTTAGCTGGATTACACTTTACGGGCTCTACTCCTACCTTTCAATATATGTGGAAAACAATAGGTGAAAATATCCATCTGTACCGTTCTTATCCTCGTATTGTTGGAGAAACAGGTGGTAAGGATTTCGTAGTAGCTCACCCTTCAGCAGATATAGAACGATTAAAAGTGGCCTTAGTAAGAGGCGCTTTTGAATATCAAGGACAAAAATGCTCGGCCGCTTCAAGAGCTTATATTCCTAAAAGCTTATGGCCTGCATTAAAAGAAAAGGTTTTAGCAGACTTAGCTACCATCAAAATGGGAACTGTAGAGGATTTCTCTAATTTCATGTCCGCCGTAATTGATGAGCGCTCTTTCGATAAAATTACTAACTATATCAAAGATGCTCGACAAGATGAAAATGCTGAAATCATCGCAGGTGGAGGATATAGCAAAGAGGATGGTTACTTCATTCAGCCAACCATCATTCAAGCAAAAGATCCAATGTACCGAACGATGTGTGAAGAAATCTTCGGACCAGTCCTTACGGTATATGTCTATGAAGACGAAGAGTTTGAGGAAATTTTAGGGATAGTGGACAAAACTTCTCACTATGCACTCACAGGTTCTATCTTCGCACAAGATCGCTATATCATCGATATGGCTACTAAGAAATTACGTAATGCAGCAGGTAATTTCTATATCAATGATAAACCAACAGGTGCAGTCGTGAATCAACAACCATTTGGTGGTGCGAGAGGATCAGGAACGAATGATAAAGCAGGCTCTTATCTGAATTTAATTCGTTGGGTATCTCCACGATCTATCAAAGAAAGCTTTAATGCTCCAAAAGATTACCGTTATCCTTTCTTAGACGAAGCATAAAATACTAAATTTATAGGAGGAATGGATTTTAACCATTCCTCCTAATTATTGTCTAAAATCCTTGGACTACATTCATAAACCTAATTTCTCGAAATGAATCTTCCGATAACGAATTTTTTTTTAACGATTCTCCTACTTTTAATGGGATGGGCTAGTGTACCTGCCCAAACACCTGACGCTTTTCTAAAGAAGGCAGACTTATTATTTGAGCAAGGCCAATATAAAGAGGCTATTCCAATCTATAGAAAGGTCTTAATGAGAGATAATCAAACGGAGGCAAAAATTGGCTTAGCCAATTCTTATCGAATGATTCGGGATTATGAAAAAGCAGAGTATTGGTACAAATTAGTTGTTCCTAAAAGACCGATGGACCCAATATTCCAATTCTACTTAGCCCAATCATTGCAAAATAATGGGAAGTATCAAGAAGCGGCATCTATGTATAAGGAGTACGCCAAAGTAGATAAAAACGCCAACTCTTATGCACAAGCTTGTAACAACACACAGCAATTCACTAAAGACGCTGATCGTTATGAAGTATCGCCTTTCCCTTTCAATTCTAAAGATAATGATTTCGGGAGTATGTACTTTAATAATGGTATTGTTTACGCAAGTGCACAAAACCCAAGTAATCCAACGAATACTAAGTTCGATACAGACCAACGATATTCTGACCTTTACTTCGTAAAAATACTTTCCAGCAAAACTTATGATAAGCCAAAAAAACTAAAAGGGAAAGTTAATTCTTCCCTAAATGAAGGACCTGCCTTTTTCAGCATTGATGCTTCGCAGATATTATTTAGTAAGCAAGTCCCTTCTAAAACCACTGGCAAAAAAACAGAACAAATATTTATTGGAGAGCGAACAGCTGATGCTTCATTTGGTAAAATACAAGAGTTTATTCATAATAATGATGCTTACTCTATGGCCAACCCTGTTTTATCTGTCGATAATACCATGTTGTTTTTTGCTTCTGATATGCCAGGAGGTTATGGTGGGCACGACCTATATGTATGTGAGCGTATTGATACCTTCTGGTCTGAGCCATTAAATTTAGGCCCTAAAATCAATTCAACAGGAGATGAAGCATATCCATTCCATCATCCTGACGGAACACTCTATTATGCTTCTAATGGCCTACAGGGCTTAGGTGGTTATGATATCTTTTTTGCTACCATGAATGGTGGACAATGGCAAGCACCAATTAATATAGGCGCTCCTATCAACTCTTCAACAGACGATTTCTCGATGGTAGTCAATGAGGAAAATAGTGCGGGCTACTTCAGCTCTAACCGAAAATTTGGAAAAGGAGGAGATGATATTTATATGTTTAAGGTGAAAGGTAGTATTATTACCGCTTCTAAAAATGCTTATCCTTATAAAAAGCCTTTAGCTGATGCTGTTAATCCTAAAGGAAAACAATTGGCCTTAGGAAAAGCAGTAGAAAGCAATACTGCGAAAGAACCGAAAATGGCTAAGCAAGGAGACAATAAGACTAAAACACAAAAGCCTGCTAAGGCCAAAAAAGAAAAGAAAGCAAAACCAGCTAAAGCAGATAAAAATCCAAATGCTAAACAAAAGCAGAAAAAAGAGAAGCCATTAACTCCAAGACAATTAAAAAAGAAAAAGGAAAGAGAGTATAAAGAAGCCAAGCAGCCTAATATAAAAAATAATCAATCAACGGCAGCAGATACTAACACTCCGGCACCTCCAGTACAAGAAGAACCAACTGAAATGGAGGTACCCAAATTAAATACTAATACCTCTAGTATTAGTGGTGCGCCATCTCCAACTCACTTAATCTATAAAATCCACATTGGGCCATCTAAAAAACTCAATAAAGATATAGTAGATAAATTCAGAGACTTGGGGGGTGAGTTAGAATACAAACAAAGCGAGAAAGGCACCTTAGCAATTATTGGCTCTTTCGAAGCTATTTCTGTAGCGGAATATGCCGAAACTTTTATCAAGGATAAGGGCTTCAAAAAAACCGCTATCAAAGTTTATGTAGGCGGAGTACTTACCCCGCTCAAAGTAAAACAATTAAAACGACAGGGTATCAAGTAATGATCGATAAAAAAAGGGCTTAGCATTTAGCTAAGCCCTTTTTCTATTTTTAGTATTGCTAAGATTCCCATAAGTCTTGTATATCCAACATTCCTATGGCTTTTCCACTATCTACTACTACCAGTGTATCTACTTTTCGCTCTTTAAAAATCGCTGAAGATTCATAAAGCAATTGATCTGCTTGTATGGTAATAGGTGGTTTTGTTTTTAGATCTTCCAGCGATCTCCCTAGTATTCCCTCCCCATTAGCTTCTATCATTCTGCGTAAATCCCCATCTGTAAATACACCCCTTATTTTCTCCTCCTCATCAATGATTGTAATCGCTCCTGTCTTAGATTTGGTCATCTCCACGAGTGCGTCTAAAATCGTGCTATTGATATTGATCGTACAAGCCGCATCTCTAATTACATCTCTAACCTTAAGCGTCATTAAGCGAGTGTGTTCTACAAACTGTTGAGTGCCTATATCTGTGAAATGATTTTGTGCTAAGTTCTTCATCACCTTCCAAGGAATCGTACAGGCACTACATCCTAAGTTCAATGCATTTTTCACATGCTCAGGATGGCGTACTGAAGAAAACATAATCTTAGAACTATAATTATATCGCTCCACCGCATTCATGCACTGCTCAATAAGCCCTAAAGCATCATGCCCTTGATCTTGTAACCTACCTACTAAAGGACAAATATAAGTTGCCCCTGCACTCATGGCAATATAAGCTTGTTGGAGCGTATAAATCAGATGTAAATTTACTTGGTAGCCCTTATTAACTAATTGCCTACAAGCCTTAGCTCCTTCCATTGAAATAGGAATTTTAAAGACGGTTTTGTCTTTGTCTAATCCCAAAGCTAACAGCCTTTCAGCTTCTTGCATAATCTCTGCGCTATTATTTCCCAAAGCCTCAATTTGGATCACTGGCAACATTTTGGATAGTTCTAATATGGTGCCATCAATATCCGTAATCCCATCTCTATGCATAAAAGTGGGGGTGGTCGTAAGACCATATATAAAGCCTAATTCTGAGGCTTTTTTGATTTCATCTATATTCGCTGAATCGAGATATAACTCCATTATATTGTCGTTGATTGTTGTCGATACTTCACTTCTACTTGGTGAAGCGCAACAAGAGGTTCTATAAATTTTTCTAAATCATCTACGCAAAGTTGACTAGCTGCATCACAAAGAGCTTTGGCTGGTTCGGGATGTGTTTCTATGAATAAGCCATCAATACCTGCGGCTACTCCTGCCCTTGCCAAGACATTTAGATAATGCCTTGCTCCTCCACTTGGGTCCGCACTTGGAATTCCATACTTACGAATAGAATGCGTTACATCAAAAATGACTGGATATCCCGTTTCTCTCAAATGATAAAAACTCCTTGGATCTACTATCAAGTCATTATAACCAAATGTATAGCCTCTTTCTGTTAGCAGTATTTGCTCATTCCCTGTGGATTCAATTTTGCGAATCGGCTTAATCATATTTTCTGGAGCAAGGAATTGCCCGTGCTTTAGATTAATCACTTTACCCGTTTTAGCCGCTGCCATTGTCAGACTGGTTTGCATACAAAGGTAAGCAGGTATCTGGATAATATCTAAAACTTCTGCCGCCGCCACTGCCTCTTCTGGATGATGAATATCCGAAATAATTGGAAAGCCAAATTCCGTTTTGATTTTCTGTAAAATCTTCAATCCTTCTTCTAAGCCTGGTCCTTGATAATAATCAATCGAGCTACGATTATCTTTGGTAAAAGAAGATTTATAAATGATCGGAATACCGCTTTTCTCTGCAAATTTTGCCAAGACCTCCGCCGTCTGCATCATAATGGCCTCTGTCTCAATGACACATGGCCCTGATATTAGGAACAAGTCTTCACTTCCACAACAGATATCCCCTATTTTAATTATTTTGGTCATGCTGCAAAGATAGTAATGATTTGGTTAATTGGTTAAGTAGTGTATTAGTAATTGGTCAAAACGAAATCATTAATTGATATTAGATCAAATGCCCATTTTATTTTTTTATCATTACTTATGTCTGATCATTTTTTTTGGGCGCATCCCAATCCTTATTTTTCATCGGCCTGTAGGGGCGCTACCCATGTGTGCGCCCTCCGATGAAAAATAAGGATTGGGTCGGGCTGTCCGCTCTTATGTGGCTATGTGTCAGCTACTACGCTAAGGCCCGTTAGTCTGCCCTTCGGGCCAGCCGTCACGTACCTAAGCTCCGTAAGCGGCCCCATATACGCCACATACCGCTTCCATCCCTTGCGCATTTTGGAGATTGGTTAAATAGTTAATTGGTTTATAGTCTATTAGAATTTATAGTAATCAGTCTACAGATTTTTAGGCAACAGAACACTCAAAATTCAGAAAAAACGAAAAAAGTTGAT
>JAHDDN010000099.1 GCA_020629335.1 Chitinophagales bacterium | reverse complement strand
TGCAATGCGTCTCTACAATGGACGCAGGCTGGCCCGCAGGGCAGACAAGTGCGCCTTAGCGTAGTAGCTGCTGAATAGCCACATAAGAGCGGATAGCCCGACCTGCGCCTTCGGCGAATGATGAATGCGTAATGATGAACGATGAATTTCTTATATCCTATGTGCTTGCTTTTGCGAGCGCAGGTTGCGCCCAAGCAAACTGAATAACTGATAAAAGTTGGAATTTTATAGAAAAGTGAACGGACTAATTTAAAGCATAAAAAAAGGCGTAGCCAAAGATTGACTACGCCAAGTAAAGTTTATTTTTTAACGGTTCTATGTGAATAGTCCAAGCGGACCTCCTCCTGAACTTGGGGTCCAGAAGTTACCGATATTGGGTAGTATTTGATCTAAATCTGAAGAAGAAGCCCCAAACCATAGGGCTAAATCGGCAAAGTATTCGTCGCAAGAGGTGGTTGGGATTAATCTACCTGAGCCAACATCTAAAGGATTGCCTAAATATAGGTCTGGATATTGTCCGTATATTTTTTGACCATTGACGGCCCCTCCTAAGACGAAGGCATTTCCTCCCCAAGCGTGGTCGCTTCCGTTGCCATTAGAGACTAATTTTCGGGCAAAGTCGGAGATAGTAAATACGGTCACTTGATCTTCCATTCCTAATTCTACCAAGGCATCATAGAAGCTTTGAATTGCCGAATCAAAATTAGCCATTAGTGCGCCATGTTCTTCTGAAAAATTATCGTGTGTATCAAAGCCATTAAAGTTGATAAAGAAGGTTTGGTTGGTCACGTCTAATTGTTCATGAGCAGCGATGGTTTTGGCTACCATATTTAAATTTTTGGATAATTTATCCTCTCCAAAAATAGTGGTAATAGGAATACCATTAGAGATAGCAGCACCAAATTCTATGGAGTTGTTTTTGGAATCACTTACTGAGTTAGAATAAGCTGTTTCCAGCATATTCTGATAGGTAACATCTAGAATATTATCTAGGGTTTGTCGTTTGAGGGTATTGAAGAAATTGGTATTGCTTGATCCATTGATTAATACACTACCTGTTCCTGAATTTTGGATAGCATATTCTTGCACTATATTTCCACGTTGAAACAAATTAATTCCGCTCAAGGAGATATTCATTGAGATGTTCTGATTAGCATTATTCATGTATAAGATATCTGCTAATCGTCCTCCCCAACCAAGGGAACTAGCTGATTGCGGAACGGAAGTTTGCCAATGTTGTCTTTGATCAAAATGAGAGAATAAGCCTAAAGGAAGATTGGTTTCATTTTGAAAGCTGCTTAAGGTGGTAGGTTCTACTAAGGCTCCAATATTAGCGATGAAAGCGGCTTTACCACTTTCAAATAAATTTTGCACATTGGGCAGGTTGGGATGTAAGCCATACTCTTTACCGTCTGGATTCAAGGGATTAATGGCTAGTAAATCTGCTTGTGGAATAGCCAGATCTGATCTAACTTCTGCATAATCTGCATACTCATCATTTCCTCTTGGAATGAGCATATTATAACTATCATTGCCTCCTCCCATTAAGATACAAACCAAGGCTTTATAATTACCATCTATTGGTTTGATAAAAGGACGATTAGCAGCAGCTGCGGCATTTAACAGTCCCATATTGGTGATGCCCGAAAGCAAGGTAGTAACTCCTACAGAGGCACAGCCTCCACATAATTTACTCAAAAAATCTCTTCTATTGTGTGTATGTTTACCCATCTTATTTTTATTTTGAAATCATATAACTAGGTGACATCATCACAAAGTAGATGACTTCTTCCACCACATTTAAATCTGTAAAAGAACTATTATTCGCCTCCATTTGACCTACTGCATCAACGATAATTTCTTTTACCTCTTCGGATAATTCGCCCGCACAAAGTAGTAAGTCAACTCGATCAATTAAAGCTTCTAAGCCATCTGCATTATAAATGGCTATTTCATCACTAAAATCCAAGAAGGGTTCATCATCATTATTGGTAGTTAAGCGAAGATTATTGGGATTTACTGCGGTCCTATTAGCAAATGGTCTATTATCAATCGCATTTTCTATCAGGTTAATACTATTGATTCCAGTAGTTGCATTCAAAATTTGAAATTCAGGTGATACCAAATCATTATCTTCTAAGATCCCAGTTGCGGCATAAAATGGCGTAAAATAATTAAATACGCTTGGTGCTGCTAAAAATGATTGTTCCACCTTACCATAAATTTCATTAAAGTCTCTAAACCATAATTTTCCTGAGGGGCTACTCACATCAAATGCTCGGAATAAATTAGTGAATCGCTCTACTGGCGGAACTAGTTTACCATGAGTAACATTGGCTGTCCATTCACAATCTATGGCTTCTGGATCGGTCAAAATAGCTTTTACTACTGCTTGTAAATCTCCTTTTACTCCACTTCCATTATCATTAAATACTGTGCTTATTCTATTTACATAATTAGGACTTGGATTAGACTTTACTAATTGTTGAATTAGGCGATAACTAATGAATGGGGCTACATTATCGTGATTAAAAAGTACATCTAAGGCATCATCTATGTCTTGCATACCTGCTTGATTGGCTGGGATCACGGAGCCATCTATCATCATTTTTTCTGAGGTTTCGTGATAGTCTTGGTACATGGCCATTGGCTGAGTTAGATCATAATGATTATAACCTTTATTAAAAGTTAAGGATGTTCCTGCATTTTCTGGCTTCAATATTAAATCCCAAGCACTTCCTGAAAGCCCTGTAAACACCTTGGCTAATTCTTGAATATCTTCGATATCATAAGTTGGAATAACATTTTCACTAGCATCTAGTTTTCTAGTGCCGTCATTATTGAGCTCATACAATCCAATAGTGAAAAGTTGCATAATTTCTCTCGCATAGTTTTCATCTGGCAAAGTTCCATTAGCTGGATTTGCTTTTACATTTTTAAAATGGCTTAGATAAATTCCCATAGCAGGGTGCAGTGTTACTTCATGCAGTAAGTCTCTAAAATTTCCAAAAGCACCTTGATATAAGACATCATAATAACTTGAGGTAGCAAAGCCTCTATTATCTAGGATGGATGATTGCGTAGAAACTACCAAGATTTGACTTAAAGCGAAAGCCACTTTTTGTCTTAATACATCAGGATCTTTACATACTTTTTCATAAAAGGTGTAGTATAGATAATCTCTTCTTCTATCAGTGTCTGTATTTCCTTCTCCATAAACTCCCTCAATAAGAGACATGGCTTCCTGATAAATACTTTGGTAGGTATCAAGATAAGAAGACGAAGGCAAAGCAAATTGCTCCTCCAACCAAGCATCTACTCCTATTTGGGTCAAATAATTTATATCTTCGTAGCTGGGCCCGAAAGTCGCATGAGATAAAAATCGAGATGCTCCAAGCTCGTCTAAAAAATACCCTGTTCCATTTAGTGTATTATTTTCTTCATATCCACTTGTAATAGAACTGGAGCTAACCGAAACCCCAAAATCATGCCCTGTCCCAAAATGGTCTTCATAAAATTGGGCCTCCATACTACTATCAATCAACATGGTGATTAGCAGTAAAAATATCAACTTCTTCATAAATCTATTTTCACAATAAAACGCCATTGAATTATAATTTTAATACTGTATCCAAGGAATACCAATAGCACTGGCATTAACTCGGTATAAGTTATAATCTGTCACCGTTACATTTCCATCTAAATTACAGTCAATATCATTGTATTCTTGCACCAGTGAGGAATTGCTTAAATAGGCATTGAAATCAGATAATGAGAACACCCCATTACTGATAAAGTCTCCTGCTTTCAAAGCATAGTATCCATCGCCTGTAGCATTGACTTGTCCAGTACTTCCGAACACATTAACTGCTGATGTAAAGTCATAAGGACTGCTTTGTGGTATGCTCAAGTAATCATCGCTTGCAATTGCTAAGTGATTACGACTTCTAATGACTAAGTAGTAATCTTCCCCTGATTTTAGGTGAGAGAAATCGACTCCTATTGATCCATTTGGAGCAATAATCACGCCATCATTTCGGATAAATGCGGCCTTTCTTTCTATTAATTGATCAGTATCGGCTATACATCTTGCTTCTATTAATATCCAGTCTGTGACATTAGCGGGGAAAGTGCTTACAGACTCAGAGCCTGTATAATTCCAAGGGGTTTTATTAAATGGTTGGCTGTTTGGTAGTAGATTAGCGTCTAACAATTGAGTGTGCATTAATCCTCCGCCAATATAAGCGCCTTCAAGGAATGCCCTTGCTTCTATGGTTTGATTCGAAATGATCCCATCACAATTTGAGCAAACTCCTGTACCTAGGCCGAAGCAATCATCATCATCATCTTCTCCATTATTTGTATAGCCTGAAGGTGGAAAGCAAGTTATTATAGCTGTAGAAGGATCTCCTAAACCATCTTGATCTAAATCAGCATACCAAGTCTGTTCTCCTTCGCCCTCACATACCCCACATTCGTCTAATACACTATCACAGGCCTCATCGCAATATTCAGGTGCACCTGAATCTATCCATTCTTGTATTTGTGCTATTTCCTCAGCACTAACTGCAAAGCCTACATTTAGATTCATAGAGCTTTCTATGACTCCATTTTCACAACTCACATTACCAAATTCTATGATTTCTGCCAGCGTTGTTCCTACGCGTATCCAAGGACCACAATTATTTCCGCCCATTGAAAAGCCTGCATAAGTTTCTAAATCTAAACCGCTGGTTGGATTCAATGAATTATGGCAGCCTGTACAATTATTTTCATCAAATAAAGTAGCCATTTCTGCCCATGCTAAAGTACCATCATCACATAGGTCTACATTATTATCCACATAACCTTCTGGCTGTTCACAATCCACTATAGTGATATTGGCATCTCCTGCACCATCACCATCTGCATCTAAATACCAGGTTGGAGCACCTGAGCCATCACAGACACCACATTCATCCAATACGCCATTACAAACCTCATCAGTTACTTTAAATTGTACTTCTGCGAGCGAAGCACAATCGCCAGTGCCATGTGTAGAGATGACGGTAAAGAGTATTTTATTGATATAGGCTCCACCAAAAACGGGGCCTTCAAATCCTTGATAAGTGCTGCTCTCTGGAGCTTGTGGAAAATTGTAGGTTCCTAGTTCAATCCAGCTAGTGCCATCTAAGGAGTAGTCTACCACGACTTCATTAAATCCATATTGACTTTCTCCTGTTTTATTGGCATTCCATATATAAGAGGAGTCAATATTTTGATTCACATGAAAATCGTACATTATCCAATGGCTATTAGCACGGATAGGGTTTGGATTAGCATCTAAATCACATGACATCCAACTTTTTTCCCAATAGTTTCCATTATCTCCACATTGTCCATTTAAGGATTTATTTGAAATAAGTAAGATCGCTGTTACAAAAAACAGCAAAAAAGTAAGTTTGTGTTTTGAATATATATTTAGCATAAATTTAAATTTTCAATAGATGACCAATCAATTTTAGGCGCCTAAAAATCCTAAGGGCATTGCTCCAGGTGAAGGTGACCAGAAATTGGTAATATTGGGAAATATATCAGTTAATTGAGTGGCTGATAGCGTATCGGTTCCATTATCCGCAAACCATAGGGCTAGCTCTGCGAAGTATTCATCACAAGAAGTAGTTGGAATAATTCTACCATCTCCTGTATCTAAAGGATTCTCCAAGTAGATGTCAGGATATTGGCCATAAATATCTTGCCCATTAACTGCTCCTCCCATAACGAAAGCATGGCCTCCCCATCCGTGATCAGTTCCATTCCCATTTGAGGTAAGGGTTCTGGCAAAATCAGAGATGCTGAAGGTGGTTACATCATTGGTTAAGCCCAATTCTACTAGCGCATTCCAGAAAGCATTTAAAGCATCATCGAGTTCTGTCATTAATAGACCATGTGCATTTAATAATTCATCGTGATTATCAAAGCCTCCCATTTCTACGAAGAAGGTTTGGCGGCACATGCCTAAAGTTTCACGAGCTGCTATTGTTTTAGCGACCATTTCGAAACGATTCCCAATATTAGTATCTGGGAATACGGTTGTCAAGGGAGTAATAGAGGCTAAAGCTGCGCTAAATTCTAAGGAGTTATTAGTGGCCCCATTAATCGCATCTGCATACGCTGTTTTTAGTATATTTTGATAGCTTTGATCCATCATATTATCCAGTGTTTCCCTCTTTAGAGTATTAAAGAAGTCATTAGAGTCTGAGCCCCAAATTGTCACACTACCATTATTGGGATCAATCGCATATTCCGTGATTACATTTCCTCTCTGAATAATATTGGTACCATTTAAGGTAATATTCATAGAAATGTTTTGATTATCATTTACACTATATAATAGATCTGCCAAACGGCCACACCATCCGATGGTATTTCTTGATTGAGGGACAGAAGTTTGCCAGTGATTTAATTGATCTAAGTGGGAATACAAACCCAGTGGAAGATTTTGTTCTGTTCCATAAGAGCTTAGGTCTGTTGGTTGTACCAGCGTTCCTACATTAGCAATGAAAGCGGCATTTCCATTTTCAAATAGGGATTGTAAATTGGTGAGGTTGGGGTGTAGCCCATATTCTTTACCATCTGAAGTATTGGGATTAATTCCTAATAAATCTGCTTGATTCAAGGATTGGTTAGTTCTGACGGCTGCATATTCATTATATTCATCTGTGCCGCTTGGTAGGAGCATATTGTAGCTATCGTTTCCTCCAGAAAGAGACAGACAAACGAGCGCTTTATAATCACTACAAGAAGGCGGCATATAGATAGGCATATTAGATGCTGCTGCGGCATTCATTAAACCCAAGTTTGTGATACCAGAAAGGAATGTCGTCATGCCTAAGCCAGTACAACCTAACTGTCCTAAAAACTTTCTTCTACTTTTATTGGAATGATGTTTTGACATATAGTTTTTTTATCGCATGATGACGTAATCGGGTAAATTCATTACTAGGTATATCGCCCAGCCTACTATTTCTTCATCTGACCACCAGCCCGAATCAATGACTTCTTGCATGGCATTGGTTATTAGTGTTTTATTGGCAGGGATGATTTGGTTATGACAAAGCAATAAATCAAGGTGATCAATTAATGCACTCAATCCATCACTGTTTAATATTTCTATCTCTCCAGAATAATCAAGTGAGGTTTCATCATCTGGTCCCATATCAAAGGCGTAGAAATTGGGATTTTCTGGATCTACTGTTGCTGTTACCCACATTGGGTTGTATTGTAGGACGTTTTGTGTTTGATTGATGTAGTTGATCGCAGTATTAGAATCTAAGATTTGGAATTCTGGAGCTACCATTCCGTTATCATTGACAACTCCATTAGGTGCGTAGCTTGGCACAAAATAATTAAACACACTTGGGGAATGCATAAAGCTTTGCTTCACTTCATTGATAAAGCCCCAATTATCTCTGAACCAGTATCTTTCTGAATTGCTACTAATATTAAAGGCTTTAATCATGTGCGAATATCTAATGAGAGGTTCCCTTAATTTTCCACTTTTTATATCATCAATCCACTCGCAATCTCTTGCTTCGGGATCAGTATAAATGGCTCTTATGACTGCTTGCATATCTCCTCTTACTCCTTGGCCATTATTATTAAATGCCATTGCTACTCGATTGACATAGTTTGGTGTTGGATTAGATTTAATCAATAATTTAATCAATTTAGTACCGATGAAAGGCCCTACATTAGGGTGATTGAATAAATGATCAATCGCATTATCTACATCTTCCAAACCCGTTTGGCCGCTTGGTATAACATATCCATTTAGTAAGTATTTAGCGCCTGGTTCGTGATCGCTATCATAAACGGTCATGGGGACTGTTCGGTCATAGGCACCTGGCCACCAACCAAATTGTGTTGGGGTATCGTATAAATCTAATTCTGCTTCTACTAATGGATGCCAGGCAGATCCACTAAATCCTGAGAAAACTTTAGCCAACTCTTTGATATCATCATTATCATAAGTTGGAATTGGATTGCCGTTGCTGTCTAATTGTTCTGTACCATCATTATTCAATTCATATAAGCCGATGGTGAAAAGCTGCATGATTTCTCTGGCATAATTTTCATCTGGTCGTATATTATTGGCTTCGTCTGTTTTGGGATTATTGAAATGAGATAGGTATAATCCCATTGCTGGACTCATGGTCACATCATATAAAAGATCTCTATAGTTTCCGAAAGTATCATTGTATAGAATATCATAATAAGCGGCTAATATCCAAGGAGATTCTAATTGGTCTACTTGAGCTGAGGTTACTAATATTTCGCTTAGAGCAAAGGCTACTCTTTGGCGTAAATAGTCTTCTTCTGTTACTATTTTTTGCCAGTGAGATATGTTCATCAGGCTTGGTCCCCAGTATAGATCTAAGTCAGTACCATGTACTGCTTCGATTTCGGCTAAGGCTGTGCTATAGATATTATCTACCATATCAGAATAGCTCGTCCCAGTCAGTGTAAATTGTTCTGCTAACCAGGCTTCTATTCCTATTTGTGTGACATAATTGATATTCTCCATATCAGATCCCCAAGTCGATTGTCCTAAAAAACGGGAGGCGCCTGCTTGATCTGGGAAATAGCCTGTTCCATTCAAGGTATTGGTGGCATCATAGGAGGGTTCTGTATCACTGGTAGAGATGCTTACTCCGATATCATTGCCAGTACCAAAATGATCTTGATAGGTTTGAGCGAAAATATAAGCGCTACTACTTAATAGTAACATAAGGCTAAAAAATATTAGTCTCATAGGCATATCCTTTAGGTTTTAAAAGCTTAAAATATGATCTAAGATAATAAATTAACAAGAATCCACATAGAGCTTATTCATTGTTACCACATCAATTTTTGTCTTTTTTTCACCTAATTCAATTTAGCATACTTATTTTCGATAAATCGCAATAATTTGTACATTATATCTTAAGCTTATTTGTGAAAAATTTATGCTTGCTTTGGGGATTTGCGCAAGGGATAGGAGCGGTATGAGGCGTCGAGAGCTAGTATAGGGAGCTTAGGTATGCGCAGGCTCCTTAGAGACAAGCAGACCTTAGCGGACTTACTAGCGAACAGCCTCATAAGAGCGGATAGCCCGACCTGCGCCTTCGGCGAATGATTAATGCATAATGATAAATGATTAATTTGGTTGTGCTACGCACTTATTATTTATACGCGCAGGTTGCGCCCTAAGTAAATAGTAAAATTAGAGGACTTGGAAGATTAGACTATATAAAAAGCATAGTTCGTGGACGGACACATAGGTCTGCCCCTACTGGTGCATGAAAATATTAGGAAGGGGTGCGCCCAAATTAAAATTAATATTGGGCAAAAAAAAGGCGTAGCCGGGGAAGACTACGCCAAATGGAATTTATGTTTAATAAATTTTTACATTAGGATACCAAGTGGGCCACCTGTAGCCGTTGGCGTCCAGAAGTTGGTGATATTCGGTAACACTTGGTATAGATCGGAAGAAGAGGCTCCAAACCAGAGCGCTAATTCTGCGAAATATTCATCACAAGAAGTGGTTGGGATGATTCTTCCAGCTCCTATATCTAATGAATTATTTACGTAAAGATCTGGGTATTCTCCGTAAATTTTTTGTCCATTGACTGGGCCTCCTAACATCAGGGCGTGTCCTCCCCATGCGTGATCGCTACCATTACCATTGGAGATTAATTTACGGGCGAAATCTGACATGGTGAAAGTTACGACATTATCTTCCAGCCCTAATTCAACCATTGTATCATAGAATTTTTGGATAGCATCATCTAGATTGGCCATTAGGCCTCCGTGTCCTGACATGAAATTGTCGTGTGTATCAAAGCCAGGCATACTGATGAAGAATATCTGATTTGTCATACCTAATTGATCTCTGGCGGCAATAGTTTTTGCAACCATTTCCAAATTTAGTGACAGACGATCTGCGCCAAAATTAGTAGAGAATGGCGTACCACTTGCGATGGCTGCACCAAATTCTATCGAACTACTTTTAGAATCACTTATGGAGTTTCCGTAAGCCGTTTCGAGGATATTTTGATAGGTTTCGTCTAGGATATTATCGAGTGTTTGACGCTTTAGTGTATTGTAGAAATTGGTATTTGATGCACCATTAATTGCCACACTACCTGTACCAGTATTTTGGATGGCATATTCTTGCACATTATTTCCACATTGATAGAGGTTAACACCACTCAAAGAAATATTCATCGAGATATTCTGATTCGCATTATTCATGTAAAGGATATCTGCTAATCTTCCTCCCCAACCTAGTGAGTCGATGGATTGAGGAACAGAGGTTTGCCAATGCTGTGTTTGATCAAAATGAGAAAATAAACCTAAGGGCAAATTGATATCATCTTGGTAATTGGCTTTTGTAGTTGGCTCTACTAAAGCACCGATATTGGCTACGAAAGCTGCTTTACCTGTTTCAAACAAATTTTGAATATTACTTAGGTTAGGATGTAAACCATATTCTTTTCCATCAGGATTAAGCGGATTGATTGGCAATAAATCTGCTTGATCTAAAGCCAGATTGGTTCTGATAGTTGCGTACTCATTGTACTCATCTGTACCACGCGGCACGAGCATATTATAGCTATCATTTCCGCCTGCTAATAATATGCATACTAATGCTTTATAACTTCCTGGTGGTCTAACCAGTGGTGCATTAGCTGCTGCTGCTGCATTGAGTAGGCCCATATTGGTGATGCCTGATAAAAGTGTGGTAGCGCCTAAAGCCGCACAACCGCCACAAATTTTGCTTAAGAAATCTCTTCTATTATGTGTATGTTTTCCCATTTTATTTTGCTTTTTCTCGTTTCAAATTTAGAATGACTATTATTTCAAAATCATATAATTAGGCGACATCATAATAAAATATAGTGCTTCCTTGACAACATCTTCTGCTGTTAGATCTGGATCATCTATTAACATGAGTCCAATTGAGGCTATGATTGTATTCTTTACTCCAGGATCTAATTGTCCTTTAGCTATAATAAGATCAAGTCGATCAATTAGCGCACTTAAGCCGTCGTTATTATAAACTGCTATTTCATCTGTAAAATCTAAAGATGGTGTATCCGTTAAATCATTTCCAAGGTAAGGGAGCGTTGGGTGCGTGCCTGTTCGATTAATGAATGGTCTAATCTTTATTGCATTCTCTATTAAATTGATATAGTTAATACCTGATGTAGAGTGCAGAATTTGGAACTCTGGAGAGACCATATTATTCGCTCCTACATATTCTTCTTCAGCATAAAATGGCGTAAAGAAATTAAATACTGTTGGGGAAGCCATGAAAGATTGCTCTACTTTCCCAAAAGTATAATTGAAATCTAAGTACCATAATTTGCCTGAAGGACTACTAATATCAAATCCTCTAAATAAATTAGTAAACCTTTCTACTGGTTGTACTAATCTACCGCTTGCGGCATCATTTATCCATTCACAACTTCTAGCTTCTGGATCAGTCAATATACATTTAACTACTGCTTCTAAATCGCCTTTTACTCCACTCCCATTATCATTGAATACGCTCGCTACTCGATTGACATATTGAGGTGTAGGGTTAGATTTTACTAAGTGCTGAATTAATCTGCTACTAATAAATGGACCTACATTATCGTGTGCGAATAATACATCTAAGGCATCATTGATATCTTGTACACCTCCTTGACCAGGCGGTATCACAGAACCATCAATCATAACTTTTGATCCTTGTTCGTGATGTTGAATATGCACCTTCATAGGTACTGTCAAATCAAATAAAGCAAAGCTGCCATTGAAAGCTGGCACTTGCCCAGTGTATTGAGGATAGAAATCCAAGTCATAAGCACCTCCCGAAAAGCCTGTAAATACTTTGGCTAACTCTTGAATATCTTCGATATCATAAGTATGAATAACATCTCCGTTAGCATCTAACTTTCTTGTTCCATCATTATTGAGTTCATATAAACCGATGGTGAAAAGTTGCATGACTTCTCTTGCATAATTTTCATCAGGCAAAACTCCTGTAAATGGATCTTCTCTTTTATTTTGAAAGGTACTTAAGTAAACACCCATTGCTGGATGCAAAGTAACATCAAATAATATGTCTCTATAATTTCCAAAAGCACCTTTATATAATATATCATAATAACTAGCCAATCCGTGTGATCGATTAACTAAGTTGGTCATATTATGAGAATTGACTAGTATTTGGCTTAAAGCAAAAGCTACTTTATGACGTAGTAAATCTGGCTCTTTTAAAACTTTTTCGTAGAAAGTAAACTGTAAGTAGTCTCTTCTTCTAAAAGTGTCAGGTGTCGCATATTGCGTTCCTATAATATCCATTGCCTGATCTCGAATCTCATCGTAAGTGTCCAAATAGGAACTAGAAGGCAATGCCATTTGCTCATCTATCCATGCATCTATACCAATTTGAGATACGTATTGTATCGTCTCATAATTGGCACCTAAAGCAGCTTGTCCTAAAAATCTGGCAGCACCAGATTCATCTACAAAATAACCAGTACCATTCAGGGAGTTTTCTCCCTCATAGCCTGATTCATCTGGGCTTGAACTAATGACAACGCCAAAGTCATTACCTGTTCCAAAATGATCTTCATAGAATTGGCTATAAACAAAATCACTGGAAAAGATGGTTATAAAAGCTAGTAGAAAAGTATATTTCATAGGATTTTTTGATTTTTAAGCTATTGTTTTTGTTAATGCTAGGAGCTCTTCTAATTTTAATACTGTAACCAATCAATGCTGATTGCACTCGCATTGGTACGATATAAATTATAATCTGCAACAGTTACATTACCATCAAAATTACAATCGATGTCTGAGTACTGATTCATGAGCGAAGAATTTCCATAATAAGAATTGAAATCGTAAATGGTATAAACACCATTACTATTAAATTCTCCCGCTTTCATGACATGGAAACCGTCTGAAGTGGCACTTACTTGAGTGCTTCCTCCATATACATTAGCAACGGCAGTTAAGTCATAAGACATCACCTGAGGGATGTTTAAATAATTATCTCCAGCAATAGCTAAGTGATTACGACTTCTGATCACTAGGTGATAATTAGAACCTGGCTTTAGGAAAGAAAACTCTACTCCTGTTGATCCATCGGGGCTAATAATTGTTCCATCATTTCTTACAAATGCTGCTTTTCTTTCTATAAATTGCGATGGATCGTCTATACATCTCGCTTCTACTAATACCCAATCTGTTACGTTTGACGGAAAGCCTACTACTGATTCTGTACCTGCATAATTCCAAGGGCTTCTATTGAATGGCTGATCTGTTGGTAAAAGATTAGAATCTAATAGGTTAGTGTGCATGTTTCCACTACTCATATATGGCCCTTCTAAAAGCACCTTTGCCTCTACGATTTGATTAGAAATTGTCCCACTACAATCGCCACATACACCTGTTCCAAAACCAAAGCAAGTATCATCGCCATCATCTGCATTATCTGTATAATTATTAGGAGGGAAACAAGTCGTAATAGAGGAAGCAGGATCTCCCAAACCATCTCCATCTAAATCTGCATACCAAGTACTTTCTCCAGGGCCATCACAAACACCGCACTCATCTAAGGTGCCACTACAAGCATCATAACAATATTCTGGCGCGCCTGAATCTATCCATTCCTGTATTTGAGCAATTTCATCCATACTAATAGCAAAACCGACATTTGTATTCATCGATGTTTCTACCGTTCCATTATTACAACTAACGTTGCCTACTAATATAATTTCTGAAAGAGTGGTACCCACTGTTATGAAAGGCCCACAATTATCTCCTCCTGACATAAAACTTGGATAAGACTCCAAATTCAAGCCACTAGTCATTGCGACTGAATTATGACAATTCGTACAATTGTTTTCATCAAATAGGGTCGCCATATCTGACCAACCTAAGGTACCATCATCACATGGGTCAGTATTATCCATGACATAACCTGTTGGTTGTAAACAATCTACTAAAGTAACATTGGCATCTCCTTTTCCATCATTATCGGCATCCAAATACCAAGTTGGAGCGCCAGGACCATCACAAACATTACATTCATCTAATACGCCATTACAAACTTCATCTGTTACCTTAAATTGTACTTCAGATACAGAAGCACAATCACCAGTTCCATGAGTTGAAACAATCGTGAAAACAATTTTCTTTATGTATTCTCCTCCGAAATTAGGGCCTGTGAAACCCTGATAAGTATCTAATTCCGAAGCTTGCGGAAAGTTATAAGTACCCAATTCTTCCCAGGTACTACCATCAGTAGAATAATCTACGATCACCTCATTAATACCATATTGGCTCTCCCCTACTTTATTAGCATTCCAAATATGAGTCGAGTCAATATTTTGATTAGTCTGAAACTCATACATAATCCAATGTGAGTTTCCTCTTATAGGATTAGGATTGGGACTAGTTGTACAAGATTTCCAACTTTTATTCCAATAATTCCCACTATCTGAACACTGCGCAGTGGCAATTTCTGTTCCTAAAAGAATGAAAACAGTATTTAAAACAAAAAAGGTAAATAAAATCAAGTAATTAGAGTATTTATCTAGCATATGTGTATGTTTTTCATTTTAAAAGGTGCAGCTATTATGCCGATATTTCTTTTTTTAACACCTTTTTCATCTTTTTTTCTTACGAAAGGATATATCCATATGTTTCTTTTTTACACGACTTTCTTAAAATGATTTTTTTTTATTTGGGCGTGTCCCTTTCTGATTTTGGCCAGAGGGCGGACACATAGATCCGCCCCTACAATGCTGGCCAAAAATCAGAAAGGGTCGGGCTGTCCACTCTTATGTGGCTATACTGCTCCTACTCTGCTAAGTGCTGTTTGTCTCTAAGGAGCCTACACATCACTAAGCGCCGTAAATCGCAGCATGGCCGCCACATACCGCTTCCATCCCTCACGCAAATTTTGGGTAACTTTATAATATTTGTTATA
>JAHDDN010000098.1 GCA_020629335.1 Chitinophagales bacterium | reverse complement strand
GCACTTAGCAGAGTAGGAGCAGCATAGCCACATAAGAACGGACAGCCCGACCCTTCCTTATTTTTTCATCGGAGGGCGTACACATAGGTAGCGCCCCTACGGTCCGATGAAAAAATAAGGAAGGGGAAGCCCCAAATTAATAATGAACGATGAATTGTAAATGATAAATAATTTGTAGGGGCCGACCTATGTGTCGGCCCTTTTTTTTTAAATAAATGTGTCGGTCTCCCGTAGAGACAAGGCATGCCTTGTCTCTACAAAAGGCAATTAATTATTAACCAACCAATATCTGAATTTCCCAATTATCCCTCAAACTGTAGCGTAAACATAATCGATCTCGAACGCAATCGATCTAAGACATTGGAATATTGGAAATCAGGGGTGTCTACGAATACATTCGGAATGCCGTAGGTTAGTTTAATCTCTGGTGATAAGATGAAGAGCGGGAAGTAAAATTCCAAGCCCAGACCATACTCGGCTACTATATCAAATTGATCAACCTTGACGACTACTGCCTTTCGCTTTTTGGAGTTAGAAGCTAAATCCCAGTCGAAACGAATGCCGGCTAAAGCGTAGAAACGGAAATTGTCGAATATCCGATCTGATTTGTATTTGAAGGTCAGTGGAAAGTCGATATAGATAGACTCGATAGTACGAGTGAAAGTCGTATCTGAACTTTCTCGAATCTCAGTATAAGATAAATCCTTTTCTGCGAAAATGAGCGTTGGGATAAATCGTAAGTCCAAACGCTTCGTTAAGTGTAGATTGGAGATGATACCCAAATTGAAACCAGGTGACCAAGGCGACTCAACTACCTTAATGCTATCGTGCTGCGTAAACTCTTCTGAATGCACCACTTGAAATTTAGAGGAGTTAAGCCCGAATCCAATACCGAAGTGTATCTTCTTGCGGTCGTGATTAGGTAAATTCATTTGCGCCTCTGCTAGGAGCGGAAGCAAAAAGCTGATTAAAACTAATCCTATTATTTTATGCCCGTATAAATGGAACAAATTCCAAAGGTTTGTGCCTCGCATGTAGTTGTTTTAAAACCTGATTTTTCAAGAATATTCAAGAATGTTTTTCCTTCTGGAAAAACCTTAACGGATTCGGGCAGATAAGTATACGCTCTATTATCGCTGGATACTAACTTTCCAATCCTTGGTAAGATATGTTTGAAGTAGAAGTTGAAACCCTGTTTGATAGGAAATTGGGTTGGTTTAGAAAACTCTAATATGACTACTTTGCCACCCGTTTTCATAACTCGGTTCATCTCCTTTAAGCCCTTCTCTAAATTTTCAAAATTTCTTACACCAAATGCAACGGTTATAGCATCGAAAGTATTGTCCTCAAAAGGCATATTTTCTGAATCTCCTAACTGCATACTGATCTTGTTAGATAGCCCTTTTTTGCGGATTTTCTCTTCTCCATGCGCTAACATTTCCTTAGAAATATCCAAACCTATTACTTTGTCTGGATTCAATCGTAATGCTTCTAATGCAAAATCGCCCGTGCCTGTTGCCACATCTAAGATTTGCTTTGGCTGGATAGCCTTGAGCAAATTGATGCCTTTTCGTCGCCATATCCTATCAATGCCCATAGAGAGCAAGTGATTTAGGAAGTCATAACGATGAGCGATATTGTTAAACATCTGAGCTACTTCCTCCTTTTTAGTAGAGTCGCTATTGTTGTAAGGTTTTACCGTTGTATTACTCATAAGTAGTTGAATTTAAATAATTATCGCTTCTTGAAAATAATCCATCAGAAAGCTACGATTATTTATGTTTAACTGCTTAAGTAGTTGAAGGTAATTATTCGTGCATTCTTGATGAGCTTATTTTTAGCTTAGCCAAGGCGGTTTTCGCCAGTAATAGCAGGGCTATTGCTAAGAAAAGCAACGCAGGATAAGCTAAAAAGAGGCCATCAGAACTGCCGAAATAATTAACTTTAGCTACTTAACTCTTATTTCGAGTCGCAAATTTAATAATATATCTTGAAAACAAGATGAACTCTTATTATGTTCGCTAATCGAGCGCCAATATCTTGCCAAACCATCCGCTACTTTCCTTGTTTGTTGAAATAGATGATATTTATTGACCCATTTTGAATAGCTGAAGTAATTATGACCATACAAATAATACAAGAAACACTCACAAAAGCTTTACAAAAGCCCTTGCCAGGCTTAGATGCTCAACTCAAAATGGCTTCCTTTAGCCGTCTGCAACGTTTAAAGGTCAAAGTCCCTGAAAATCCTCGTTTGGCGGCGGTCTTATTATTGCTTTATCCCAATGAGCTTGGAGAAACCCATTTCGTACTCATGGAGCGTACAAAAGGAGGCGTACACAGCAAACAAATCAGTTTTCCAGGTGGACAAGTAGAAGAGGCAGATACCGACAGAGAAGCAACGGCACTAAGAGAAACCTATGAAGAAGTAGGCGTTCCTAGTGAAGATATTCAAGTGATAGGCCGGTTGAGTGAGCTATTTATTCCCCCAAGTCAATTTTTAGTAACGCCAGTTGTTGGATATATGAATCAACGACCTCAATTTGTATTAGAAAGCTCAGAAGTCGCCAGTATTATAGAAGTACCCTTATCCTTATTAAGAGAAAAAAGTACCGTTAAACAGAAAGTTTTAAATGTGCAAGGAATGGAATTTGAGGCCCCTTATTATGATATACATGGGCATGTTGTATGGGGTGCCACAGCAATGATGCTAAGTGAGTTTATTGCGATCATTGAAGCTTAAGTGACTCAAACATTCCCTCTTGACTCACATATAGCTTAAGGGCAACCAATACGTCGGTATATTACTCATTCAGTTCATCATTTCATTGTTTATAGCTCATAGTTATTTTTAGGGGCTTCCCATGCGCTCACAAAGGCAAGTGCACAGCACGAGCCAATTAATCATTATGCATTCATCATTCATCTTTCGCCGAAGGCGCATGGTCGGGCTGTCCACTCTTATGCAGCTATGCCGCTCCTATTTCGCTAAGGCATACTTGTCTGCCCTGCGGGCCAGCCTGCGTCTACCTAAGCTCCATAAGTCGCCTCATAAACGCTGCATACCGTTCCCATCCCTAAGCCAAGAACAGATTTTAGCCTACAAATGTCAATTCTTAAAGTCCGATTACTTATCATAAAAGTACGCCTCAATCAAATTTAACACAGCCCTTCTGAGTGCTTCATAAAATGATAAAGTCTTCAATTTTTTAACCCTTCTATATAGTAAAAAATTATAAGAAAAAAATCAATGTGGATAAGTTTTTTTCAAAAAATATCCACATTTCAATTTGTGTTGACAATTGTTTTAAGTAATTGAAAATCAATGAATTGTGTTGTGGATAAATAATATGCTTATTTTAATTAGATTTTAAAGTAAATTGTGTATGTATCTGATATTCAGAGGATAATGTTTAACTATCTCAAGTTCAAACACTAAATAAGGAGCTAACTACATTATTTAAAATCACTTAACTCATTTTTAATTTTTTAAAATTAGTGGTAAATTGTGTCAGAAAGTGTCAAATTAAACATTATTCTTAATAAAGGCGCCTAAAAAATGCTTGGATTCTTAGGAGATTTTAGATGCAAGCTGGATAAAAAAGGACGTTTTGTTCTTCCTTCCACCTTTGTCAAGCAACTGCCTCCTGATGAACAACATTCTATGTTCATCAATCGCGGAATGGATGCTGGATGTCTAAATCTTCATACTCACACTTCTTGGAAAGAGGTGTTGAAGCAAGTTAGTAAATTAAACCCTTACAACCCAAAGCATAGACGTTTAAAAAGAATGTTGTTGAGTGGAGCCAGAGAATTGACCTTCGATAGTTATAACCGCTTATTGATTCCCAAAATCTTTATAGCAGATTATCAACTAAAAGGAGAAGTCTTTTTGATGGGAGGATTAGAATTGATTGAATTATGGCCCATTGATATGAAGGAAGAAGTTTCTAGTTGTGATCCAGAAGAGTGTTCTGATCTCGCAGCAGAAATTTTAGGAAATGTGCAGATTGAAGAAGAGCAAGAAGATGACGAAATATCACACAGCAGTTCTACTGAATGAGTCCGTTGAGGGACTAATTCAAAACCCCAATGGGATATATGTAGACGCAACATTCGGGGGCGGAGGGCACTCAAGAGAAATTCTAAAACACTTAAAAGGCGGTCGATTGATAGCCTTTGATAGAGATACAGATGCAGCTCAGAATGCGATAGATGATGAACGATTTACCTTAATCAATCAGAACTTTGCACACATTAAGCGCTTTTTGCGACTGGAAAATGTAAAGCAAATTGATGGCTTACTAGCCGATTATGGTGTTTCTTCTCATCAATTCGATACAGCAGAAAGAGGATTTTCCATCAGATTTGATGGCCCCCTTGATATGAGAATGAACAAAGAGGAGGAACTAACAGCAGCAGATGTTATCAATAATTACGATTTAGAAACGCTTACCAATATACTTAAGACATACGGAGAAGTAAACTCGGCGCGCAAAATTGCACAAGCATTTGTGACAGCCAGAGATAGACAAAAAATTGAAACACTTGAACATTTAAGAAATGTCATTGCACCATTTATTAAAGGATTAGAACACAAATTTTTAGCAAAGATATTTCAAGCTCTTAGAATAGAAGTAAACGGCGAATTGGACGCTATTCAACAACTTTTAACACAGTCTGCTGAACTGATCAAACCAGGGGGGCGGCTAGTAGTTATTTCTTATCATTCACTAGAAGATCGATTGGTCAAGAACTTTATCAAACGAGGAAGCTTTGATGGAATTGAGCAAAAAGATATCTATGGAAGATCAGAAAAACCATTTAAAGAAATTAATAAAAAAGTAATAATTCCTTCTCCAAAGGAAATTGCAGCTAATAAAAGGGCACGTAGTGCCAAGTTACGTATAGCTGAGAAAAATTAAATTCGTATGGCTAAAGTGGGAAAATTCAAAATAAAAAAAGCCTACCCAAGAATGTTTTTGGTAGGACTATTCTCAATACTCAAGCCACTTGGGCTGAAAAATGTATTGAGCAGTAAAGGTATTATGAATAATATCACCTTTATCGCCTTTATTGTACTATTAGGTATTGTCTATATCTGGAATGGAAGCTTTGCTGAAAAAAATAAGCGAATGCTCATGAGAGAAAATACCACTAACGAAGCTCTTTCATGGGATTTGATCTCTGCTAAGCAAGAATATATGCAACAAACTCGACATAATAGAGCAGTAAAGGAAGGACAAAAAAAAGGATACGGAGTGTCAGTTAAACCTCCAATCGTATTCGCCGACTAATATTTAAACCTTTCGCACTGATTTCCTAATTTCCTTAAACTACCTTTAGTTTGAACATTAAAAGAAAAATACTGATACGTTCCTATTTGGTTATTATAGGGGTACTCCTTTTTGGAGCCACTATTATTGGCCAAGTATTGCGTATATATGCTACTCAAGGAGATCAGTATGAACCTAGCGTACTTTTTAAAGACGAAACACTTTACGGAAAAAGAGGAGATATCTGTAGTGATGATGGACAACCACTTGTCACCACAGTACCTGTCTATACACTTTATCAAGATATAACAGTATTAAAAGAGAAAATCTTCATTGATAGCCTAGATACAATGTGCAATTGTTTGAAAGAACATCTAGGTAAAAGCAAAAGCCACTGGACAAGCAAACTCAAAGAAGCTAGGAGAGATACAAATCGATATGTATTTTTAGCTAATAATATCTCACATCGTAAATTAGAACAAATAAAAAAATGCCCTATCCTAAAATGGGGTAGAAATAAAGGCGGGAGAATCATCGAAGAAAAGAAAGAAAGAGTTCACCTATTAGATCCCTTAGCGAAAACAACACTAGGGAAAGTAAAGGATAATAAAGCTAGGAAAGGAATAGAATTTAGTTTTAATAAAGAACTCAAAGGAGGTGAACTGGACGTTACTTTAAGAAGACACACCAGAGGAGTCTATCTGCCAATTGAAGAATTTCAAGAGCCAGAGCCAGGGAGAAATGTACACACTAATATTAATGTCATTTTTCAAGAAATCTTACACGAAGAATTACGTCAAGGACTTAAATCTAACAAAGCAGCAAGAGGTACTGCCATTCTTATGGGAGTCAATGATGGCAAAATTAAAGGAATTGTCAACTTAGGTGTAAGGACTTCTGATAGTACATATATCGAACAAAATGAAAACTATGCAGTAACAAGAGCAAGGGAGTTAGGCTCCATTTTGAAAGTGCCTTTACTAACAACCTTAATAGAAAATGGAAGAGTTAATCTGGAAAATTATGTTGATATCGAAGGAGGAAGAAGGAAATTTTCTGATAGAACAATTGTAGATGTATATCCTAATGCCGAAGATAGAGATATCACTATTTTACAATGTTTGAAGCAATCTTCTAATGTAGGATTTGCAAAATTGGCGATTCAAAACTATACTGATGTTGATGACTATTTGGAAGATTTAAGGAAATTTGATTTACTCTCACCAACAGGAATCGACCTCGTAGGGGAAGTAAAACCAGGTGTCACGGGTATATTCTCAAAAGTATCATTGCCATTTATGAGTATGGGATATGAAATCACATATACTCCTCTACAAGTACTAAACTTCTATAACTCTATCGCTAATGATGGCGTGATGAATAAACCTTATCTCGTATCAGGTATTGAAGAAAACGGAAAATTGATACAACGATTTAGACCACAAGTAGTTAAGAGAATTTGTTCAGAACAAACGGCTAAGCAAGTACAGATTGCTCTAGAAGCTGTGGTTGAAGATGGAACAGCCAAAAAGGCAAAATCGGAATACCTTAAAATTGCAGGCAAAACGGGTACAGCACAAGTTGCCGATGGAGGTGGATATGGAAATGCACATATTGCATCTTTTGTTGGATATTTTCCAGCAGAAAACCCAATTTACTCTTGTATTGTCGTTGTTGAAGAACCAAGCGCAGGACCTATTTATGGGGGAGCCGTCGCAGCCCCAATTTTCAAAAAAATTGCAGAAAAAGTATACGGATATAGCGATGAAAATATAGAACCAGTCAATGCGAAAGAAAGAAACCTGGATATCACAAAACTACCATTGATGAAAAATGGTAACCAAAAAGATATGGCAGTGATTTATAATGAAATGGATGTCCCATTTATCAATTGCCAAATAACTAATTGGGTGAAAACAAATAATACGCAAGACACCCTAATCTTAAATAGCTTAAAAGAAGAAATCTTTAATACTGATGTGATTCCTGATGTAAGAGGAATGGGATTAAGGGATGCCTTATATATCTTAGAAAACCGTGGCTTAAAAGTCAAATTTACAGGAAAAGGAACAGTCAAAAAACAACTTCCTAAACCAGGAAAAGACTTTGAAATAAATGATGTCATTACAATCGATTTAGGATAAAATTGTGAAGTTACTAAACGATATACTAAATGGCATTTCTCCAATTAAAATTGAGGGAAGCAAGACCAAAAATATTGAAAATATAACTTTTGATTCTCGAAAGTGTATGCCCAATAGCTTGTTTGTCGCCATCAAAGGAGAAAAACTGGATGGTCATAAATACATCCATTCAGCTATCGAAAAAGGAGCCACAACTATCGTGCTCCAAGATTGGCCAGATGAAATAAAAGAAACAGTCACCTATATACAAGTGACTAATACAAGCAAAGAGCTAGGAAAGTTGGCCGCTAATTTTTACGACCAAGCTTCTACCAATTTACAATTGATAGGAGTAACAGGTACTAACGGGAAAACAACCATAGCCACTTTACTCTATCGCCTCTTTAAAAGCTTAGGGTATAAAACAGGGCTAATATCAACTATTAAATACTTAGTAGATGAAGAAGAAATTACTTCTACACTTACTACACCAGATGCCATTCAACTGAATCGTCTAATGGCACAAATGGTAGAAATCGGATGCGAATACTGCTTCATGGAAGTAAGCTCACATGCCGTAGATCAACATAGAATCGAAGGCCTACATTTTGCAGGAGGTGTTTTTACCAATTTATCTCACGATCACTTGGACTATCACCAAACTTTTGACGCTTATCTAAAAGCTAAAAAGACCTTTTTTGATCAACTACCAAAGTCCGCTTTTGCACTGGTCAATATAGATGATAAACGAGGACGTGTAATGGTGCAGAACACCAAAGCAAATATTCAAAGCTATGCCCTAAAATCAATGGCAGATTTTAAAGCCAAAGTACTTGAAAATAATTTCGATGGCATGCTAATCGAAATTAATAATCAACAATTATACAGCTTACTCGTCGGTGATTTTAATGCTTATAATGTTACCGCCATTTATGCAACAGCTATATTGTTAGACATCGAACCAGAAGAGGCTTTAGTGAAAATAAGCCAACTGAAAACTGCCGAAGGTCGATTCGATTATATGGTTGACCAAAAAAATAAAATCGTGGGCATCGTAGATTATGCACATACCCCAGATGCTCTCGAAAAAGTGCTAAAAACGATTAACCAAATCCGAACTAAAAATGAACAACTCATTACAGTAGTCGGCTGTGGCGGTGATCGTGACAAAACCAAAAGGCCACTAATGGCCAAGGTAGCCTGTTCTTTGAGTGATCGAATTATTCTGACCTCAGATAATCCTCGCACCGAAAATCCAGATAAAATAATCGAGGATATGCAGCAAGGAGTCGCAGCAGAGTATTATAATAAAGTGCTCTCAATTACCAACAGAAAAGAAGCTATCAAAACAGCAGGCATGATGGCCCAAGAAGGAGACATTATCCTGATCGCAGGTAAAGGGCACGAAAATTATCAAGAAATCAATGGAGAGCGATTCCCATTTGATGACAAAGAAATTTGGCAAGAAATAATGAACAAAAAAATTTAGAAGGACTAAATGCTATATTATCTATTTGAATATTTAGAGAAAAACTTTGAACTCGCAGGTGCAGGCCTTTTTCAGTTCAGCTCTTTTAGAGCAGCATTAGCGATTATCTTTTCTTTAGTAATCTCATTAATACTAGGCGAAAAATGGATCGCCTTACTGAGAAAGCAACAAGTAAAAGAAACTGTACGAGAGCTGGGTTTAGCTGGAGAATCTTCCAAGCAAGGCACACCAACGATGGGAGGAGTCATCATACTCACCGCCATCGTTTTGCCAACAGTTCTATTTGCTAAACTAGATAATATCTATATTATCTTAATGCTGCTTACCACCATTTGGATGGGAGCTGTAGGCTTCTTAGATGATTATATTAAAGTATTCAAAGGAAATAAAGCAGGCCTTGCAGGCCGCTTCAAAATAATAGGCCAAGTTGGACTCGGTTTAATTGTTGGCCTAACGATGTTCTTTCACAGTGATATAAAAGTGCGACAAGATATTTCAAATGACTTGACCAAAACGCATTATAACGAAGTCAATCGTTATCAATTTGATGACAATGGAGTAGAGAAAACAATGATGGAATATAGAGCGCCTGTTACACATGTTCCATTCTTTAAACAATGGGAATTTGATTATGGCTCCATTCTATCATTCCTAGGTGATGGTTATCATAAATGGGCCTTTCTCATCTATATTCCAATGGTGATTTTTATCATCACCTCCGTCTCTAATGGAGCCAATATGACAGACGGATTAGATGGGTTAGCAACAGGAGTATCTGGAATTGTCGGAGCTACACTCTGTATATTCGCATTTGTCTCAGGAAACATTATTGCGGCTAATTATCTCAATATTCTACATCTTCCACAAATAGGAGAATTGCTGATTTTTGCAGCCGCTTTTGTGGGAGCTTGCGTTGGTTTTCTATGGTTTAATGCTTATCCAGCACAAGTATTTATGGGAGATACTGGTAGCTTAGCTATAGGCGGAATCATTGGAACCATGACATTAGCACTAAGAATAGAGTTATTAGTCCCAATACTTTGTGGGGTATTCTTAGCCGAAAATTTATCGGTTATGATGCAGGTAAGTTACTTCAAGTATACTAAGAGAAAATACGGGGCAGGCAAAAGGATATTCTTAATGTCTCCACTCCATCACCACTATCAAAAAAAGGGGATTAGCGAACCCAAAATCGTAACGCGATTCTGGATAGCAACCATCCTCTTAGCAGTACTAACTTTCGTGACCCTAAAAATGAGATAATTGATAGAGTCTAAGAAAATAATAGTACTCGGAGCAGGTGAGAGTGGAATCGGAGCAGCATTATTAGCCAAAAATCGTGGCTATGATGTTTTTGTTTCGGATCTCAAATCAATTAATGAAAGTGCTAAAAAGGAATTACAAGAAAATGAAATTCCTTTTGAAGAAGAAGGACATAGCTGGGAGATTATACAAGAAGCAGCTATAGTGATCAAAAGCCCAGGTATACCCGATAAAGCACCATTAATTAAAAAACTGAAAAATAAAAATATAGCAGTCATTTCAGAAATCGAATGGGCCGCTAAATTTACAACTGCAAAAATCATCGGAATAACTGGGAGTAATGGCAAAACAACCACCACTACACTCACTTATGAAATACTGAAAAATGCAGGCTTAGATGTAGGAGTCGCAGGCAATATAGGCAATAGCTTTGCGAGAGAATTACTCAAGGAAGAAAAAGCTTATTACGTCTTAGAATTAAGCAGTTTTCAACTGGATGGAATTACAGAATTTAAGCCTTGGATAGCTGTTTTGCTAAATATTACAGCTGATCATTTAGATCGTTATGAGTATGATATGAATAATTATATCGCATCTAAATTTAGGATTAGCCAAAATCAAAAGGAGGAAGATTATTTCATTTATAATGTAGATGACGATAATATGCAGGCATTTATGGAAAAAAATACCATCCATGCCACTCCAGTAGGCTTTAGCTTAACTAAGGAATTAGAAAAAGGAGCATTCAAAAAAGAAAAAAACTTACTCTTTGAGTTAAATGCTCAAAGCCTAATTTTTGATAGTAATGCACTTAGCCTTAAAGGGCTACATAATCAGTATAATGCGATGGCAGCAATCAATATTGCCTTATTAGTCGGCTTAGATTATTATCAAATAGCAGCAACAGTCAATGATTTTCAAAGCCTTACACACAGATTAGAAACGGTTGCGACAATTAATGGAATTAGATTCATCAATGACTCAAAGGCTACTAATGTAGATTCTGTATGGTATGCCTTAGAAGCAATGGATCAACCAACCATTTGGCTACTGGGCGGAACAGATAAAGGCAATGACTATAACGAATTGATGGAGCTTGCTCAACAAAAAGTAAAATGCATTATTGCTATAGGAGAAGATAATACTAAAATTATTCAAGCATTCAGCGAACAGTTTGAAATAATAGAAGTTCCTGATATGCAAACCGCAGTACAAAAAAGCTATCAATTAGCAAAAAAAAATGAAACCGTTTTGTTGTCACCTGCTTGTTCGAGTTTTGATCGTTTCGAGAACTATAAAGATAGAGGAGAGCAATTCAAAAAAGCAGTAAAGATCTTAAATCACTAATGAGATGCAAGAATTAGTAGGAAAATATTTAAAAGGAGATAAAGGAATATGGGCGATAGCTATATTCCTATTCATCTATTCACTTTTAGCAGTGTATAGTACCTCAAGGAATTTAGCCTTTTCGCAAGAATTCTTTGGAACTAACTACTATTTATTTCGTCATTCCATGATGCTTTTCTTAGGCTTCTTGGCCATTTTTGTTTTTCACCATGTGAAAATTTTGCAACTTAAAAAATACGTAAATGTATTGATGTTGCTAATCATTCCATTATTAATTGCCACTCTCTTTTGGGGGGTAGAAAAATCAGGAGCGACCCGAAGCTTAGAGTTCTTTCAAACTTCAGAGCTGGCCAAGTTTGGATTAATTTCATACTTAGCCTTAGCTATATCCAAATACCAATCTAAGATTAAAAGCTTCAAAGATATATTTGTTCCGATAATTTTACCAACTATCGTTACTTGTATGTTGATTTTACCAGAGGATTTATCAACAACGGCCTTACTTTTTACTACAGCATTGACATTAATGTTTATTGGTAGAATGAGGATTAGCCATATTTTTGGAATGGTCAGCTCAGCAGCGATATGCATTTTTACGATCTTTTACCTGAATACGATTGGTATAGGATTCGGTAGGGTAGGTACTTGGGAAAGCCGATTGAGTAATTTTGTACAAGGAATCGAAAGCCAACAAACAGCTTGGTCTAAAACAGCCATCGCAGAAAGTGGCTTATTATATGGTAAAGGGCCAGGTAAAAGCGAAATCTATTCGATTTTACCTCAATCATTTTCCGATTTTATTTATGCGATTATCATAGAAGAGTATGGTTTGTTGTTTGGCGGTTTAGGTTTGATGGCTCTATATTTTGCATTGCTTTGGAAAGGAGTGCAAATATTTAGAAAAAGTAGAGACGCCTTTGGTGCTCTTTTAGCTATTGGCCTTAGTCTATGCTTGTGTTTACAAGCAATGGTAACGATGGCAGTAACAGTTGGCTTGCTTCCTCCTACAGGAATTACACTTCCTTTTGTTAGTTGGGGGGGAACTTCTATTATACTAACTGGAGTTATGATGGGGACACTCATCAGCCTAAGTAGGTATATAGAAAGAAAACCAAAGATTAAAAAAGCAAAATTAAGTAATGCCTAAACCACTTAAAGTCATAGTAAGTGGCGGAGGAACAGGCGGTCATGTTTTTCCTGCTATTGCAATAGCTAATGCCTTGAAAAAGGAAGTGCCTAATGCAGAATTTCTATTCGTAGGAGCTAAAGGCCGTATCGAAATGGAAAAAGTACCCAAAGCAGGCTACCCGATTAAGGGCCTTTGGATAAGTGGGTTTCACAGAAAAATAACGCTAAGAAACTTGATGTTCCCCTTTAAACTGGGACATAGTTTGACTAAGTCGTTTTTCATCGTAAGAAAATTTAAGCCTGATGTAGCAATCGGAGTAGGCGGATATGCAAGTGGCCCTTTATTACAAGCAGCTACGATGATGGGAGTGCCAGCATTAATTCAAGAACAAAATGCTTTTCCTGGAGTCACGAATCGAATACTCTCTAAAAGAGTTCAAAAAATCTGTGTGGCTTATGACGGAATGGATAAATTCTTTGAACAACAAAAAATTGTGAATTTAGGTAATCCTGTAAGAGATGCTATAATTCATATCAAAGGAACTAAAGAAGAAGCTTTGAAACACTTCGGTTTAGACCCGAATAAAAAAGTGGTCTTTATAACAGGAGGAAGCTTAGGGGCAAGAGGAGTTAATAATGCGATCATTCATCATTTGAAAAATTTCCATGATCAAGGAATTCAATTGATTTGGCAAGCTGGGAAGATTTATATCGAAGAAGCGAGAGAAAAAGCAGCCCCCTATGCGGATAGCATAAAAGCACTCGATTTTATTGATCGAATGGATTTGGCCTATATCGCTGCAGATTTGATTATTTCAAGAGCGGGAGGCACCATTTCTGAATTATGCATTATTGGTAAGCCAACTATCCTAATGCCTTCTCCAAATGTGGCTGAAGATCACCAAACTAGCAATGCTAAATCTTTGGTTGAAAAAGAGGCTGCCTTAATGGTCAAAGACGACGAAGCAAAAGCACAATTGTTTGATGCCGTCCAAGAAGTTTTGAAGGATGAAAACAGGATGAATCGATTAGCCAAAAATATTAAAGCTTTGGCGCGTACTGATTCCGCCGAAAAAATAGCAAAGGAAGTACTAAAATTAGTAAAAAATTGATTGAACTTAATGACATAAAAGCAGTTTATTTCATCGGAATCGGTGGAATAGGAATGAGTGGATTGGCTCGTTATTTTAATCAAAAAGGATTGAAAGTAAGTGGGTATGATAAAACACCTACGAACTTAACCGATCAATTGATTGAAGAAGGAATAGAAATTCATTTTGAAGATGATTTAAATCAAGCAAACAAAGACGCCGATTTAATCATATTCACGCCAGCTGTCCCTGAATCACATTCAGAATTAAGCTATTTCAAAAAAGAGAATTATCCTGTGAAAAAACGGGCTGAAATTCTAGGAGAAATCTGTAAAGATAAATTCACTATCGCTGTAGCTGGCACACATGGGAAAACAACTATTACATCCATGATTGCACACATTTTAAGAGATAGTGGAATTGGTTGTACCGCCTTTATTGGAGGAGTTACAGTCAACTACGAAACTAACTTTTGGATGGATAATGAAAAGGTAGTTGTGGTAGAAGCAGATGAGTATGATCGTAGCTTTTTAAAGCTCTATCCAGATATCGCAGTAATTACAGCAGTTGATGCAGATCATTTAGATATATATGGAGATGTTGAGTCATTAGAAAAAGGTTTTGATGACTTTGTTCAAAACCTAAACACTAATGAAGGGATGCTAATCCTTAATCAAGATGTAGCCAATAAAAGGGTACTTAATCCAAAATATTATCGAACATATGATCTTAATAATGAAAAATCAGATTACTATATTTCTAATTTAAGAACTAAAAATAATAGATATTTAGCTGATTGGAATAGAAAAGATAATGAAAGCTTGGAGCTAAACCTTTTATTAACAGGAGATTATAATGTAGAAAATACACTTGCAGCAGCAGCTGTTACGGATGTTTTAGAAATTGATCCTGCATTAGTACAAAAAGCATTAAGTACTTTTAAAGGAATAAAAAGAAGATTCGAGTATATCATTCAATCAGATGATTTGACAGTTATTGATGATTATGCACATCATCCAGAAGAATTAAAGGTATTAATAAACTCGACGAAAAAGATATATAAAAATAAAAAAATTACAATAATTTTTCAACCGCATTTGTTTTCAAGAACACAAGATTTTGCAGATGGATTTGCAGAAAGTCTTTCCTTGGCTGATGAGGTTATTTTGTTAGACATTTATCCTGCAAGGGAAAAACCAATTGAAGGAGTTACTTCTCAATTGATAGTAGATAAAATAGAAAAAAAAGTGCCAGTATCATTATTAAAAAAAGAAGAACTTTTCGATTTGATAAAAAATAAAGATACCTTTGAGATTCTTTTAATTGCAGGGGCTGGAGA